>JANNRW010000102.1:0-6209 GCA_031401815.1 Geobacteraceae bacterium | reverse complement strand
CGCTCAGGACCTGCATGGGCAATGTCGGCGCGCATAACATCCGCGAAATGCAATTGACTGAAATCGTCATTGCTCCTGCCATCCGGACCGAAGGCAAACTTTTCCAGGCCGCGCAGCGCGTGGGCATGGGCAAATAGACTTCTACGAAGAAACTGATGAACCAGACACTAATCATCCTTGATTTCGGCTCCCAGTACACGCAGCTTATTGCACGCAGGGTGCGGGAGGCGCATGTCTTTTGCGAGCTCCACCCGTTTGATATGGAGTTTGAGCAGATTCGCGCTTTTGCCCCTTCGGGAATTATCCTTTCAGGCGGCCCTAGATCTGTTTATGATGAGGGGGCGCCGGGAGTTGCCGAGGAGCTTTTCGAGCTTGGTGTCCCTCTGCTTGGCATCTGTTACGGGATGCAGCTTATGAGCCGTCATTTTGGTGGTGAGGTTGTTCCTGCAGGAAAGCGCGAGTTCGGGCATGCCGAACTGTTTGCTGTCGGGAACCCCGGACTCCTTTTTGACGGGTTTTTCACTGAGGGGAAGAGCCCTGTCTGGATGAGCCATGGGGATCATGTTGCAAGGGTGCCTGAAGGTTTCGAGGTTGTAGCCTTTTCTGACAATGCTCCGGTCTGCGCCATACAGGATTCAAAACGAAATCTTTATGCTGTCCAGTTCCACCCTGAAGTGAACCATACCCCCCGGGGTGAGATCCTGATTGACTCTTTTGTCCGAAAGATCTGCGGCTGCACAGGCAGATGGACGCCAGGGCAGATTATCATCGATGCAGTTGAGCGGATAAGGGCTCAGGTCGGTTCAGATCATGTGATTCTTGGCCTCTCTGGGGGTGTAGACTCTTCTGTGGCTGCGGCGCTTATTCATCGGGCCATTGGTGACCAGCTTACCTGTGTATTTGTCGATAACGGGCTGCTTCGCCTGGGAGAGGGTGATCAGGTTATGGCAACCTTTGCCCGGAATCTTGGTGTAAAGGTGATTCGTGTTGATGCTGAAGAGTCTTTTTTATCCGGACTTTCCGGTGTGAGTGACCCTGAACGCAAAAGGAAGATTATCGGCAATCTTTTTGTGAAGATATTTGAGGAAGAATCTTCAAAAATCGAAAATGCCAGATGGCTCGCCCAGGGAACCATATACCCTGATGTTATAGAGTCTGCCGGAGCAAAGAGCGGCAAGGCTCATAACATCAAGAGCCATCATAATGTTGGCGGTCTTCCTGAATATATGAAGCTGTCACTGCTTGAGCCATTGAGGGAGCTTTTCAAGGATGAAGTCCGTGCCATTGGTGAAGAGCTGGGGCTCCCGCATCAGATGGTCTGGAGGCACCCCTTTCCGGGGCCGGGGCTGGGTGTGCGTATCCTTGGCGAAGTCAGGAAAGAGTATGCCGATATCCTGCGCCGCGCCGATGCAATATACATTGAAGAGCTCTACTCAAGCGGACATTACAGCAAGATCAGCCAGGCGTTTGCTGTATTTCTACCGGTAAAAAGCGTCGGCGTTATGGGCGATGGCAGAACATATGAATATGTTATTGCCTTGAGAGCGGTTGAGACCAGGGATTTCATGACAGCCGGATGGTATCAGCTCCCTTATGAAGATCTTGCACGGATAAGCAGCCGGATAATCAATGAAGTCAAGGGGATCAACAGGGTTGTATACGATATTTCAAGCAAGCCGCCTGCCACTATTGAATGGGAATAACTACCGATGCAAAGGCCGGCAATATTTTTTCTCTGGCTGATTCTTGCCATAATTCTGCAGATTTCTGTGCTGCCACTCTTTTTTGAGGATCCATTCAAGCCGAATCTCATTATTATCCTTGTGTCGTATATTGCCCTTCGCGTCGATGCCACGATTTCCGGCGGAGTTGCTGCTTATCTGCTCGGTCTGATCCAGGGTGTTTTCAGCGGGATATATTTCGGGCTTTCCGGTATTTCTCTGCTGCTGGTTTATCTGCTGCTCCGCAAACTGGCTGACAAGCTTTACACAGACAGTGATCACCTGATGATAGTTGTGGTATTTTTCGCTACCATTATAGATGCTGTAATCTCCATCCTCATCCTCATCCTCTTTTCAGCTCCCTCCGGCATGATTGCTTCTTTTCTGACAAATCTTCTGCCACACTCTGTAGTAAATGCTTTTCTCACCTCGTTGATATTCGGGATATGGTCCTTTAACCTCAAGAGCGCACGAAGTTGAAGAGTCAGCGCTTCATAAGAGCGGGTCAGCAGCTGCATCGAAGGATAATGATCCTCTCCCTGGCGGTAGTGATATTATTTGCGATTGTTTTGTGCAGGCTCTGGTTTCTCCAGTTTATTGAGGCAGACAGACTAAAGGAGATGTCGGAGAACAACAGACTCCGTTTCATCCCGGTGGCTGCTTCACGCGGAGTACTTCTTGACAGGAGTGGCAAGCATATAGTCAGCAGTACCCCTTCGTACAGTCTTGCGGTTATTCCGGGCGAAGTGAAGGATAAGGATATTCTGTTGGCTGAGATTTCCGCAATTCTGAAAATTGATATGACAGAGCTCAGATCAAAATGGGAAAAAGGAAAAAAAAGGGCAAAATATTTTCCGATAATTCTCGCATCCGGCCTGTCTCGCGATCAACTTGAATATTTCGAAGAGAACAGATTGCGCCTAGGCGGTATAGAGCTGGCAGTGAAACCTGTAAGGGAATATCCTTTCCGTAATGTTGCCTCGCATCTGCTTGGTTATATTGGAGAAATTTCAGAAAAAGAGTTACAGCTCCCTGAGTTTGAAGAGTATAATTCCGGAGATTATGTTGGTAAAAACGGAATTGAGCGAAGTTATGAGGGGTATCTTCATGGTTTTGACGGTGGGAGGCAGATAGAGGTTGATGCAAGAGGACGCTATCTGCGCACTATCAGCGAAACAGTTCCGGTTCCAGGTCAGAGTATCGAACTTACTATCGATCTTGAACTGCAAAAACATGCTGAAATGGTGATGGGTGGCAAGGCGGCAGCTGCTGTAGTCATGGAGATAGGAACAGGCGAAATACTGGCCTTTGCCAGTACTCCCGAGTTTGACCCTTCACTTTTTACCGGGAGAATGCCTCCTGAGAAATGGACTGCCTATCTTGAAGACAAGCGCCGTCCTCTTGAAAACAAGGCGCTCAAAGGCCAATATCCGCCCGGCTCAACTTTCAAGATGATTACAGCTCTGGCAGGGCTTGAAGAAGGAGTTATCGATCAGAATACAGTAGTTAACTGCACCGGAGAGTACAAGCTCGGCAACAGCACTTTTCGTTGCTGGAACAAAAAGGGGCATGGCAGGGTAAATCTAAGGAAATCTTTAAGAGAGTCATGTGATGTCTATTACTATATGCTTGGAGAGCAGCTGGGCGTTGACAAAATTGCATTTTATGCAAAGAAATTCGGCATGGGCGAACCTATGGGGATAGGGCTTGAGAATGAGAAGAGCGGTTTTGTGCCTACTTCTGCCTGGAAGGAAAAAAAGAGCGGAATCAGATGGTACAAGGGGGAGACTTTGCCTGTGGCCATCGGTCAGGGGTCGATGTTGATGACACCTGTACAGCTTGCAGCCATGACTGCAGGGCTGGCTTCGGATGGCAAGATATTCAGGCCTCACATCGTCAAGAGGATAATCGACAATGACGGGCGAACCATCAAGGAGTTTCACCCCGAACTGCTGAAAAACATAGATCTTCAGGCCAGGCATTTCGGGCTGATAAAAGAAGGTCTCTGGGCTGTTGTCAATGAGGCAGGTGGCACCGGTGCAGCTGCCCGTATTCATGATGTAAAGGTAGCAGGGAAAACCGGCACATCACAAGTTGTCAAAATGAAGGAGAAAAAAGTCTATCTCAAGTACGAGCACAGGGATCATGCCCTGTTTGTTGCATTTGCCCCTTATCAAAAGCCGGAGGTTGCCGTTGCCGTAGTTGTAGAGCATGGTGAGCATGGCGGAGGGGCTGCTGCGCCGGTTGCCGGTCAGATACTGAGAAAGTACTTCGAGATGAAGGGTGTTATCAGAACGCTCTCTTCCCCGGGGGAAGATGGTGATAAAGTCGATACTTCTCCTAGGGGCGACAGATGATCGACAGAAGGCTTCTGGCCAGTTTCGACTGGAAAATACTGATACTGATCATTGCGATAGCTGGAATAGGTATACTGAATATCTACAGCGCTTCTGCGTCGTACATCTCTACAGGAACCTCTTATCCTATGAAGCAGGTTTACTGGATATTAATCGGAATCGGGCTCATTTTTGTTACTTGCAGCATTGACTATCATTTACTGGAAGATCTTGCCTACTGGGGATATGGACTACTCCTTTTTTTGCTCATAATGGTGCTGTTTGCCGGAAAGACCTCCATGGGTGCTACCCGCTGGCTTAATCTCGGCTTTTTCAGCATGCAGCCGTCAGAGCCGATGAAGATTATCATAATAATTACTTTTGCCCGCTTCTTTTCAAAATATCAGATTTCTGAAGGATTGGGACTCAGGCAGCTTGCTCTCCCCTTGTTTCTTCTGTCAATGCCGGCACTGCTGATCGTAAAACAGCCTGATCTTGGTACGGCGATACTTGTATGTCTTATCGCCGGAGCTATAACAGTCACAGTTGG
Organism: Geobacteraceae bacterium; assembly: GCA_031401815.1. Lineage (GTDB taxonomy): Bacteria > Desulfobacterota > Desulfuromonadia > Geobacterales > DSM-12255 > JANNRW01. Next base: position 1,602 of record JANNRW010000102.1, on the reverse strand, counting down.
TGTCAGATGGAGCGCACTGCTTTCTCTGCTCCTTACCTCTATTCCCCTTGTCTATGTTGCCTGGCACTTTCTTCTCAGGAATTATCAGAAAAACAGGGTGCTGAACTTTCTGGATCCTGAAAGAGATCCGCTCAAAAGCGGCTATCACCTGATCCAGAGCAAGATTGCAGTAGGATCCGGAGGTCTGTCCGGCAAGGGGTTCATGCACGGCACACAGACCCAGCTCAGATTTCTTCCGGAGCAGCATACTGATTTTGCTTTTTCCGTGTTTGCGGAGGAGTGGGGGTTTTTCGGCTGTATGCTGATACTGTTACTTTATCTTCTGCTGGTTTTGTGGGGTCTGCATGTGGCCAGCCGGTGTAATGACCGCTTCGGAGCTCTCATGGCAGTCGGGGTTTCAGCCATGTTCTGTTTTCACATCATTATCAATATGGGGATGGTGATCGGTCTTTTTCCGGTGGTAGGGGTGCCGCTCCCCTTTTTCTCGTACGGTGGAACCTCTTTGATTACCTCGATGATCGGGGCAGGATTGCTGCTGAATGTAAGCATGCGGCGATTCATGTTCTGAAGCCGGGATATATTCCAATTCACTCAAGCCCTTCCAGAACTGCTTTAAATGAGCGCAGATTTTTTGATCTGAGCAGCTCTTTCTGAGTTCTGGCCAGTTCAGGATCATCCAGGTGAAAAACTATTGCCTTCATTTTTCCGAGCACCTGCGTCTCCCCGCAAAAGAGTTCCAAGTATCTGGTGAGCATCACCAGCAGATAACCCTTCAGTTCAGCTCTTCGCGCTTTAATATTTGGCTCGGGATCTGCTCTCCCCCTTAGCCGCTCGAACAGCAGCGGATCAGCAATAGCCCCTCGCCCGATCATCAGGCCGGCAGCGCCGGTCTCCTGTAGAACTCGCCTTCCATCTGCAACGCTTCTTATGTCACCATTGGCTATAACCGGAATACCGGTTTCGCGCACAACTCTTCTTGTGACAGAGTGGTCGGCTGATCCGCTGTACTCCTGGACAACAGTGCGGGGGTGGAGTATCAGAAAATCGACCTCTGCTGTTTCAAAGAGAGACAGCAGAGAGAGAATCTGCTCAGGATCGTCATAACCGGAGCGAAGTTTTACTGAAAAAGAGCCTCTGATTACCCCCCGCAACGCCGGTATGATCCGGGCAAGATCCGCAGGGGAACGGAGCATGGCGCCTCCGGTAAGCCCGCTGGTCATCCGGCCATATGGGCATCCCATGTTCAGGTTTATGTGGGAAGCTCCCGCATCCTGGGCTGCAAGAGCTGCCGAAACAAGCGCTTCCCTGCCGTGACCGACAAGTTGCACCACCAGTGGAACACCATCTTCTGAAGCAGCAATCTCTTTAAGATCCACTGCTGATAAACGCTTTACAGCAGCAGCTGCATTGACTCGCATGAATTCCGTGAAGAGTGTGTCAGGTCTTGCATGCTTTATGAAATGGGCTCGCAAGGCTCGATTGGTAAGCCCCTGCATCGGCGCAAGCATGAGCGGCAGTAAAGATGGGTGCCAGGGGAGAACAGCAGCCCTGGAAGATCTATTCAGTGAAGCTGACAGGCTGTCAGGTTCCGACAATGTCATT
>JANNRW010000101.1:0-9459 GCA_031401815.1 Geobacteraceae bacterium | reverse complement strand
TTTGCAATCCGTGAAGGTGGCCGTACTGTTGGCGCTGGCGTTGTTAGCGCTATAGTTGAATAATTGATTTAATAAAGAGGAAGTCAATGCAAGCACAAAAGATTCGAATTCGTCTTAAAGCGTATGATCACAGGCTACTTGATCAATCCGTTACTGAAATTGTTGATACAGCCAAGCGAACTGGCGCACGTATTGCCGGTCCCATACCTCTTCCTACAGTGATCAATAAATACTGTGTGTTGAGAGGGCCTCATGTTGACAAGAAGTCACGGGAGCAGTTTGAAATTCGTACGCATAAAAGACTTATCGACATACTTGATCCAACTCAACAGACGGTTGATTCTCTTATGAAACTCGATCTTTCTGCCGGAGTGGATGTTGAAATCAAGCTTTGATACTGGAATCTACTAGAATAGGATCTATTAACCATGAAGAAGGGACTTGTCGGTAAAAAAATTGGTATGACGCAGATCTTCGCGGATGACGGAAGACGGATACCTGTGACTGTTGTTGAGGCTGGCCCTTGTGTAGTTCTGCAAAAAAAGACCGTCGAGCGGGATGGTTATGCGGCTTTGCAGGTCGGTTATCAACCTGTAGAGACTTCGCGATTGAGCAGACCACAGATTGGACATGCAAGAAGAGCAGGCAGGGGTGGTTTCACATATCTTCGTGAGTTGAAGTTTGACAATTGCGACCAGTACTCGGTAGGTGATGTTCTTACTTCTGACTTATTTGTCGCAGGCGATATTGTCGATGTTACAGGTATCAGTATAGGTAAAGGTTTTCAGGGTGTTATCAAGCGCTGGGGTTTTAAGGGTGGCCGTGCAAGCCATGGCTCAAATTTTCACAGAGCACCTGGTTCTATCGGATGTTCTGCGACACCATCAAGAGTTTTCAAAAACAAGAAAATGCCTGGTCAACTTGGTAATGAGCAGGTGACTGTTCAGAAGTTAACCGTTGTAAGAGTAGATGCTCAAGACAATCTGATTCTTATTAAAGGTGCAATTCCAGGTTCAAAGAATAGTCTCATTGTTATGAAAAACTCCGTAAAGATACATATTTAAAAAACTCCCTTATTGGAGATGAAGATGGCAACAATTGATGTTTTTGATTTGAGTAATAACAAGGTTGGTGAAATGAACCTCAGTGATGAGGTTTTTAATACTGAGGTTCGTGAATATCTTATTCATGAAGCAGTAAAAATTCAGCTTGCAAACAGAAGAGCAGGCACTGTTGCTGTCAAGAACAGAGCCGCTGTTTCAGGTGGCGGCAAAAAGCCTTTCCGACAAAAGGGTACAGGTCAGGCTCGACAAGGCACAATTCGCGCCCCTCATTACCCAGGCGGTGGAGTTGCTTTCGGCCCCCAGCCTAAAATCTATAATCTTTCAATGAACAAGAAGGCAAGGAAAGTGGCAATTTGTTCCGCACTTTCTATGCTTTATAAAAGCAGTAAAATAACAGTTCTTAATAATATGGATCTTGAGGCTATTTCAACGAAGGCATTCACAAAAGTTCTTGATTCTTTTGATGTTACGAAAACATTGTTGGTAATTGATGGCCCCAATCAAAACCTTGAATTGTCTGCGCGCAACATTAAGAACATAAAAATACTCAAGGCAAATGCACTGAATATATTTGATATGATGAAGTACCAGAGTGTCATGATAACTCAGGACGCAGTAAAGAGAGTAGAGGGAGTATTAACGGTATGAATATCTATGACGTTATCAAGAGGCCCCTTGTAACAGAGAAAACAACTCTGCAAAAAGATTCTAAAAACGTTGTCGCGGTTATTGTAAACCCGAATGCAAACAAGATACAGATCAAGGAAGCTGCTGAAAAACTTTTCAGGATAGAAGTTGCTGCAGTCAGAACTGTAAATGTGGCAGGTAAAGTTAAGCGAACAGGCAGAAACACTGGAAAACGTTCAAACTGGAAAAAAGCTTACCTCTCACTTAAAGCTGGAAGTAGTATCGATTTCTTTGAACTGTAAAATAACTCTGGAGTAAATTGCCATGGCAATAAAAACCTATAAACCAACTTCTCCCGGACGAAGGCATCAGACTTGCGCTGCATTTGACGAGATAACCACTGATTCACCACAGAAGTCACTGCTTGTGTCACTTAAAAAGACCGGCGGAAGAAACAGCTCTGGTTGTATTACATCAAGACATATTGGTGGTGGCCATAAGCAGAAGTATCGAATTATTGATTTCCGACGTGAAAAAATCGATATACCAGGCAAAGTTGCAACTATTGAATATGATCCTTATCGTTCGGCAAGAATTGCCCTGATTAACTATGTAGATGGCGAGAAGCGTTATATCCTTGCGCCATCAACCCTGTCAGTTGGTACTATAATAATGTCAGGTGTAAATGCCGATATCAAGCCAGGCAATGCCCTGCCTCTCAAGGCTATTCCTCTTGGAACGATTATACATAACATTGAAATGAAAATTGGCAAGGGTGCCCAGCTGGTAAGAAGTGCCGGCACATTCGCTCAGCTTATGGCAAAAGATGGTAAATATGTCCAGGTCAAGCTCCCTTCTGGCGAGGTGAGGATGATTCTTCAGGATTGTATGGCAACAATCGGACAGGTTGGAAATCTTGACCATGAGAAGATTTCTATCGGAAAAGCAGGCAGATCAAGATGGCTTGGCCGTCGCCCTTCTGTCAGAGGAGTAGCAATGAATCCTGTTGATCACCCTCATGGTGGTGGAGAAGGCAGAACTTCAGGTGGACGTCATCCGGTTACACCTTGGGGTATTCCTACAAAAGGGTACAAGACAAGGAAGAACAAGTCATCCAGCAGATTTATTGTGAAGCAGCGGTCAAAATAAATAATAAGAGGTTTCTTTAATGGCACGTTCAGTAAAAAAAGGCCCTTTTGTTGATGGTCACCTGGAAAAAAAGGTTTCAGATCAGACCGCAAGTTCTAAAGGCTTAATTAAAACCTGGTCAAGACGATCAACAATAACTCCTGATTTTATCGGGTTATCTTTTGCTGTTCACAATGGCAAGAAATTTATTCCGGTTTTTGTCACTGAGAATATGGTTGGACACAAGCTTGGAGAATTTTCTCCGACCAGAACGTTCCATGGGCATGCAGCTGATAAAAAAAGTAAGTTAAAGAAGAAGTAAGTTGAAAAGGAGCAGATAAATGGAAGCTCATGCAAGTCTGAGATCTGTCAGGCTTTCCCCTAGAAAAACGCGTCTTATTGTAGATATGGTTCGTGGTATGAAAATTCAGAGTGCCTTGAATGTACTCAACTTTTCGCCAAGACCTTCAGCCCGTGTAATTGCAACCCTTCTCAAATCTGCTGTTGCAAATGCAGAGCAGAAAGGTGTTTCAGATGTTGATCGACTTTATGTAAAAACGATTTTCGTTGACGGTGGAGCAGTCCTTAAACGTTTTCTGCCAAGAGCTCAAGGCAGAGCGAGCAAGATCAGGAAGCCGACAAGTCATATAACGGTTGTTCTTGCAGATAAGAAATAAAAACTAACAAGTAGCTGGAGGTGCAGTTTGGGTCAGAAAGTAAATCCGATAAGTTTCAGACTCGGAGTGATAAAAACCTGGGATTCAAAATGGTATGCAAAGTCAGGTTATGCGACACTACTTCATGAAGATCTTAAGCTCCGCGATTTCTTAAAGAAGCGCCTTCATCATTCAGGTGTCTCAAAAATTGAGATAGAGCGTGCTGCTAACAAGGCAAAAATTAATATTTTTACTGCACGTCCTGGTTTGATAATAGGAAAGAAGGGTTCAGAAGTCGAGACGTTAAAGAAGGATCTGGCCAAGCTCACAGACAAGGAGATTTTCCTTAATATTCAGGAGGTCAGAAAGCCAGAGCTGGATGCACAGCTTGTAGCTGAAAGTGTTGCATTACAATTGGAAAGAAGAATTGCTTTTCGTAGAGCAATGAAAAAAAGTGTGACATCTGCACTCAAATTTGGTGCTAAAGGTATTAGAATTACCTGTTCAGGTCGTCTTGGTGGTGCTGAAATGTCCAGAACAGAGTGGTATCGTGAGGGCCGAGTCCCACTCCACACATTAAGAGCAGATATTGATTATGGTTTTGCAGAAGCAAAGACAACATATGGAATTATTGGTGTAAAAGTATTGATATTTAAGGGCGAAGTACTTCCCGGGCAATAGATACAGGAGCTTTTGATTATGTTGATGCCTAAAAGAGTAAAACATCGAAAACAGATGAAAGGTCGAATGTCCGGCTCTCCTGAGAGAGGTGTAAGTCTCTCGTTCGGTCAGTATGGCTTGCAAGCAACTGAATGCATCTGGCTTGATTCTCGTCAGATTGAAGCTGCACGTATTGCTATGACTCGTTACATAAAGCGTGGCGGGAAAATCTGGATCAGGGTTTTTCCTGACAAGCCACTTACTTCTAAGCCTGCAGAGACACGCATGGGTAAAGGTAAGGGGTCTCCTGATTCCTGGGTTTGTGTAGTGAAGCCTGGTCATATATTGTATGAGATGGAAGGCGTTACTGAAGAAGTTGCCAGAGAAGCATTTCGTCTTGCCGCACATAAACTCCCGATGGGAACCAAATTTGTAATGAGGACGGAATCAAATGAAGGCTAATGAATTACGAAAACTCAGTACTGAGGAGTTACAAGTTAAAAACAGGGAGCTTGAGCAGGAGCTGTTTAATAGTAAATTTCAGCTTCGGACAGGCAGGCTTGAGAACAGTGCCAAGATTAATATCGTTCGCAAGCAGATTGCCCGTGTTATAACATTAATTTCCGAGAAGCAGGCTTAAAGGGGTAAGTGATGCGTGAACGTGGCCATAGAAAAACACAGACTGGTGTGGTCGTCAGCGATAAAATGGATAAGACAGTTGTTGTAAAGGTTGATCGTATTATTAAGCATCCTGTTTACAATAAATACATAAAGCGGTCTGCCAGGTACAAGGCACACGATGAAGAGAATAAATGCAAAGATGGTGATCGCGTTCAGATTATTTCATCCAGACCGCTCAGTAAGGATAAGTGCTGGAAGGTCAGCCAGATATTGAAGGTTTGACAGCGACTAAACATTGTAGGAGTACTCGATGATTCAGATGCAGACACTGCTTGATGTAGCAGATAATTCCGGTGCAAAACGATTATTTTGTATAAAGGTGCTCGGTGGTTCGAAGCGCAAATATGCAAGTATTGGAGATATTATAGTTGCTTCTGTCAAGGAGGCGCTACCTAATTCAAAAGTTAAAAAGGGCGATGTAGTCAAAGCGGTCATAGTAAGAACTGCCAAGGAGATTGGTAGATTGGACGGCTCTTATATACGCTTTGATGGTAACTCTGCGGTTGTGATAAACAACCAGCAGGAGCCGGTTGGTACACGTATTTTCGGGCCTGTTGCCAGAGAACTTAGAGCCAAGAAGTTTATGAAGATCATTTCGTTGGCACCTGAAGTACTTTAATTTGTAAGGGATCACTATGCAAACACACAAAACTCATGTTAAGCGCGGTGACTATGTTGCCGTTACAACTGGCAAGGACAAAACCAGAACAGGTAAAATCCTTAAAATTGATGTTGCTAGATGCGCAGCACTGGTTGAGGGGATAAACATAGTCAAGCGTCACACAAGATCTCGTGGGAACCAACCTGGCGGGATTCTTGAAAAGGAAGCTTTCATACACCTCTCTAATGTAATGCTTTACTGCGAGAAGTGCAAGAGAGCTGTTCGTGCCAAGTCAACCGTTCTGGAAGACGGCAAGAAAGCCCGCATTTGTAAGAAATGTGGCGAGTCTTTCGATAAATAAACGGGAGGAAGTTAATGTCCAGGTTAAATGACATTTATTTAAATGAGATCGTTCCAAAACTCATGAAGGACTTTAATTACAAAAGCGTGATGCAGGTTCCGAGGCTTGAGAAGATTGTGCTTAATATGGGTCTTGGCGAAGCAATCCAGAACGTAAAAATTCTGGACTCGGCTGTTGATGAGCTTGGAGTTATTTCAGGGCAAAAGGCTGTAATTACAAAAGCAAAAAAATCGATTGCATCTTTCAAGCTTCGTCAGGGGATGCCAATTGGTGTAATGGTTACCTTGAGAAAGGAGCGCATGATGGAGTTTCTTGACAGACTTTTGAATGTTTCTCTCCCAAGGGTACGCGATTTTAAGGGTGTCTCACCTAAAGCTTTTGATGGTCATGGTAATTATTCACTTGGGATCAAGGAACAACTGATCTTTCCTGAAATAAATTATGACAAGATAGACAAGATTAAAGGTATGAATATAACAATAGTAACGAATGCACGTTCGGATGAAGAGGGTAGGGCGTTGTTGAAGTATATGGGTATGCCGTTCAGGAATTAAAGGTTTTGGAGGATCTTCGTGGCTAAAACATCAATGATAATTAAAGCGCAGCGTGGAAGCAAGTTCAAGGTTCGCGAATACAATCGTTGTCCTCTATGCGGGAGACCACGCGCATATTATCGTAAATTTGATATGTGTCGTATTTGCCTGCGCAAACTTGCTTCATCCGGGCAACTCCCCGGAGTAATAAAGTCAAGCTGGTAACACTGAAATCGTTGCAGAGGAGTAAATATACATGTGCATGACAGATCCGATTGCAGACCTTCTTACAAGGATAAGAAACGGTGCGATGGCAAAGCTTCAGAAAGTTGATATACCATCCTCGAATCTAAAAGTGGGTATTGTCAATGTATTAAAAAATGAAGGCTTTGTAAAAAACTACAAGGTTATTACCGACCAAAAACAGGGCATACTTCGTATTTATCTTAAATACATTAGTGAGAACGACTCTGTAATTACCGAGATCAAGCGTGTCAGCAAGCCTGGTGGCAGACGTTACGTAAAAAGTGATCAAATCCCTAAGGTAAAGCAGGGGCTGGGTGTAGCAATACTTTCAACATCAAAAGGTCTTTTGACCGATAAAGTTGCCAGAGAGTCTGGTGTTGGTGGCGAACTTATTTGCACAGTCTGGTAAATCGTTGTAAGGAGAAGATGGATGTCAAGGATTGGAAAACAGCCAATTGAAATACCAAGTGGTGTAAAAATCACAGTGAGCGACTTGATGGTCACTGTTAACGGCCCTAAAGGGACTCTTTCAAGAACTATACTTGATCTCGTTTCCATTGATCTGACGGATAAAAACCTGATAGTGTCAAGGACAAGTGAGAGCATCAAGGCTAGAGCAGCACATGGTTTGACCAGAACTCTGATTAATAACATGGTTACTGGTGTGACAAAGGGCTTTGAGCGTGCTCTAGAGATTAATGGGGTCGGTTATAGAGCTGAAGTAAAAGGAGATTTTCTGAACTTGAGTCTTGGTTATTCTCACCCTGTAAATTTTCTTTTGCCACCTGGAATATCTGTTGAAGTTGAGAAGATGACCAAGCTTCTTGTCAAGGGTATTGATAAGGAACTTGTTGGTCAGACAGCTGCAAAGATCAGGGAATTTCGATCTCCGGAACCTTACAAGGGGAAGGGAATCAAGTACGCTGATGAAATCATACTTCGCAAGGCCGGTAAAACTGGTAAAAAATAGGTAAAACTCAAGGAGATCTGCGGTGAGCAAGAGTACATCAAAAAATGATGCCCGCTTGAAGAGAAAAGTAAGGGTTCGGAAGAAAGTGAGAGGGAATACTGAGCGTCCTCGCTTGAATGTATTTCGAAGCTCACGGCATATTCATGCACAGATAATTGATGATGTTACCGGGAGGACATTGGTTGCTGTTTCTACTATATCTCCCGAGTTAAAAGCTGATCTGGAATATTCGGGAAACATTGAGGCTGCAAAAAAAGTCGGTGCTGCAATTGCCATTAAAGCTCTTGAGAGCGATATAAAATCTGTTGTTTTTGACCGCAATGGTTTTTTATACCATGGCAGGGTAAAAGCACTTGCAGATGCAGCACGCGAAAACGGCCTTTCTTTCTAAAAGGTATAATAGGAGGTTGTCCTTGTTTAAGCTGAATACTAATGAACTTAACCTTACAGACCGAGTTGTACATATCAACCGTGTTGCCAAGGTTGTTAAAGGTGGACGCCGTTTCAGTTTTTCGGCATTAATTGTTGTGGGTGACGGAAATGGACATGTTGGTTATGGCCTGGGCAAGGCGAATGAAGTCCCGGAAGCTATAAGGAAAGGCGTTGAGCAGGCAAAGAAAAATGTTATACGTGTTCCAATTGTTGATGGTCAGACAATTCCTTATGAGGTTTTAGGCCATTTTGGCGCAGGGCGTGTGCTTATGATGCCTGCATCCGCTGGTACCGGTGTTATTGCGGGCGGCGCAGCAAGGGCAGTATTCGAGTCTGCCGGTGTCCAGAATGTTTTGGCTAAATGCCTTGGTTCCAATAATCCGCATAATGTCGTAAAGGCTGCATTTGATGGGTTGAAGCAACTTAGAAGCCCTGAAGAAATTATAGCAAGAAGAGGGTTGTCAGATTAACAGCTAGGAGCAATTAATGTCAGATCAACTTACTATAACATTAGTTAGAAGCAAAATTGGCAAACCTGCCAAGTTACGAGTGGTTCTGGATGGACTCGGACTTTCAAAAGTGAATCAGAGTGTGGTTCTGGTTAATTCACCTGAAGTTCAGGGGATGATAAGGAAAGTCTCTCATCTGGTAAAAGTTTTACAATAATTGTCCTGGAGAACAGAATGCAACTCAACTCGATTCAGCCTGCTGTTGGGGCGACTAAAAATAGAAAACGGATTGGACGTGGCCCAGGCTCTGGACATGGAAAGACAGCAACTAAGGGGCATAAAGGTCAAAAGGCACGCTCAGGGGGGAGTATAAAGCCTGGTTTTGAGGGTGGTCAGATGCCGATGCAGAGGCGTCTTCCTAAAAGAGGCTTTCTCCCTTTGACCCGAAAGGAGTACTCAGTAATCAACGTTTGTCAGCTTGAGTTATTTGATGCCGGTTCAGTAGTTGATCCTGCTGCAATTATAAGTAAGGGGCTGGCCAGCAAGATTCGAGATGGGATAAAGGTTTTGGCCAAGGGAGAAATCTCCAGACCTCTTACAGTAAGGGCGCATAAGTTTAGTGCTGCTGCAAAAGAGATGATTATCGCTGCTGGCGGGTCTATTGAGGAGATTTCGCTTGTTTGATGCCTTCCAGAATATCTTTAAGATTCCTGAGCTTAAAAAACGGGTAATATTCTCACTCGGCATGCTTCTCGTCTATAGGATCGGCTGTTTTATTCCGACACCTGGTATAGATGGAGTTGCTTTAAGTCATTTTTTCAAGCAGGCTCAGGGCACTCTGCTTGGCCTGTTTGATATGTTCTCCGGAGGAGCACTCGAAAAACTTACTGTATTTGCACTTGGCATAATGCCTTATATCTCTTCATCAATTATATTTCAGCTTTTGACTGTTGTTGTACCTGCAATTGAGAAGCTTTCAAAAGAGGGAGAGTCAGGCCGCAAGAAGATCATTCAGTATACACGATACGGAACTGTGGTGCTTAGTGTTGTG
>JANNRW010000100.1:0-20055 GCA_031401815.1 Geobacteraceae bacterium | reverse complement strand
TCAGGGGTCAGGTTTCAGTATAATACCAGAGCCATATTCCCTCAAAGGCTTCAATTGCTGACGATAGCACATGTGAATCTCCATTTATGCTTCAGTAATATAAACATACTGACTACTGAATGCTGACCACTGACTCCTTAGCAGTTACAATAAGAGGTAAAATGGAAATACAATTCAAACATCGGCAATCTGCCCATTGCGAAAGCGGCGTAACCGCAAATCTCATCTCCCACTATAGCGAGCCGATGAGCGAGGCCATGGCTTTCGGGATCGGAGCAGGTCTTTTCTTTGCTTATCTGCCATTCATAAAACTGAATGATCTGCCGCTTACAACCTTTCGCTGCATAACCGGCGGCATCTTTAACCGCACCATGAAAGAGCTGGGGATCGGTGTCGAATCGAGAAAATTCCGTGACCAGGAGCTGGCCATGGAGGTACTTGATGAAACCCTGGCTCGTGGCATACCTGTTGGACTCCAGACCGGTGCCTGGTGGCTCCCCTATTTCCCTCCTGCCTACCGGTTTCATTTCAACATGCACAACCTTGTAGTTTATGGCAGAAACGGCGACGACTATCTGATCAGTGATCCTGTTTTCCCGGAGCCGGTTCTATGTAAACGGCTCGACCTGATGAAGGCTCGCTTTGCCAAGGGGACTCTGGCACCCAAGGGGAAGATGTACTATCTGACCAGTGTGCCAGGCTCAATAGATTTGCAGCCAGCCATAAGAAACGGGATCAGGGCTGTGACCAAAGCCATGCTCAAAACCCCGCTTCCGATTGTAGGGATTCGCGGCATGCGTTTTCTGGCTAATCGCCTGGAGCGCTGGCCAAAAAAGATGGGCGAAGAAAAAGCGCTCCTCTATCTAGGCCAACTGGTAAGGATGCAGGAGGAGATCGGCACCGGCGGTGCGGGGTTTCGTTTTATCTATGCAGCTTTTCTTCAGGAAGCGGCTATTGTCCTTCAGGATAACCGGCTGAAGGAGTTATCCGCAACAATGACCTCTATCGGCGATGTCTGGCGTGAACTGGCAGTTGCAGCAGCACGCAATTGCAAAGGACGCGCTGATGAAAACGACTCCTTCGAAGCCATGGCGAACATTATCAGGGAGTGCGCCAGACGGGAAGAGGCTCTGTATCTGGAACTGGCGCAAATCGTCAAGTAACGAGGAAACCATGAAAAAGATACTTCTCATATCCCCTGCTTACAGAACAAAGCTTCTGGAAAACATCCGTGTACTCGCACTCCCCCCCTTAAATCTCATGATTCTGGCCAGCCTGACCCCCGAGCAGTTTGAGATCAGGATAGTTGACGAAGCGGTCACGGATATCGATTTTACGCAAGAGGCGGATCTGGTCGGGATTACCTGCATGACCCCACTGGCACCCAGAGCATACGAGATTGCCGGGGAGTTCCGCAAGAGGGGCATTCCTGTGGTATTGGGTGGCATTCATGCCTCGATGATGAGCAGGGAGGCAGCATGTTACGCAGATGTTGTTGTTATCGGAGAGGCTGAAGAGATATGGCCGGATCTGCTTAAGGATTTCGAAAACGGCTGTCTTCAGAAAATCTACACCCGAACAGCCCAGCCTTCCATTGAAAACCTGCCAATCCCCCGTCGTGATCTTCTTGAAGGGAAATATTTTGTCCAGACTGTCCAGACGTCTCGTGGTTGTCCCCATAACTGCAAATTCTGCTCTGTTACCGGGTTCAATGGCGGGGCTTACAGATTGCGCAGTATTGATAACGTCATTGATGAAATAAATGCGATCAAGGCGAAGCAGATATTCATCATCGATGACAACATAATCGGTTCCGGGCAGCAGTGCATAGATCGCGCGTTTGCACTGTTCAAGCGTCTCGAAGGGTGCGGCAAGGAGTGGGGGGGGCAGACCTGCCTGAACATTGTCGAGCATGACGGCCTGCTTGCAGCAGCCGCCAGGAGTGGTGCCAGAGCTTTTCTCATAGGTTTTGAGTCAATCAGTGATATCGCCCTGAACTCCCTTGATAAAAAGATTAACATGCGCCCAAACACCCGGAACTTCAGGGAGGCGATCAGGAAAATTCATGACAACGGCATTGCCATTGTCGGCTGTTTCATCTTCGGGACAGATTCGGATGATCAGGACACCTTCAAACGTACCCTGGATTTTATCATGGAGACAGGGATTGACGCAGTTCAGTTAAGCATTCAGACCCCGATGCCGGGCACTCTGCTTTACGAGGAGCTTGAGAGGGAAAACCGGCTCCTTCTGACCGACTACCCGAAAGACTGGGAGTCGTACAACATTTTTGAACCGGTATACCAGCCCAAAAACAGCTCCCCGGAAGAGCTTTACCGGGGGCTGGTGGATGCCTATCGAACCGTCTCCTCTTTCCCGGTCTCGCTGAAGCGTGGGCTCCGTACTTTCTATAACACCAGGAGCATGTTCAGCACCGGGATCTCCTTCTTCTGGAACTACGACAGCTACAAAACCATCACGAAAATAACCAGCCCCCGTATCTTTTCCTGAAAGCTCGATTCTATCTGCACAACACGACGCGACGAAAATCAAACCCGGAAAGCATTTTTACAGGGATGAAGGGGATCAAGGCGGATAAGGTCAAAATCTCTTTTGGGGTTAAAAAAGAAAAGGCTCAAGCAAAAATCTGCGTTTAGCCACAGATAAAAACGGCTAACTGCGATAACAGCGCCACCGGCTCTGAAAACAGCCGGTCAGGCTTTTGACGTTTACGTGAAAACAAAAAGACAATTTGACACGAGTGACATTTGTGTACATAATTGAAGGCACAAATGGAGGTAAAGCATCATGAAATTTTTAAGTGTGCGTGACTTAAGGGGTAAATCAGCACAAATATGGAAAGATCTTCCGGGAGAACGGGAAATGGTTATTACCAGCAATGGAAGGCCAATAGCGATTCTTGCGGCGATCAGCGAATCGAATCTCGAAGAATCTTTGACTGCTTTCCGCCAAGCGCGAGCTGTCGAGGCAGTTGCAGCACTTCAGCGACGTTCCACCGACCAGGGAACAAACAGGATAACAATGGATGAGATTGATGCTGAAATCCAAGCTGTTCGCAAAAAACGCGTTTCAACGAGATGAATATAGTTCTCGACACTAATGTTCTCGTCGCCGGACTATTGACACCCTTCGGCCCTTGCGGGGAAATAGTCCGCATGGTTTCATCCGGTGAACTGACCCTTTCTCTTGATGCCCGCATACTGACTGAATATCAAGAAGTACTCGACCGCCCCAAGTTCAAATTTGACAAGGACAAAGTAGCAGCACTCCTTGATCATGTTGAACATCGTGGCGTTACAGTTGCTTCCTCCCCGCTTCCCCAACATCTCCCCGATATTGATGATGAGCCATTCCTGGAAGTCGCCATAGCTGCACGTTCGATATGCATAGTTACTGGGAATCAGGTGCATTTCCCAACGGAGCTCTCTCAGGAAGTAATGGTTCTTTCTCCAAGTGATTTTCTGGTTTTTTATAAAAAGCAGCAGATAATCGGGTAAGGGGGGGCTTTTAATCCCCCCCTCCCCACACCACCCGGCATGCGGGTCCGCACCGGGCGGTTCGACAGAACTACCGAGCCGTAGCCGGGCAATGGATCTTCACCCACAGTTCTTTGACAGATAATAAGCCCTGATCCTTCAGACATTAGTTGGTCAATCCGGTATGGCGGCGAGCCTGCGGGACATTGCCCACGGACCGCTTCTGTTCAGACCAGCTCTAATGGCAGTGCCAAGTTGCGTACCAAGAGCAAGCACCATTCCAAGAATCGAATACGAAACCCTCATTGAAAATCCATATAAGTTCACGGAAAAAGAATTTTTCTACGAAGTTAATGCAGTCCGTCGAAACAAGGCCGAATTGAAACTTGAATCCTATCTTATCCAACGCTCACTCCTCCCAAGATCCTATGGATGGGGGATTCACATAAATGAGCAAGGTAAACTCGCTCTTGTGGCGATGGAGTCATCTCGTTACAGAGAGCTTCAAGAAACCATCAGCTCAGTAAAGTCATACAGGATGAGCAAAGCATGAAAGCCAAGGGTCGGAAACTGACCCCAGTAATCTTATTAACCATGCTTCAACGGGTGCTCTTTCAAAAACATCCTTAAAGCATCATCGATCCGTGATTGCCAGCCAGCGCCAGTGGATTTGAAATTTTCTACTACATCTTGAGACAGTCGGATCGCAATTGACTTTTTTGTAGGGGCTTTCTGAGGCCCACGAATACCCGGACGATGAATGATAGCCTGTGCCCAATCCTCATCGGTTTTAAGGAAATTTTCCGGGTCGTCCATAGCCTTACGTTCAACAGACTCTTCTGAAAGATGACTGACTCGTTCCGAGTCAGTCATTATTTCTCCTCTGGAACGCATGCTTTCGATTTCTTTAGAGGTTTTTCGGATTATTTTGCTCATAGTAAAGGCTCCTTTCCTTACGACTGGCTTTACGTAGCGAGAAACAGCGAACTGCCTCTCCGCGTAACGTATAGGCAAGAGTAAGAGTTACCAGTTCGCCGCCAACTTCGGCAATATCCAGCCAGCGGTGTTCATGAGGCCGGTGACTTTCAACTGTGATCTTTTTTGGAGACTCATAAACAAGCTGACCATCGGCAAGGTCATAACCATGCTTTTCAAAGTTTTTCAACCGCTTGTTTTCGTCCCACTCGTAGACCATGCTTATTGTATATACGATTTGACTTAAAACGTCCACTTTTTTAATAACGGCCACGTCATAATACATTGTCGGCAAACGTAACAATAGGAGAATGTCCAACTTGCGGCTCGACCAGACCGCCCGGAAAAGGCTAGACGGGCCGGTCAACCTTGTCCCGTTGTCGCGACACATGAAATCGAGCACTTGCATTGGATGCTTTATTGATCTATATTTTGACCATAAAGAGATTCGTAGCAAGGAGGTAAAACAATGAGAGCTATTTCAATCAGTAATGACATTGTTCCAATTGCAGAATTTAAAACCAATATTTCCAAGTGGTTCAAAATACTGCAGACATCCAGACATCCACTTATCATTACCCAGAACAGCAAACCAGCTGGTGTACTATTGTCAGCTTCGGATTATGATGAATTGGTTTACCGAAAATCTTTTCTTGATTCTGTTGAGACGGGGATTGCAGACGTTGAAAGCGGGCGTACCCAAACTACAGACGAACTACGAAAAACCCTGCGAGCCAGAAAAAATGCGGGTAATCCATGATCGTAAAATGGTCACAGGAAGCTGGAGATAATCTGTTTGACATAGAGGAGTTTATTGCACGTGACAGTGTAGAGCGCGCTGTTCGGTTTATTGATGCCCTGATTGACCAGACTGAAGCAATTTTGTCTGACAATCCGAGAAGCGGAAGGATTGTGCCGGAAATAGGTAATCCTGATATTCGAGAGCTTATTTACCGAGGATATCGCATTGTCTACCGATTGAACGCTGATCGAATCGACATACTTACCGTTTTTGAAGGGCATCGGCTATTGCGACTGAATGACTCAGGCGATTAGAAAATGAATGAATTCAGACTCTAAAAGGGGCAATCTTATGACAATTACCAATGAACTTGCCAACTGGTCGCATCAACAGCGCTGTGAGAAAGCTGTCGAAGCTCTGGGACAGAACGGATTCACTGCGGTCTGTTGCGCTGGCTTGCAGGATGCGGCTGATTACATCATCCGTCATGCTGCTACTGCCAAATCGATCGGTTTCGGCGGTTCGCGCTCCATAGCAGATCTTGGGGTGCAGGCTGTTCTGGAAAAGGGGGGGAAAGAGATTCTCAATCACGGGATCCCTGGCCTGACCCCCGCAGAGAAGATGGAGATCATGCGTCGTCAGCTCACCTGCGATCTTTTCCTTACAAGCTCAAATGCTGTAACTCTTTCAGGCTGCCTGGTCAATATTGATGGCAATGGCAACCGTGTGGCGGCACTGACATTTGGCCCGGCCAGAACCATTGTTGTTGCAGGGCGGAACAAGCTGGTGGATGGCGATCTTGCTGCTGCCATCCACCGGGTGAAAAATGTTGCTGCTCCGCCAAATGCAAAACGTCTCAACTGTAACACCCCCTGTGCCAAGACCGGCTTCTGCGCCAACTGCAACTCCCCTGACCGGATCTGCCGGATTATACATGTCATGGAGAAAAAACCACGCTCTGCTGATATCCATGTACTGATTGTCAACGAAGAGATGGGGCTTTAGGCAGGTTGAGGTTGAGGTTGAGGTTGAGGTTGAGGTTGAGGTTGAGAAAAAGATAGAGATAGAGATAGAGCTTTAGATGAAAGGGAACTGGGAACTGGGAACTGGGAACTGGGAATAGTATGAGAAACCTGTTAATCAGCAGTGTCAATAGATTTTACAGATCCCTGATCCCTGATCCCGCAGTCGAACCTCAAGGGTCTGACAGATCCCTGATCCCTGATCCCGCAGTCAGATCTCTCCTTCCCCGTCTGCTTGACCTGCTCTTTCCCCCTTTATGTCACTCCTGCCGGACATTCATACCGAAATCGGGCGAGCTCAACATTTGCACCGACTGTATTGCTGCTGCACCATTCATCACTTCACCTCTCTGCAACTCCTGCGGCAGACCGTTTGCAACTGATAAAGGGATAGATCATCTCTGCGGAGGGTGCATCACTGATCCTCCCCCTTTTGAGTTTGCCAGAGCTGCTCTTCTGTTTACCGGAACAACTCGCGAACTTATTCATCAATTCAAATACAGCAACAAGGTTATGCTCCGTCGTCCGCTGGGGCTTCTGGCGGCACCCTGTCTTGACACATTTGTGCATGGCTTTGGTGCCGACATAATGATTCCTGTACCGCTTCACAAAAAACGGCTCAGGCAGCGCGGCTTCAATCAGGCGATTCTTTTGGGGGAAATTTTTTCAAAAAGATGGAGAGTCCCGCTTCTCCGTAACAATCTGCAAAGGACAAGATGGACAGAGCCACAGGTTAATCTGGCGGCAACAGCAAGAGCGGAAAATGTGAAGGGTGCTTTTGCCTTGTCAGACGCTGCTGCCTTGGCCGGCAAAAGAGTGCTGCTCATTGATGATGTCTACACTACCGGGAGTACGGTTAAGGAGTGTGCACGGGTGCTGGGCAAGGGAGGGGTTACGGCGGTTGCTGTACTGACCATAGCCAGGGCGGTTGATCTGTAGAAATAGTAGTGGGAAATAATGAGCAGTGGCATCTCTTGTCGGTCACCCCGATTGACATGCTGGCAAAACTTCCCTATACTTGCGTCTTCGATAATCGGTCGAACAGGCCAAAGGGATCGATAATGTCAATAATTACAGCAATTTTTATCTCCTTGCTACTGGCTGCCAGCTCTCAAGGAGCTGACATGTCGGCGCTTCTTCTGAAAGAGATCGGCGACAGCGGCAAGGTAAGTCATAAAAAAAAGCCTCGTCAGGCAGAGCCGTTCTCCCTGGAAAAATCGCTTGAGCTCCCTGCTTCATCGATGTTTGTTACTGAAGATCCTCCCCTTAACGACATGGACATGTCGCTTCTTGCCGAAAGCCTGCCTGAATCAGATATCCCGCTTACCCTGAACAGCAAGGTCAACTACTTCATTGAATTTTTTCAGAACAGGGGGCGGAAATCCTTTGCCAACTGGCTCTCTCGTTCTGAACGCTACATACCTATGATGAAGGAGATCCTCCGCAAAGAGAGGATGCCGGAAGACCTTGTCTATCTGGCAATGATTGAAAGCGGCTTTACTCCACATGCAATCTCGATTGCCAGCGCTGTAGGCCCATGGCAGTTCATGTCCGGAACCGGCAAGCGTTACGACTTGCGAATTGACGACTGGATTGACGAAAGACGTGATCCTATCAAGTCAACCGTTGCTGCTGCTCTCTATCTGAAGGAGCTGTATGCTCTATTTAACAACGACTGGTATCTGGCTGCGGCTGGATACAACGCCGGCGAAAACAAGATTATGCGCGCCATCAATATGTACGATACCAGGGATTTCTGGGAAATCTCCAAGGGCTCCTACCTGAAACGCGAAACCAAGGATTATGTACCAAAACTGATGGCAGCAGCAATCATTGCCAAAGATCCGGCGCGATACGGTTTTGCAGATATTGCCTATTTGCCCGCCCTTGAGCTGGATACGGTAGAAATCCCTTCCCGCACCGACCTTGACCTTGTTGCCAGAATTACCGACGTTCCGATACAGGTGCTCAAGGAGTTGAATCCTGAACTGCGCCGCTGGTGCACTCCTCCGGATTACCAGAACTACCTTCTGAAGCTCCCGCAAGGTAAAAAGGAAATTTTCCGATCCGAGTTTGCCAAGATCCCTGAGAATGAGCGCTTTTCGGAGCGGATTGTCTTAAGTCGTTACAAGGCAAAGAAAAAAGATACCCTCAAATCAGTAGCACGCCGCTTCAACACTACTCCGGAAAGGCTTGCCGAGCTTAATCACCTGAAACCTGCATCAAAAATTCGAGGCAGATCCCTGATTGTGCCGGTACAGCTTGCTGCAAAAACCGTAGTGAAGAGATCTCCGGTCACTCCGGAAGAGCAGCACAAAGACGATAATTCAACCACCAGATACTACATTGTTAAAAAAGGGGATACTCTCTACTCCCTTGCAAAACGTTTCAAGGTGACCACAAAAATCCTGACTGCCTGGAATAATTTCACCGATAAAGTAACCCTGAAACCGGGAAGCCGCATTATTGTCGCCAAACATACTGCTGAAGAAAAAGGTTAGCCGCCTGTTTCATTCTCTTCTCTAATCTCTGCGAAAAGGATTTATTGCCTCTATGTACAACATTATTATCTCTGTAGCTGTTGCCCTTGTTACCTACGCTGTTCTTGCATTAGCACTCCCTCTAGCCTGGTGGATACCTCCTGGTGTTGCCATTATTGTCATGCTCTGCTCGTTTCTCCTTATTTCGCGCATCGTCATGAAGAAGGTTGAAACAATTATGTCCGGCGCTATGAAGGATCTTCAGAACCAGCGCGTCACAAGCAAGGAGATGCAGGTTCAGCTGGTGGACAGGGCAATTCGTGAACTTCGCGAGGCACTGAAATTCGAGAGATGGCAGATTTATGTCGGAGGCCAGGTAAATGCATCTATCGGCATGCTCTACTACATAAAACGTGACTTTGCCACTGCATTCCCGTATCTCCAGAAAGGGTTTTTCAAAAATTGGGTAACAATGGGGATGCTTGCGGTCACTTATCTGAAAAAGAACAAAAAAGATAAAATGAAGGAGACTTTTGAGAAAGCTCTCCTCGGAAGCCCGAAAGAGTCTCTTCTCTGGGCTCTTTATGCCTATTGCCTCACCGAAACCGCTGAACTGGAAAAAGCCAAATCGGTTCTTGAGAGAGGTCTTAACAAGATAGCTGGCGATGAGCAGCTCAATCTGAATCTTTCTCTTCTGAAAGAGGGGAAGAAGATGAAGATGACCGGATACGGTGAAATGTGGTATCAGTTTCATCTGGAGAGCGTGGCCACGATCCAGAAGCAGCAGATGGCCGCCATGACCGGAGGGATGCGGCGCAAGGTCGTCAGAAGATGACCGGCGTTCTCAAGTTGAAGGCTCCGGCAAAGATAAATTTAAGGCTGGATGTCCTGAAACGCAGACCAGACGGCTATCACGAACTCCGGATGCTGATGCAGCGTATTGATCTTTGTGATGAGATAGAACTCAATCTGACCGATAATGCACAAATATCAGTCAGCTCCGACTCACCTGCTCTCCCGGAAGGATCTGATAATATCGTCTGGAAAGCTGCTGATGCAATCTTGTCAAGATCAGGCACCAAGGCCGGGATACATATCAATATTACCAAGAACATCCCTGTAGCAGCCGGTCTGGGGGGGGGGAGCAGCGATGCTGCCACTACGCTGCTGGGGATCAACAAACTCCTTGGATTTCCTTTAAGTGATCCTGACCTGATGAAAATCGGACTTACTATCGGAGCAGATGTCCCTTTTTTCCTTTTTCAGAAGTCTGCCATTGCTGAAGGCATCGGAGAGAAACTTACTCCGGTCGAGGGGTTGCCAAAACTCTGGCTGGCACTGGTGAATCCTGGAATCCTGGTATCAACTTCCTGGGTGTATCAAAATTTGAGGTTGACAACAGAAAAAGTCGCAGCTACTATTCCTGTTCTCTATGAGTCGGCAGCCGACCTTTGCGGCATTCTCTCCAATGATCTTGAGGCCGTAGCAATAAGCCGTTTCCCTGTCATCAGCGAAATCAAGGATCTTCTTATGGCTGAAGGTGCCTGCGGTTCGCTGATGTCTGGAAGCGGACCTACTGTTTTTGCTGTTTTTAACGATCAGGCAACAGCAATAAGTGCCGCCTCCAGGCTGTCGGGAACCCCTGGATGGTTTACCGCTGCTCTCTCTACAATCTGAATATTTTTTTGTTGGGGTGTCGCCAAGCGGTAAGGCACCGGATTTTGATTCCGGCATCCCCAGGTTCGAATCCTGGCACCCCAGCCACATTAAATCAAAGGGCGGCAATATGCCGCCTTATAAGTTGGTAAGCCGATGCATGACAGAATAAGAATATTCAGCGGCAACTCAAACCCTTCTCTGGCTGAAAAGATCTGCGCAAGCCTGAATCTGCCTTTGGGCAAGGCCAAGGTAAAAACATTTTCTGATGGCGAAATAATGGTCGAGATTGGAGAGAATGTCCGGGGTCGTGACATTTATATAATCCAGTCAACCTGCAATCCTACCAACAACAATCTGATGGAGCTGTTGATAATCATGGACGCCCTCCGGAGAGCGTCTGCAGCAACCATTACGGCAGTAATACCTTATTACGGCTATGCACGGCAGGATCGAAAAGCCGCTCCACGCACCCCCATCACCTCAAAACTTGTTGCTGACCTTATTACTACTGCAGGTGCTGACCGTGTTGTAACTGTAGATCTCCATGCCGGACAGATTCAGGGCTTTTTCAATATTCCGGTGGACAACCTCTATGCCGCACCGGTAATCCTTGAATATCTCACCACAAAATTCCGCAGCGAAGAGATAGTCATGGTCTCTCCGGATGCCGGCGGAACCGAGCGGGCGCGTGCTTTTGCCAAAAGACTTGGCTGTACACTGGCTGTTATTGACAAAAGACGTACCGGGCCAAATGTTGCCGAAGTCATGCACCTGATAGGCGATGTCAAGGACAAGGTGGCTGTCATTCTTGATGATATGATCGATACAGCAGGTACACTTGCCCAGGCTGCGGGTGCCCTTAAACAGCACGGTGCCAGAAGAATCCATGCCTGCGCGACTCATGGCGTACTCTCAGGCCCTGCGCTTGAAAGAATTAATGACTCTGCAATAGAGGAGGTTTTGATAACTGACACTATCCCTCTCCCCGCAGACGGTAAAAACCTTCAGAAAATCAAAATACTGACAGTATCCGAACTGTTGGCTGAAGCTATACGCAGAATTCATGAAGATGAATCAGTAAGTTCACTTTTTGTGTAATTAACTAACGTGAAATCACGATAATTGGGCTAAATTTAAACAAATAAGATAGATGGAGGTAGTCATGGAGCAGAAATCACTTAATATTGAACTCCGCAACAAGACAGGCAAAGGGATCTGTCGTCAGCTCAGAAGCGCCGGGCGACTCCCGGGAATTGTCTATGGCAAGGGGATTGAATCTATTGCAGTCAGCATTGATCAACGCGAGCTAATGAAAACCATTTCCGGGGAAGGGGGACAGAACTCTCTAATTACTCTTAATGGCGGGGAATCCCTGAACGGCTCCGTAGTGATAGTTGCCGACATCCTCCGCGATGCACTTAAAGGGACACTTCGTCATGTTGACTTTCACAAGGTCAATATGGATGAGAAGGTTCGCGTTGAAGTCAAGATCCGACTCAGAGGCACTGCAAAAGGGGTCAAGGATGGCGGGCTTCTTGACTTTGTCAAGCATGAAGTAGAGATTGAGTGTCTTCCATCCCTCATTCCGGATCATATCGACCTTGATATCTCTGCCTTGACCATCGGTCACTCGATACATGTAGCAGAACTGGCCGTTCCTGCGGGCATCCGTATACTGGATAACCCCAAAACCTCCATAGTCAGCGTACTTGGCAAGACAAAGGAAGAAGCTGCTGAAGCTGCATAGCGAAGCAACGGTTATGACTACAAAGCTTATAGTGGGGCTGGGTAATCCCGGCCCCAGATACTCCTGGACCCGCCATAATGCGGGTTTCATTGTTTTGGATCGCTTTAGCTCACTGCACAATATTTCAGTGATCAAAAAAAGTTTCTCCGCTCTTTTTGGCGAGGGGGATTTTAACGGTAACCGGCTCCTGTTCTTAAAACCGCAGACTTACATGAACCTCTCAGGCCGCTCGGTTGCTGCTGCTCTCCGCTTCCATCGCCTGGAGCCTGCTGACCTTCTTGTTATCCATGATGAGCTTGACATCCCGTTTGGACAGATAAAACTCAAGGATTCCGGTGGTCATGGCGGACATAACGGACTTCGTTCGCTCAATCAGGAACTTGGCTGTGGCGACTACACTCGTATCAGAATTGGTATAGGGAAACCGCTTCATGGTGACATGGCAGAATATGTTTTGACTAATTTCTGCAAGGAAGAGCTTGCCAATCTGCCACGACTTGTCGACGGAGCTGTAGATGCACTTGAAATGCTGCTCAATGAAGGGCTTCCTAAAGCAATGAGTATATACAACAATAAAAATCTCCTTCTTTGATCAGAAGTTTTCTAAACTTAACCACTCTCATGTTTTTCAAGAATTCAGTTGTTTTGTTACTGATTATATGCTAGATATTTCAATTCCTATGAGTAGCCATTGGGGCTGCTTCTCCTTGCTCCGGGTGGGACCGGGGCTAACTGTTCGCTGATTACAAGCGAAACACAAACCGCGAGGAGGATGTATAATGAGCAGGATGTATGAGACGATTTATATCGTCAAGCCTGATCTGTCTGATGAAGAGAACAAGTCTCTTACAGCCAGGATCAACGATGTCGTCGCAAAAATGGATGGTGAGGTCAGGAAACTCGAAGACTGGGGTGTGCGTAAGCTCGCCTACCCGATCGAAAAGATTGCCCGTGGGCGTTATATGTATCTTAGAACTGACGGGAGTGCTGCATTGATAGCAGAACTTGAGCGTCGCCTCCGCCTTGACGAAAGGGTAATTCGTTACCAGAGCGTCAAGCTGGACAAGGATACAATAGCTGCTGCACCGGCAAAGCCGATTGAGGCAGAGGAGTCTTTTCCGGATGAGGAAACGACATCAGAATTCGACTAAACTGACGGAGGTTCATATACCATGAGTGATGAAAGAAGTTCACAACGCCCGACCGGCCCAAGAAAGAAGAGACCTTTTCAGCGTCGCAAGGTTTGCCGTTTCTGCGCCGACAAGCAGGTAGGCATTGATTACAAGGATCCCCGCACACTTCGGTATTTTATCACCGAGCGCGGCAAGATCGTACCACGCAGAATTTCAGGAAACTGTTCCAAGCATCAAAGAGACATATCGGAAGCAATCAAAAGAGCGCGTAATATCGCGTTACTTCCGATCGCCAGCACACACGTGTTACCTTAACTGGTATATTTCTGATGAAATTGCCCGGCAGAGAGCTGCTGCTTGACATCATCAAGGGGACAGTACTGACTCTTGTTCTCTTCCTTGCTTATGTCACTTTTCCGGTTTTTGGCCTGTTACCGGGTATATTTTCATCTCTTCCCGGCATTTACTATTACCTGAAGAGAGGGGCAGTTGCAGGGGTAATGATAATAATCCCTACGACCATTGTTCTGCTTTTTGCAGGCGGTGATTTTAGTGTGCCCTTATTATACCTGTTACAAAGCGGCATATCTGCCCTGCTTCTACCAATTTTCTATTTGCAGGGAAAAGGTACGGCACGAGCAATCGCATCTGCTGTCGGTTGCAATTTTCTTTTAATTGTTGCTCTGGCAATCACTTACGGTGCATGGTCAGGTGTTGATCTTCATGACCTGATTGTCAAAGGGATTGAAACAAGCTCAAACCAGGCAATCGCGATCTATGAAAAGCAGGGGGTCAAGGGTGAGGAGATCAAGCTGCTCACCGAAGGGATCCAGCAGGTAAGCCAATTGACAGGCAAACTCTTTCCCGCTATCCTTCTGATTGGACTCGGGTCAATTGCCTGCCTCAATATGATGATCATCTTCAGACTGTCCGGGAAAATGCTCCCGAATCTCCCTAAGTCAGATGATTTTAACAGCTTCAGGAATCCTGATCTGCTCGTCTGGGTAGTTATAACTGCCGGCTTTGCGATGCTTCTCCCCTACCCTGAAGTTTCAAGAGTCGCGTTGAATCTGTTGCTGGTAACAGGATTTATCTATTTTCTGCAAGGGCTTGCCGTGCTGCTCTCTTTTTTCCAGCGCATAGCAGTCCCTGCGTTTGCCCGTTTTTTCTTCTGGCTGATTCTGGCTGTTCAGCCCTATCTGATGCTGGGAATTGCTGTTCTTGGCATATTCGACATCTGGGGTGATTTCCGCACCCCAAAACAAAAAAACCTGTAACCAGGCTGGAGGTAAAATGAAAGTTATTTTGCAGGAGAACATCGAGAATCTTGGTCACATCGGTGACGTAGTCAAGGTCGCCCCTGGCTATGCACGCAACTACCTGCTCCCCAAGGGATTGGTACTGCTGGCGAATGAAAAAAACACCAAGGCGCTGGAGCATGCCAAACGTCAACTAGACTACAAGAAAAACAGGATTCTTGAGCAGGCAAGAGCAATCGCCGCAAAGATAGAATCCATTACAGTTGCTCTTGCTCATCAGGCTGGTGATGAAGGAAAGCTGTTCGGTTCCGTTACCAATATGGATCTTGCCGAACAGTTACAAGCTCAGGGGGTCGAAATTGACAGGAAGAAAATCGTTCTTGCAGATCCTATCAAGCAACTTGGTGAATACTCTGTCGCTGTCAAGATACATCCGGAGGTAACTGCAAGTCTGAAAGTCGTTGTCAGCAGACCGGAATGACCACTCTTTGTGAATATATTCATCAAGGCGGCGCGGGTTTTCCTGCGTCGCCTTTTTGTCAGGAGTTTCTGCCATGATAAGTATAAATTTTGACAAGATGGGAGGTCTAATCCCGGCCATAATACAGGATCATGAAACAGGCGATGTATTGATGGTCGCCTTTATGGATGAAAAGACCCTCAATCTCACACTGGAGACCGGAAAGACCTGGTTTTTCAGCAGAACACGCAACAAATACTGGATGAAGGGCGAAGAGTCGGGAAATACCCAGGACGTCATAGAGGTCTACACAGATTGTGATGCTGATTCTGTAGTTATCCGGGTCAGACAGAACGGCCCGGCTGCCTGCCATACCGGAAACAGAAGCTGTTTTTATGTTAAATGGGAGAACGGAGCATGGATCGAACATTCAAATCCGCTCTTTAATCCGGACGAAGTCTACAAGAAATCCTGAACCGGACTATCAAGACATGTCGTGCTTAATATATAAATACCCTCTCTAGCCTTCCGGTATTGATCTCACAGAATTAATCCATCCCCATAGGAGTTATATATGTCAAACATTCTTAATTTCGGTATCCCGAAAGGTAGCCTGGAAGATGCTACTGTAGAGTTGTTTAAAAATGCTGGCTGGAAAGTCAGTATCTCTTCCAGAAGCTACTTTCCCGGTGTAGACGATAGTGAGATGAACTGCAAACTTATCCGTCCACAGGAGATGGGTAAATATGTGGAGCGTGGCACCATAGATGTCGGCATTGCAGGTCGCGACTGGGTAAGAGAAAACGACTCGGACGTTGTTGAGGTCTGCGAAATGGTTTACTCCAAAGTCTCCCGCCGCCCGGTGCGCTGGGTGCTGGTGGTAGCACAGGACTCTCCTGTACAAAAGCCGGAAGATCTCAAGGGCGCAACGATATCGACAGAACTGGTCGGCTTCACCCGGCGCTATTTTGCAGAGCGCGGAATACCTGTAAACGTGGAGTTCTCCTGGGGCGCTACAGAGGCAAAGGTAGTAGACGGGCTTTGTGACGCAATAGTTGAGGTTACTGAAACAGGCTCAACAATAAGAGCGAACAATCTCAGGATCGTCTGTGATCTGATGGAATCCGTTCCGGTCATGATTGCCAACAGAGGCTCGTGGGATGACCCGTGGAAACGATCCAAAATCGAGCAGATTGCCACCATGCTTCAATCTGCGCTTGCAGCCGAGGGGATGGTAGGGATCAAGATGAATGCCCCTGGTGACCGTATTGAGGCGATCACAGAGGTGCTTCCGAGTCAGAAGGCGCCGACTGTCTCCCATCTCTACAAATCCGACTGGGTCTCGATCGAAAGCATCATGTCTGAAAAGGATGTCCGAAGGATTGTTCCTGAGCTGATTAAACTTGGAGCAGAAGGGATCGTCGAGTACCCGCTAAACAAGATTATCTAGTCGATCAAACATAACCTGCAAAAACAGAGAGCGCTCCCATAAGATGAATGGAGCGCTCTTTTTGTTATTAGCCTGCCGACCGCCAACTGCTGATCAATAAAAAAAGGGGGCTCCGTAAAGCCCCCTCTTCTCAACTTCAGCACTGATACTTTCTAAAGAACCAGTGTGCTCGTAGCGTCACCCGGAACACCTGCAATAACAGCTACATCAGTTATGGTAAGAGTCAACGGCACATGAGTCAACCCCTTAGCAGTGTAATTAGTGTTCTTGTCCCACTGGCTGCTGAGAGTGACTTGATTTCCTGGTGTACCGGTTGTTGTATCAGATGTAATAACTGTAGAGATCTTTATAATGTCGCTGGATGCAGTTAAAAGCGATTGTGTTGCGGCAGCAAGGGTTAACGGATAAGTACCCTTGGTCAGGTTGTAGACAGGGCCGCCACCGACAACAATATTTGCCCCGACTATCTTGTCAGAATTAATAGTAAGGATACAGGTATCTGTAGTTGTTCCTGCGCAGGCACCTGTCCAGGCTTCAGCCTTGAAGGTGTTGTTTGCGCTTATTGAAATTCTTGACCCAGCATTAAATGCTATCGGAGTGTTTTGGGCAACGCAAGCAGATGTTGCTGGAATCTCAAGACAGCCAGCAGGTTCACCAGTCCAGCTGGCAGTCACTGTGAAGGTTGTTCCGACCGGGAAAGCTGTAATTGAATGACTTGCTGTCACATTAGAAAAAGTGTGCTGGTAACTGGTGGTTACTCCCGGCTCCTGCATATTTCCGTCTACTTTTACATCACAGGCTGTTGGTACTGTAGCGATAACGGTAAATTTACGCGACCCGACACCGTTCATCGGCACATCACCGGCAGGGGTGATAGCACAATTACCACCTGCACTGGCAGAAATTATGAAGGGGAGTTCGGGACCTATGAAGTTACCCATGCTGGTAGGTCTTGCCCCGACCGGAAGTGTTATGGTTGCAGCTTCGGAGTTGTCAGAGGTATTCAGAACCTTGACCGTGTTTCCGGTGGGGGTGTGCATGGTTATATAAAGCTTGGAATTGTCAGGGGTCACAGAAGCGCTGTATGGGCCTGGGATAACCGAGAAATCACCCAATGGGGCATTGCTTCCATTAAAAACATAGAGTTTGTCAAGACTGTTGGATGGCGCATAAATCCTTGTTCCGTCCGGCTTAAGAGCAACAGTAACTGTTCCATTTCCACCGGACAGATTAGCATCAATCGACATGTCGCTTGTATCAATCATCTTGACTGCGCCTATAAGGCTGGAGACATATAGCTTGTTTCCGTCTGCCGAGAGAGCCAGACCAACCGGCTGCACATTTTCCCCAAGAGCTGTAACCGAAAGACGGGTATAGACATTGGTTGCTTCGTTAAGGTCGATCTTGGCAATTTTACCTGTCATGGTGCTTGCCACATATGCCCTGGTAGCGTCGGAATTGATCACAACGCCATCAGGGTTGCTGACAACTGCGTCGTCAACCATGACACGACCGACCTCTGCTGCCCCGACCCCTGAAATGTCTATGACAATCAAGGTATTGCTCATATTGCTCGTTACATACAGACGTGTTTCAGCGGCATTTACCGCCAATCCACCAGGGCTGTCCCCACCCAGACTTATCCGTTTTAACTGGGTCTTTGTAAATGAATCAAAAATGTAGATTTCATTGGTGCTCTGAAGACCAACGTAAACTTTCTGACCCGAGGCACCGACCGCAACGGAATATGCATACGGATGAAGAGTCTGCTGGGTATCAGGCATGGCAACCGTAGCCTTGATTGTATTGTCGGCAGTATCGATTACCGAAACATTTTTTGTGCCGCTATTGGCCACATATGCAAACGGCGCAGCATAAACAATATTTGCCGCCGCCAGTACGCAGATGGCTGTCATAAGTGACCTTAATTTCATGTGATCCTCCTCGGGCTAGTTCATATACGGATAAATCTTTGTATAAAATAAGCAATTTTTACGCCAACAGAGCGGGCAGAGAGCATCCGGAAGCAGCGTGAAAAAAGCGCTGTTTAATCAGGCTGTCAGGGGAACTTTCAATAACCTGAATACTCCTTATAGAGTGGGAGATTAGAGCAAGCTACGTCATTTAGCCGGGCTGTCCGGAAAATATCAGGGAATATCACCAGGGGACGCCAAACTCCTTGCACCTCTTGAGCAGTGGCTCACAGTCATTGATACTCTCCTTCCTGTAACGGGGAGAGAGGAGTCCGGAAACAAATCCTGCCCCGTAACAAAGGTGCAAAAGAGTGTACACCAGGGGGAGACGGCAGACAAGGGGAAAGCTCTCCTTGCTGCTGGCATATACCATATTAAGAGCTATTACTGCCATATACAGAAATAGCGGGAGAAACTGCCAGCAGCTCCCTGCAAAGGGGAGCAGCAGCATGTAGCAGAAGAAGATCGCCGGAATCAGTGGCTTGAAGCTTACGCTCCGTGAAAGCAGGGACTGTTCGGCGCGACCCCGGCCATAGGAGAGCATCTGCCGGATAAACGCCCTGACTGTCGGACGCTGGCTCCGCATTACTGTAAGTTGAGGATCATGGAGCAACTTGCAGCCATCGGTTATCAATCTGTCGATGAGCTTGTTCTCTTCATTAGGATAAAGACGCTCGTCCAGCCCACCGGCATTCAGATAGACATCTCTGCGGAAAGCGAGGTTACAGAGAATCAGCTCAGTGTCATCTGTTTCACGCAAAATCCCGTGTTGGCGGTAACGATTCCTGATACCGCCCCCTCCGAAGATTGATGCCAGTGCATATGCTATTGAGCGCTGAAAAGGGCTATTTTCCGGGTGTGTCAGGGATGGCCCGCCAACAGCTGCTACATATTCGTTCGCAAAATGACTCTCCAGCCGCTGTAGTGCATCAGGAGCAACAGCTGAATCATCATCAAGAAAATAGAGTACCTCACCCCCTGCAACCTGGGCAGCCATATTTCGCTGCCTGCTCGGCTTTGTCCCTTCCGCTACAATAACTTCATAGTCATCAGGCAAGGCATCAAGCCGCTGTAGCGCCAGCAGCGCAGATACAGAGCCTCCCGGCTTTACCGGTATTATTATCGAAATTTTCATTTTGGGAGAGTAACACAGCAAGGAAAAGGTGACAAGAGTTTGGGAATTGCGCATGTGGCTCTTATGACAGAGCATGGATCAGGCAGGGATCAGCAGCCTTCATTATTACCGGAGGATTGATCAACTGCTCCATCTCTTTGGCAGGTAACCACCAAATTTGAATATTTCCGCCATCAACAGCCCGAAAAGATCACTGAAACAGCTACTTATTACGACATTATGATTGACTTCAATTAATTCATAGTAGTATGTTTCATCAATTATCAT
The DNA here is from genome assembly GCA_031401815.1 of Geobacteraceae bacterium. Taxonomy (GTDB): domain Bacteria; phylum Desulfobacterota; class Desulfuromonadia; order Geobacterales; family DSM-12255; genus JANNRW01. The sequence continues at coordinate 256 of JANNRW010000100.1, read as the reverse complement.
GCAAGGGCAAAACCCTTGCCATCAAATACGCATGAATACCTGTAAAAAAGGATGTATGCCCGGTCAGATTTCGGAAAAATTCAATGAATCGGTTGAATTGATCAGATTACCGCCATTACCGCAAATTCTGGTCAAGCTCCTCAGGCTTGTCGAGGATGATAATGTCCCGATGACGGAGCTGGCCACGCTCATCCTGACCGATCCCGCCCTGACCGCTCAGCTTCTGACTATTGCCAACTCCCGCTCTTTTCGCAAG
>JANNRW010000099.1:0-39743 GCA_031401815.1 Geobacteraceae bacterium | reverse complement strand
CGCGGTTGTTCGCGGCGCTCGAGGCCGCGTTCCCGGTCAGCTTCCGGGCCGGTAGCGGTGCCCCCGATGCAGCGGCAGCCAGAATCTGACCGATGAGTGGAAGGAGCGGGGTATCACTGCTGAGCGGGACTTCAGTATCCTTACCGCCGAAATTGCCAAGGCCACGTTTGGCATTACCCCATCCGAACACAAGGAATTGAAAGGTCTGGCCCGAAAAAACGCGAATCTGCGAGACCACATGACCGACCTGGAATTGATCTTCACCATGCTGGGCGAAAAGGTTACTACCGAGATATCGGAGACTGAAAGACCGGATACGTTCGAGAAGAACAAAAAGGTGGCCAAGCGGGGTGGAAACGTAGCCGGTACGGCACGCCGGGAAACCGAAAAGGAGTTGGGCAGAAGCATCGTCAGCAAGCAGAATTATCTGCCAAAAGAACTGCCCGACGATAAGAAGAAATAGGCAGGTAAAGACCGATCTGGAGCGGCTGGGCTGGCGGGTGGTTAAGGTCAAATTGAGAATTTAGAATTGGGAATTGAGAATTGAAAAGACTAATTCGAATTCACTATTCATAATTCCCTATTCACTATTTGAACAACAAACGTGTTTTTCCGGATATATTCATATTTTTATTTCCTGCCAGACCCTTAGTGAAAGGCGCGACATTAACACTCTTGAATTGAGATCATTTATAAACTATTCTGGCCATATTAAGGATGTCAGTCTGTTTTTCAGGAGGCTAGTGATGTACAAATATCTGCTGCTGATCCCCGCCCTGATTTTCTGTCTTGCAACCGCCACATCACTCTCTGCTGCCGATCCCGTTGAGGCTGCCGCTATCTCAGCGGCAGTCAAGGCGTTCGTGACCAGGGAGGTGGTGGAGAATGTCTACGTAGAGAAGATGGTGCCACCCTTTGCTGCGGCAATCGTTTCGGTCAAGGATGGTGATGGCGGGATCGCCTATCTGCAAAAGCGCGAGAGTGGCTGGACAGTGATTCTATACAGTTGTGCGCCGACCGAAGAGGCTCTGGCAGCCGGTGGAGTGCCGACAGATACGGTGAAAAAACTGATGGAATAAGATATCATTGCCGGATAATAAACCAGACAGACTGACAGAGTTCTGAAAAATTATTACAGTTGCTGTCAGTATGGATTTTCATTGCGAAGAGAGAACTTTGTCAAAATTTTGCTGCTGCTTTTACTGAGTTTGATCCCGGAAGCAGTTCATGCCGCAAAGGTCAAACCCGGCGCTGAAGTTCTTTATGACACCGGGTTTGCTCTATTGCGCGGGAAAAAATACGGTCTGGTCACAAACCAGACAGCAACTGTCGGCAAACAGCATCTTCTTAAACTGCTTCTTGCCGCCGGTCTCCCGCCGACAGTTATCTTTGTGCCGGAACATGGTCTGGCCGGTACGGTTGAAGATGGTGTCAAACTGGGTGACTCCGTGGATAACGGAATTTTGGTTCGCAGTCTCTATGGCGGAGAAAAGAGACCACGCCAGGCTGATCTCAAGGGGCTTGATCTCCTTGTCTTTGATATTCAGGATATAGGTGCCAGATTTTACACCTACATTTCGACCATGGGGCTGGTAATGCAGGGGGCTGCCGAAGCCGGTCTGCCGCTGCTGGTACTTGATCGACCCAACCCTCTTGGCGGCGAGTATGTCTCCGGTTTTGTCCGTAAAGAGCTCCCTGCTTCGTTCACTTCATTTTATCCGATTCCGGTTGCACATGGTATGACTGTGGGTGAGCTGGCACAGATGATCCAGAGTGAGGGGTTCCTTCCTGCTCTTGAAAATCTTCAGCTCTTTGTAGTGGAAATGTCAGGCTGGAAGCGCAGGATGCGCTGGCCGGACACCGGACTTTCATGGAGTCCAACCAGTCCGAATATTGCCGATTTCTCAGCAGCTCTGCTTTATGCGGGTATTGGCCTTCTGGAGGGGACATCTGCCAGTGAGGGGAGAGGAACAGACAGGCCGTTCCTTCTTGCCGGGTGGCCGGATCTTGACAGAACAAGAGTGGCAGCAACTCTAAATCGAGAGGGTCTGCCCGGTGTCGAGTTCATAGCGACAAGCTATACCCCAAGGAGTATTCCGGGAAGATCCTCAGCACCCAAATACAGGGACAGGGAAGTTAGCGGCATAAGCATCAGGGTGACCGATTGTGCAGCGCTTCTTCCGGTCGAAACCGGAGTGGCGGTAGTCAGAGCCCTCTACCATGCCCTGCCGGCAACAGATCAACAGAGATTCTTTCGTCGAGGTATTGACGATCTTTCCGGCTCACTTTTGTTGCGCAGATCTGTTGAAAAGGGGATGACAGCCGCCGGGATAACAGCTCTCTGGCGTGACGAGGTGGCGAAGTTCAGGGAGATGCGGAGCCTTTATCTGCTTTACCAGTAACCTGCTCTGATATTCAACCTTTGGCTTTGGGGTGTGCCTTGTCGTAGACCTCCAGAAGCTTGTCTATGGTAACGTGCGTGTACTTCTGGGTGGTGGAGAGAGATGCGTGCCCCAGCATCTCCTGAATCGAACGGAGGTCTGCACCCCCTTCCAGCAGATGGGTGGCGAAAGTATGCCGCAGGGTGTGAGGCGAGGCTTTCTTCATGGTGACAAGATGGCGCATATAGCGATCAACGATCCTGGCTACGCTTCGCCTGGTGAGCCTCCCCCCCCGCGAATTTACAACAAGTGGCGCATCAGGATGCAATGAGCTGCGTGACAACAGGTATTCACGCAGAGCTTCAGCGGCAACCCTGCCGAGCGGTACGATACGCTCCTTCCCCCCTTTCCCCATTACCCGCAGACCACCTGCTTCAAGGTCGCACCTGCCGATGTCCAGCCCTGTAAGCTCGGAAACACGCAGCCCGCTTGAGTAAAGGGTTTCAAGGATTGCCCGATCCCGCAGGGATAGTATTCCCACACCTTGAGGCGCTTCGACAAGCGTTGTGATTTCGTCGATATTCAGATGAAAGGGGAGTTTTTTCTCTTTTTTCGGGGTGCTGACCAGCTCTGCCGGATTTGTGGCGATCTCACCCCGGCGGATGAGAAAACGAAAAAGAGAACGAATGGAGGCCAGTTTCCTCCCGATACTGCTTTTTGCATGTCCCTTGTGCAAAAAGGCGAGATAACGGCGGATATGAAGGTGTGTTATGGCATCAATAGTCAGGCTGGCACTGATTTCGCGACTTAAAAAGGCTGCGAACTGTTGCAGGTCGGATTGATAGGCTTCGACCGTGTGCGGCGAAGCATTGCGTTCGGTTGCCAGATAGCTTATGAATAATGAGAGCTCATGTTGCATGAACCCCTCGGAAATTATGACCTGTTGTATTGTGCTGTATATTTACCGGAAAAGTAGTACATATGGTCAAAGCAGGGTTTCTCACCCCTCTTTTACCCGGTAAATGCCATAATGCGCCTCGGTGTCAACCCGGTGAGCGGAAAGATCTGCGGCAACAGCATCAATCTTGTTGCTAAGCTTGGCGTCAACGTCATCGATCTTCTGACCAAGCTTTGCGTCAACGTCATCGATCTTTTTATTAAGAACGCCGATGAGAAATGAATTGTGCTCGATCTTTTCATTTAACTCTTCAAACCTGGAGTCAAATTTACGATCAAGCGCAACATGCCCTTCCAGCACCAGTTGCATCTTGTTCTCGATATGTTCCAGCAGTATTTCGAAATGCTCTTTTTCCATATCTCTTCCCTCCGCAATAATTCCGGCACAGGGGCAGATTACCATGAAAGAGCCTGAAGGCAAACTGAAACCTGAGTGGATATCCTTTATGCAAATAGTCTCAATCGAAAAGGCAGAAAGTTATGATATTGACCTTGTGCGAGCCTCTTTACGTCGTCTGCTCGCACCCCTTGGCGGGATGTCGGCTTTTGTGAGGCCTGGTGAACGGGTTCTCCTGAAGCCGAACATGCTATATGGCAAGCACCCTGATGCTGCGGTCACAACTCATCCGGTTGTAGTTCAGGCAGTGATTGAACTGGTCAGGGAAGCTGGGGGGCTCCCTTTGGTGGGTGACAGTCCCGGAAATGGAGCAACCAGAAAAGTTGCCGAGCAGTGCGGCATACTGGAGGTTGTCAGAAAGAGCGGAGCCGAGCTGGTCGAGTTCAGTGATACGGTTGCAGTCAGGGGGGAAGGTCTGTACAAAAAATTTGAACTGGCTCGCCCGTATCTCGAGGCTGACAAGGTCATCAACCTCCCAAAACTTAAAACTCATGTAATGATGACCATGACCTGTGCAGTAAAGAATCTGTTCGGAGCAGTGATCGGCAGGGAAAAATCGGCCTGGCATCTGAAAGCAGGGAAAGATCGCAGCGTTTTTGCCAGAATGCTTGTTGAAATATATCTGCTGCGCAGACCTGATCTGACGATTGTTGATGCCATAACCGCCATGGAGGGGGATGGCCCCGGAAGTGGCGATCCCTGCCATGTAGGACTGCTGCTCGCAGGAGCCAATGCCCTGGCAGTGGATATGATTGCCGGTGAGATTGCCGGTATTCCTGAAGAACTTCTGTATGTCGGGCAAATCGCTGCAAAAATGGGGCTTGAAGGGGCTGACAGAAAAGATATTCAGGTTGTCGGAGTTGACCCCGGCGAACTCTCCCTTCGTCCGTTTCGGTTGCCTCGCAGCATGAGCATTTCGTTTGGACTGCCTGAAATTCTTGGCCAACAGGCGCGAAATCAGTTTACGGTTAGACCTGTCGTGATTCCGGAGCTTTGCGAGGCGTGCGGAATCTGCGTGGATGCCTGCCCGCCACAGGCAATGGCGCTTGATAACGGGAAGCTGGAAATTGATTATAAAAGTTGTATCCGTTGTTACTGCTGCGTTGAGCTCTGTCCTGAAAAAGCACTGGATCTCAAGGCAGGAGCCCTGCTTGGGGCTGTGAAACGGTTCAGGAAAGTTGTGGGAAAGAAATAATATCTGCTCTGCGTTGACAATATGAAAACCAGGGATTATTATTTAATTACCTCGAGGAACTTCACGAACAGGCATTGGCCTGGAAAGGAGACCAAACGATAATGTGGACAACAATCTATATGCTGCGCCCGGTAACCCGCTGCAAGGAGGGCTGCCTTAGCAGGCTCGCCGGATAGAACGGCGAGCGCACAAGAAGAGGCCCCCTGGATAATTTCAGGGGGCTTTATTGTCTGCGGCAGGGTTGGCAGACACTTTTGCAAAAGGGGGTTACATGATGAAATGGCTCAAAAAGTCAGCAGGTTTTCTCCTTATTGCTGGTGCGATAATGGCACTGGATGCTGAAACAGCCCTGGCACGCAGTGAGAAGGCAATCTTTGCAGGTGGCTGTTTCTGGTGTATGGAAGCCCCATTTGACAAGTTGCCGGGTGTTCTTTCTGTTGAAGCCGGGTACACCGGCGGGCAGATTAAAAGTCCCACTTACGAGCAGGTTTCGAGCGGGGGTACTGGACATGCAGAGGCAGTACAGATAATATTTGATCCGGAGAAAATAGGCTATACCAGGCTCCTTGAGGTGTTCTGGCATAACATAGATCCTACTGTAAAAGGCAGACAATTCTGTGATTTCGGTAGCCAGTACAGAAGCGCCATTTTTTATCATGGGAAAGAGCAGCGTCGGCTGGCAATTGCGTCAAGGGACGCTCTGGATAAAAAAAGACAATTCAGTGAGCCTATAGTTACTGAAATTACTTCGGCAGGCGAATTTTACAAGGCTGAGGAGTATCATCAGAAATATTACAAAAAGAATCCGATTCGTTACCAGTACTACCGCTCAGGCTGTGGCAGAGACAAGCGGCTGAAGGAGTTATGGGGTGATGCGGCAGGGCATTAGTTCCAGGAGGTGTTTCATGAAGATTTCAGCCCCCTTTGTCAGCATGATGATTCTGGCAGCTCTGCTTGCATGCAGCAGTGATACCTCTTCATCTGCACCTGCAGTCGGGGCAGATGACCGTAAAAGCAACCCGTCAGAGAAGATAAAACTTTACTCTGCCGTTAACAAGGGGTATGTCATGAGTGACAGGATTGTTAAAAGCGAGGCTGAGTGGCGCAAGCAGTTGACTGCAGAGCAGTACCATGTCACCAGGGAAAAAGGGACTGAGAGAGCATATGGCGGGGCTACCTGGAACAACAAGGAAAAGGGGATTTATCACTGCATCTGCTGTGATAATGATCTTTTCAGCTCCGAACAGAAGTATGAGTCAGGAACCGGATGGCCCAGCTTCTGGCAGCCGATTGCTCCTGAGAATGTCAGTAAAAGGGCGGACAACAGTTTTCTGATGAAGCGTGTCGAGGTGATCTGTAGCCGCTGCGATGCGCATCTGGGTCATGTTTTCGAAGATGGCCCAAAGCCGACCGGATTGCGTTACTGCATGAATTCGGCTGCCATGAAATTTGTGAAGAAAGAGTGAGAAGCATCACTATTCAACAACTTAACATTTCAACAATTCAACGACGTTAAACAGATATGGTATGGAGCCAATGACAAAAAAAAACAGACCGCGGATTCTGATTGTGGACGACATCCCCGCTAATGTGCAGGTGCTTGGGGATCTGCTTGCCGATGACTATGAACTTTTCTTTGCACTTAACGGATATGATGCGATTACTCTGACAAAGGCCCATCGACCTGATATCATTCTGCTTGATGTGATGATGCCTGATATTGACGGATTTGAAGTCTGTCGAAAGATGCGTGACGACACTCTTATGGCTGAAATTCCCGTTATCTTCATTACTGCTCTTGAGCATGAAGATGACGAGCTTAAAGGGCTTGAACTGGGGGCGGTTGACTACATAATCAAACCGGTAAACAGTTCACTGGTTAAATTAAGAATTCGAAACCAGCTGGAGCTGAAACGGCAGAGAGATGTCCTGAAGGAGAGAGCCTTTGAGCTGGAGCGAGCTCTTGAAAGGGTAAAGAAACTGGAAGGGATCATCCCGATCTGCATGTACTGCAAAAAAATTCGCGATGATGAAGATTCCTGGCATCAACTGGAGAAATATATAACAGAACATACCGAGGCTTTTTTCAGCCATGGAATATGTCCGGAATGTTATGAGAGGGCTGAAGCAGAGTTTCTTGCCGTGGATATGAAAAAATAGTCAGGCTTTTCAGGCAGGTTTCACCGGATTTATAGCTGTCACATAGACAGTCAGAACGCCGGACGGTCGGCGGATAGTAACTTCATCATCGACTTTTTTCTGTAACAGCGCCTGACCGACAGGCGAATCAATGCTTATTTTCCCAAGGGACACATCAATCTCATCCGGCCCCACGAGCTGATAGCAACGCTCATTGCCATCTTCATCCTCATAGGTTACCCAGCAACCGAATGAGACCGAAGTTGGCCTTGCCGGGGGGGTTGCAGTCCTGAGAAGTTTCAGTCTGCTCCCGAGGTGTTTGAGCTTGCGGTCGATTTCACGGAGACGTTTCTTGCCGTAAATGTACTCGGCGTTTTCGGAACGGTCACCTTCAGCAGCAGCTTCAGCCACCCCCTGAACAACTTTCGGCCGCTCAACCCGCCAAAGCTGGTCATATTCGTCATGAAGTCTCTGTAGCCCTTCCGGAGTAACAAGATTGGTCATAAGGTTTCCCTTTATCAGTTTATCTTTAATCATTACTCTAAACGACCATAACATGTAAGATTAAAATTCATCTGTAGCTAAAAAATTATTTCCGGGATTTATCTTGCTGAAAGAGGTGTAAAAAATGACTCCAACAAAAATACGTAAAAAAATATTCAGCCCCGGCCTGACTGATGCGCCTGCGCTGCCAATGGATCTGCATGGCATGGTTCGGGGCTTTCGCCACTACTTTACCCATAGCCTGGGTCATGACAAATACTGCCGCTCGCCACAGTATCACTACATTGCACTTGCAATGACGGTACGGGATCGCCTGATGGAGCGCTGGAAGAATACCCGCTACGCTTATGAGGAGTCAAATTGCAGAAGAGGGTATTACCTTTCACTCGAATTTCTGATGGGACGTACGCTCGGCAATGCGGCGCTGAGTCTCGGTATCACCGGGCATATTCGCGACGCACTCCATTCGCTCGGGCTTGAGATGGAAGATCTTGCCGAGGCTGAGCAGGATGCAGGTCTGGGTAACGGGGGCCTCGGGCGCCTGGCAGCCTGTTTTCTCGACAGTTGTGCAACTCTTCAGCTTCCGGTTACCGGGTATGGCATCCGCTACGAATACGGCATGTTTCGCCAGAAAATAGAAAACGGGCGACAGGTGGAAGAGCCTGATCACTGGTTGAGCGGAAGCAACCCCTGGGAGATGCTGCGTCCGGAATACAGTCAGCGGATTCATTACGGTGGCCGGAGTGAGCTCTGGCATGATGCTGCCGGAGTGCCTCACATGAAGTGGGTAGATACGCACGATGTGCTTGCTGTCCCATATGATATACCTGTTCCGGGATATCTGAACGGGACTGTCAACACCCTGAGACTCTGGAAGGCAGCTGCAACAGATGAATTTGATCTGGGAGAATTCAATGCCGGCAGCTATACCGAGGCGGTTGCCATGAAAAATGCTGCCGAAAACATCACCATGGTGCTCTATCCTAATGATGCAAGTGAAAACGGTAAGGAGCTGCGACTTCGTCAACAGTATTTTCTTGCTTCAGCAAGTCTTCAGGATGTTCTGTCGAGATGGAAGATAGTCAGCAAGGGGGACTTTTCTGATTTTGCCGAAAAAAACTGTTTCCAGTTGAATGATACTCATCCGAGCTGTGCTGTGCCGGAGTTGATGCGACTCCTGATGGACGAACATGGGATGGAGTGGAACAGGGCATGGGAGATTACCAGCAGCACCATGGCTTACACGAATCATACGCTTCTCCCCGAGGCGCTGGAAAAGTGGCCTGTTGAACTGTTCCGGCGGCTTTTGCCCCGTATTCTTGAAATAATACTGGAGATAAATGCCCGCTTTCTCTCCAAAGTGGCACAGCAGTGGCCGGGAGATCTGGAGCGACAGAGGCGGATGTCGATTATTGAAGAGGGGGAAAACCCTCACGTGCGAATGGCGTTTCTGGCGATAGCTGGCAGTTTTTCCGTAAATGGCGTTGCTGCCCTGCATTCAAGGCTGCTCACCGAGGGGCTTTTTCGTGATTTTCATGAACTCTGGCCGTATAAATTCAATAACAAGACCAATGGTGTAACCCCTCGGCGCTGGCTGTCATGGTGCAATCCCGGATTGCGATCCCTCTTGAATGAAACCATTGGTGATGGCTGGGTTGCGGACTTGTGTCTGATTAACAGGATTCTCCCGCTGGCTGATTCAAGGGAGTTTCAGAGTCGCTGGCATCAGGTCAAACAGTCAAACAAGGAGAGGCTGTCAGCGCTTGTGCTGGATGATTGCGGAGTGGTATTCAACAAGGATTCTCTCTTTGATGTGCAGGTAAAGCGTATTCATGAGTATAAACGGCAGCTGCTGAATCTGCTGCATGTAATACATCTGTATGACCGGATAAAGCGCAAGGATCTGGCCGGATGGACAGAGCGCTCTGTTTTGATAGGGGGCAAGGCTGCCCCTGGCTATTTCATGGCAAAACTGATCATCAAGCTGATCAATAATGTCGCAAAAATAGTGAATGACGATCCGGATACAGAAGGTCTGCTCAGAGTTGCATTCCTGCCTAATTACCGTGTCTCTGCCATGGAGATAATCTGCCCCGGTACTGATCTCTCGGAACAGATCTCGACTGCCGGGAAAGAGGCCTCCGGCACAGGTAACATGAAGTTCATGATGAACGGTGCTGTAACAATAGGTACACTGGATGGAGCAAATATCGAGATACTGGAAGAGGTCGGAAGTGACAACTTTTTCAGATTCGGCCTTACCTCTACAGAGGTTGAAAATGCCCGCAAGGGGTACAATCCGGCGGAGATTATTGCTGCTGACGAAAATCTTGGAAGAGTAATGCAGCTGCTAAAGAGCGGTTACTTCAACATGTTCGAGGACGGGCTGTTCGAACCAATAATCAGCTCGTTAACCAGCCCTTTCGACCCATGGCTTACTCTGGCGGATTTTGCCTCATACGTAGCTGCGCAGCAAAAGGCAGCCGAGGCTTTCCGTGATCAGGAACGATGGACAAGAATGAGCATTGTCAACAGTGCCAGCAGCGGCAGGTTCTCCACGGACAGAACGATCAGGGAGTACAACGAAGAGATATGGAATTTACCGAAGGTAGAGGCATTCCCGGTCAGGTAGAGAGATAAAATCCTGCTTCTTTTGTTGCCTTTGCCCGCAGGTATCTTGACAATTCCGGCTGTTTGCCGGTATACCTTTCAGTCATGAAAAAAATACTGCTTGTCAATGCTTCCCGCTACTTTATAGATGAAGGTAAATCTCTTCTTGACAGGCGCGATTTCGAGGTTTTTCTGGCAGCTGACGCGATGCAGGCGCTTCAGATTCACAGGAAAGAGCGTGTCAACCTGATTGTTACCGATTTCAGCCTCCCTGGAATGACAGGAGATATCCTCTGTTCCCGTATCCGTTCAGAGACTGAAATCAGAACCGTCTCTACCATTTTGATCTGTCATGATTCGCCGGTTGAAACTGCCCTTGCGTCAGGCTGCGGCGCAAATATTTTTCTGCAAAAACCGTTCTCTGCAACAACTCTTCTGGAGCATGTAGAAAAGCTTCTGGCGATCTCTACCCGCAAGGGTTACAGGGTTCTTCTAAGGGCAAGGGTCAAGGGTTCAACGGACGCGACACAGTTTTTCTGCACATCCCGGAATCTGAGTGTCTCCGGCATACTGATAGAGTGTGACAGAAACCTTGCAATCGGGGATCAGGTCGCCTGCTCTTTCTACCTGCCTGAAGCAGCTCATATAACAGCTGAGGGGGAGGTGGCGCGTGCGGAGAAAATGCCGGATGGCAAGTTACAGTGCGGGATCAGATTTACCATGATTTCAACAGAATCCCAGAGGGAGATTGAGAAGTTTATTCTGGCAAACAGCTAAATCAAGGTAGCCAAAAATTATTGACTGGAACTGTTTCCCCCCTCCCTTGACGGGAGGGGACTTGTTTAGAGGATTTGTGAATACATAAGTTATTGACCCTGGTTCACCTGCTTGAGGAGTGCTTCAGTAACATCCTGGACATCTGCATTTTTGTCGAGATAGAGTAGTTCGCTTTTTATGAGAATCACCGAAAAACCGTTTGCCTCTCCGTAGCTTCTTGCGGCAGCTTCAATCTTTCCGTAAATACCCTTTACCAGCTCTTCCTGCATCGGTTTCATCTCTTTATCGGCTTTTTGCAACATCTTGCGGAGCTCATCCACCTTTTTTTCATACTCCTTTATCTTGACAGCGCGCTGTTCAGGAGAGTAACCAGGGAGTTTTGCCTCAAGGGTGGTTTTCTGCTTTTCAAGCAGTTTCTGCTTGGTTTCAATCTGCGCCTTGTGCCGGTCTGCTTTTGCTTCAAAATGAGCTTTTGCCACTTTGCCTGCATCTGACTGCTCTGCAATCTTCATGATGTCCGCATAGCCGATTTTGATAGAGCTGGCAGGTATTACAGGAGTGGCACTTTTTTGTTCAGGGACTGACTCTGCTGTAGCAGCAGGTTGGGAAATTACCGGAGCAGGCTCTGTTGCTTCAACAGCAAAGGGGATTGTCAGGATAAATACTCCTGAGATAATGAGAGTGCGTAGTGAGTAAAAATGATCAGGCATAACAACCTCGGGACAGATTTAATTGTTTGAAGTGTAGATGAATTTTCAGAATAGCCTGTTTGCCCTTTTGCGGCAAGATACTTTCGCAAAGCCGTTCCTTGACCGCTGTTGAACAGCCATGATATATTTTACGAACAGATCCTGAAAGGAAATCTATTATTGCCAGCCTCCTTACCTCTCAATCCTGATGCCGCTATTATTGTCCGCGCACTCTCCAAGCGCTACGGATCCCTGACCGCACTTCACTCGTTTGATCTGGAGGTTAAACAGGGGGAGATATTCGCCCTTCTCGGCCCGAACGGGGCAGGCAAAACCACTTTGATCCGGATACTCACTACCCTGATGAGCCCCACTCTGGGCGAAGCCTTTGTGAATGGTCTGAATACTGCCCTCCATGGTCTGGAGATCCGCCGCCTGATCGGTGTAGTCCCCCAGGAAAACAGCCTTGATCGCTATCTTACGGCTCGGGAAAACCTTGAACTGCATGCGCGGCTGCATGCCATGGAGCCGAAAAGGTTCAAGGGGCGAATTGACGAACTGTTGGAGCTGTTCGGACTGGCCGGTCGGCAACATGATTTTCCGGACACCTTTTCCGGCGGGATGCAACGCCGCCTGGTAGTTGCAAGGGCGCTGCTTCATGAGCCCAAAGTTCTCTTTCTCGACGAGCCGACCACCGGCCTCGACCCCCAATCGCGCCGGGCAGTATGGGATTACATACGTTCCATTGCAGGGGAAATGACCATTTTTCTTACCACTCACTATCTTGAAGAGGCGGAGCATCTCTGCCAGCGGATCGCCATCATGGATCACGGCAGGCTTATCACAATGGGGAGCAGCGCTGAGCTGAAGGCGACCCTGACCGGCGGAGCCATATACGAGATAGAGTTTGCCGTTGGGTCGGAGCATTTTGCCGATATGCTTCAAAAGATGGCTTGCGTTGCGAAAATGGAGCTTGCGGGGAGGGTGGTTACTGTGACCCTGGAGAGATGGGAGTGCCTTGCCGAAGTAGTTGCCGCCTTGAACGGTGCTGAACTGCGCCGCATCTCCCTGCGTGAGAAAACTCTGGAAGAGGTCTTCATCAGCCTGACCGGAGTGAGGGTGCGCGAATGAACATGAACGGAACCCTGGCCATCTGGCGTCGGGATATGCTGGTGCTGCGGCGGAGCATACTTTCCGAGATGATTGCGGTAGTCGCCTATCCTCTGACTATCTATCTGGCTTTTGGTATCGGTATGCAGGGGTATATCGGCCTGGTTGAGGAGATACCCTACGGTCTCTTTATCGCCCCAGGGCTGATCACCATGACTGCCGTGAACGCTGCCTATAACGAGAGCGTCTGGAGCCTCTGGTTCCACCGCCGGGTGCAGTTCACCATCGAGACCTACCGGGTTACCCCGATATCGGCTGCAGAGATCATCATTGCCAAGATACTTTCCGGGTTTTCGCACGGGTTGATAAAGGGGCTCGTTGTTGCCCTGGTCATCTTTGCCATAACCCCGTTCCACTTCCCCCTGACCAATATTGTTACCTATCTTGCTTTTCTGATCCCCGGCTCGGCGCTCTTTTCATGCGCCGGGGTCATCTGCGGCACCCTGCTCGATAAGCCGGAGACCATCGGTCGGGTGGAGGCAGTACTGATCATGCCACTCATCTTCATGTCCGGGCTCTTTTTCCCGCTGTCATCCTATTCACCTGCCATTGCTCCGTTCATCCGCCTGCTGCCGACCACCGCCCTTTTTGAGGGGGCGCGGCAGGCCATGGTCGCCGGCAGTTTTTCCACCCCTTTCAGCGCCAATCTCTGTTTGTCGGCAGTAGTAACTTTTGCCGCTGCAGTGCTGATTTTTCGCAAGAAGCTTGCCGAGTAGGGCGGAAGGGTTCATGACCATACCCATCCCCATATATCCTGCTGCCAGACCGCTGGAGCTTGCCGACAGGGAGCTCTTGCAGGAGCATTTTCGAGTTTTGCAGCCGACAGTTTCGGAACTCACCTTTGCGAACCTCTACCTTTTCCGTCATCTCCACCGCTACAGGCTCACGAGCATCAATGCCAGCCTGATTCTCTCAGGCTGCGGTTATGACGGTGCGCCCTATTTTCTCCCTCCACTCTCTGCAGACCGGGGTGACACGGCGCGCCGCCTGCTGGCAGAAGGTCATACTCTTTATGCTGCTGACGAGCAGTTTGTTTCCCTGCATCTGGCTGACAGGGGGTATGCACTAAGCGCAGATCGTGACAATGACGATTATCTCTACCTGAGAAGTGATCTTGCCGAGCTTCCAGGCAAGCGTTTCAATAAGAAAAAAAACCGCATCAATTATTTTGCCTCCCGACACCATTACTCTGTCGAGCCGTTCTCCCCAAAGCATCTGCACGCGTCACTACAGCTCCTTGACGGCTGGCACCGTACTCACAAGGATGGTGCCAGCCGGTCGCTGCTGGCTGAAATTGCTGCAACCCGTGAGGGGCTGGAGCTGGCAGATGAGCTTGCTCTTATGGGCGTCGTACTGTTGACTGAGCGGGGGGTCTCGGCTTTTGCTCTTGGTGAAATGCTTAATGATGCAACAGCTGTCTGCCACTTTGAAAAAGCTGACCCTTTTCTCGAAGGGGCAGCCCAACTGGTGAATCGCGAGTTCAGCCGTTTCCAGCTGCCAGCCTGTACATACATCAACCGGGAGCAGGATCTGGGCGAGAGTGGCCTCAGGGGTGCCAAGAACTCTTACCACCCGATCAGGATGATCAGAAAATTCAGGATCAAACTGGCAGATGTCGGAGACTAACTAGCTGAGAGCCAAGTGGATGTAGATTGCCATTAACCAGATAGCTTTTAAGGGATAACAGTGAAAACAGAGCCTGAGCGATTTGAAGTTGGACCGGAAACTGTGCGGATGATTGAACTGGGTCACCCCTGGGTAATAGCTGATGCCTGGACAAAAAACTGGCCATATGGTTTGGCTGGCCAGTTGATTGAACTGACAGATCAAAAGGGCTCTTTTCTGGCAATGGCGCTTCTTGATCCAGGTGAACGGATAGTGGCGCGGATCCTTTCCAGGCAGAAGATGAAGCTTGACAGGGCATGGCTGAAAACCAGGCTGGAACAGGCTCTGGCACTGCGCAGAAATCATGCGGAACTCTCTGAAACCGATGCCTTTCGGCTTATTAATGGTGAAGGTGACGGATTGCCCGGCCTGACCATAGATTGCTATGGCGACTATCTGATGCTGCAGTTATACGGCAGTTGCTGGCGACCGCACCTAAAACTTTTGACCGGTATTTTGCAGGAGTTGCTGGCTCCTGTGGGGATCTATGAAAAATCGAGACCACAGTTGACCCGTGAACTGGAGGTTCGAAATGAGAGCAAGATATACGGTCGTCTGCTTGTCGGAAGTTCTGCGCAAGAGCAGTTGATGGTGAAGGAAAACGGTCTCAATTTCCTTGTGAGTCTGGAGCGGGGTCTGAATACCGGTCTCTTCCTCGACCAGAGGCGCAGTCGTCGCGACCTTATGAACCGGGTTGCAGGGAAGCGCATTCTGAACCTCTTCTCCTATACCGGGGCATTTTCAGTGGCTGCTGCTGCTTCCGGAGCAACTCTTGTCACGAGCGTAGATGCTTCTCCCACCTATACTGAGTGGGCAAAGGCCAATTTTGGTGCGAACCGGCTGAATCCCAAACGTCATGAATTCATGGTCGGAGAGTGCCTGGCAGTTATGGCCGATCTTGTCAGGCAAAAAAAGATGTATGATCTTGTCATCATGGATCCCCCCTCTTTTTCCACAACTACAAAGAGTCGTTTCACTACACGTGGAGGGACTGCTGATCTGGTTACGGCGGCTCTTCCTCTTCTGCCGGTTGGCGGAGTGCTGATCTGTTCATCCAATCACCAGAAGGTTGATCTTGCCGACTACCTCAAGGAGCTGCGCCGAGGTGCCCTTCTGGCCGGGAGTTCTCTCCAGGTTGTCTCGCTGACCGGGCAACCGGAGGATTTTCCTTATCCGGTAACTTTTCCTGAAGGCAGATATCTGAAATATGCGGTATGCGTGAAGGGGTTGAGTTGAAAAGATAATATTGATGCATCCGCAAATTCTCTGAACAAGTCCCCTCCCCCTTGGCGGGGGAGGGTTAGGGTGGGGGGGAAGGTGCCATGATATCAGTAGGTTGCAACTTCACCCACCCCTTGACCCCCTCCCGTCAAGGGAGGGGGAAAAGACTTTGTGCGAGTGTATAAATATTTACTTTAAGGGGATTTTCATGGAAAAGAGCGTATTTGATGAAATAACCGGTTTCATTTCAAATAATCCGGCCAATTGTCTTCCGGAAGGGGGCGGATCTTATTTCGACCAGCCGCTTGTAGGGTTTGCCCGATTTGACAACCCCCTGTTCAGAGAGTACAAAAAGATCATCGGCGATTTTCATCTTACACCGGGAGAGTTGTTTCAGGCGACGTTCAATGAAGAGCCTGTTAACGGAACAGTTATCAGCTGGATCCTTCCGATTGCTGAAAATGTCAGAAAGAGCAACCGTCCACAGATGGAGTTTCCTTCACGGCAGTGGGCACTTACCAGAACTCATGGAGAGGCTCTTAACGGTGCGCTCAGGCGGCATCTTGTCGCCTGGCTTGAAGGGGAGGGAGCAAGAGCGCTTGCCCCGCAGTTTTCCGAAAAATGGCGTGAACTGCCCGAAAGCCCTGTCGGCAGGGCATCTACCTGGTCTGAACGACATGCTGCCTATGCTGCCGGGCTCGGAACCTTCAGCCTGAATGACGGGCTTATCACCTCCAAAGGGATTGCCCATCGCTGCGGCAGCGTGATAACCGATCTGGTACTGACTCCATCCGGACGGAGTGACAAAGGGTATGCGGACAACTGCCTTTATTATCGCAACGGGAGCTGCGGTGCCTGCATAGGTCGCTGTCCGGTCGGGGCGATCTCTTTTGCGGGGCATGACAAGAGCCGCTGCTGTGATTATGTCTACGGAACGATCCCTGCTGCTGTAAAGGAGAAGTATGGTGTCACAGCCACAGGCTGCGGTCTCTGCCAGACGAGGGTGCCGTGCGAGAGCGGGATACCGAGAGGGAAGGCTTAAGCAAAAGTAAAGTACTGGCATCAAATCAATTAGGAATCTGAATTGATTTGTAACCTGGATTCTACAGCAGCGATGATTTGGGATGCGGTAACGCCGAGGGCTCTGGAGAGCTGGAAAATGGTTACAAGGGATGGTTGCTGCCGACCTGTTTCAAGAAGGGAAATAAAAGAACGATCCAGAAAACTTTCATGGGCGACGTCTTCCTGAGAAAGTTTTTTCTGTTTTCTCAGTTCCTTGATGACTTCGCCGAAAGCCTTTTCGATGGTCACTGTTGCCTCCTGTTACGAGGCGAAAGCTACCATGAAAGTCAGCTATTGGCTGTTGACAGTAGTCAACAAATACCTTGACAATGGAATCACCGTTTTGCATGATCCTGCCTTAATGGCAAGCTGATTAATTATAAGCAGATAAGATGGCTTAAGCAGATCAATTTTAAATAGAACGGGGAATAAGGAGACAGAAGATGAAACGGTGTGCAACATTTAGAGTTTTCATGCAGATAGTTCACCTTACCGCAATTATGACAATGTTCACGTTTGCGCAGATGGTTTCTGCGGAAGACACCCCCTTGACTGCTTCACCGCCTGATACTCTTTACTATACGACAAACGGAGCAACAACTTCTGTGCCCACTAGCGATGCAACAACAAACCCGCCTGTACCCACATCAGAGTCATCAGAAAAAATAAAAAATGATAATAAAAACAAGGAGCTGAAAGAAAAGCTCCTGAAAAAATATGATATTTATAAAGACACTTTTACAATTAGACTGGAACACACTCAACATGGGTCTAGTGGTTACATTAACATGAGGTATAAAGAATCTCCCGGTAGCATCAACTATAAAACATCATCAATTATCAAAGAGAATTATCATTCCCATGTTCATGCGATTGTTCGGGAGTTTCTGAAAGAAGAAGTAGAGTTATTCAGAATAACAGACCTGGATGAATTACGCGAGACTCGCTATGAAATTGACGACCTTGGTTTCACCTTGATTGAGTTCCAACGATACATAAGTAAACTGCCGCTTGAAAACTCGCGTATTTTATTTTTTATCAGAGCAACCGGCGAAATCTCTGAAGTTTCAGCTAAGTTAATTCTCGCCCCTCCTGAACTCTATGAAGCCGCCAATAAAGAACATATACCGGAATCTCGTGCTCGCGAAATAGCTGAAGTAGCTTTGCGTGAGCTTAACTACGATGCAAACACCAATCTTTCAATTCGAAGACACATGAGAACAGGTAAAATCGCCATATCCAGTTCACCGTATGTGTTGTGGAAAGTGGAAAGCTACTGGAATATTTTAATTGATGCCTTTAGCGGCGCAGTAGTTGAAAAAATCCCTAATTTCATGCGCTAAGGATCGGATTATGATGACTACAGAAGAGAAAGCTGGTAGGCGAACTCTTTAAAGACCATTGCTCAAATCACGTAGTCTAATATTTCAGGTAGGAATTCTTTTCGGAGAAATTCATGAACTGTTTTGCGATGCTCAAAAAGTATGCGGTACGGACTGGGTTATATTTATCTATCGTAATGTTATGTTTGGTTCTCGCAAAAGCAGCTTTTAGTAAGTCCGGAACAATTACAATAAATTCACCAGCTAACAATAGTACCTTTACGAGCAACTTTTCCATTTCTGTTTATGCGCCAATATGGTGGAATAATGGAGTGCTTAGCAATGGTGATTACGACGATTATACTTTTAACGGCTGCAATTATGTCAGTGTTTATCCGAAACTCGACTTCTATTGGACTGGAAGTAAAGATGTTATAGGCAAGCTGGTATACTCCATTGATGGGAATGCACCGGTAACCGTTCAGGAACTCTACCCGGACAGCGGTGCAGATTTCAGCGTCAACATTGATATCAGCTCGCTTACTGTTGGTAGTCATTCAGTTACTGTCTCCACAAATAATGTATATTCAAGCATGAATAAAGAGTATTACCTTGATGGTTCTGCAACAGGAGCTAACTGTAGCATGAGCTGCTCCGCCACTGGTTGCCATGTTAATCCGAATACATCTAAATTCAACGCTCCCTGGGTACGACAGGATGGTTTAGCGCTAGCGAGCGCGACTCGAACTTTTACAAAAGGAGTTCCTGCTGTTACTACTGCGCCGGGGTTACTTTCACCAGGTAATCGCTCTTTTGTAAGCCCAAATTTGATTTTCAGTGACAACGTTGCATATCAATGGTCTGCTGTGGCTAATGCTACAAGTTATCAATTGGTCATGTACGAAACAAACGACCAGGCAAATACCACCAAGAGTATTCCTGTTCAGACTACCACCTATAACACAAACAGCGACAGCTCTATTGTTCTGAAGAGAGGGCGGAAATATTCATGGAAAGTGCAGGGAGTCAACAGTCAAGGAGGCGGCCCTTTTTCCGAAATCTACACTTTTATTATCGGCTCTGCGGAATGCTGGCCTGAGGTCGGCACTGGCACAGGCCATGACCATATAGATACCTGTTACGACCTCAATTCAAACCCTGAAGTTTACCGCCTTAAAGATATCAGCAGGCGGACAAATATGAATATAGATGGCCATAAAGGAGATATGGGTGACACACGCGCCATAATCTCCCAGGTTGGTTCTGTAACTGCCGGAGCATTATCAAGCAGTACAAACAACTGGACTGCTGGCGGCACACAGAAGAAAGCCATAGATGCACATGTCAACACCGGCAAAGTGTATGACTATTTCTACGATCCTTTACTGAATCCCTTGCTTGATCGTAGCACTACACCTAGGCGGTTTAGCCGCAACTCCTTTGATGGCAGCGGGAGCAGCATGGTGACTATCGTTGAAAATCCTGATGCGCCATGCGGCACAGAATCCGCATGTTTCGTCTCAATAGATAATACCGTCAACTTTACTCCCGGCAGCACTGATTCTGGAGCCGTCGATATAATCGCTCACGAATGGGCACACGCAATTACTTCTACTACCTCTAGACTCGGTTCTACAAAAGAACTGGGGGCGCTGAATGAAGCATTTTCCGACTGGATGGCAATAGCTCACAAGCAGGCTCGAGGCAATGCGAGTTGGGAAGTCATCCAAGGTAACAATTCAGTTCTACGAAACGTTGCCGATCCGACACTGTCAAATCCGCCACAGCCGGTCATTTACAAGAAGAGCGCTACCTGGACAAATATATACAGTAACACTCCCAACTGGTGGGAAACAGATACTTGCACTCCAACCCTCAGTAATGATGATTGCCAGGTGCACTACAATGCCGGTGTGTCTAACAAGATGTTCTATCTGCTTTCCTCCGGCGGAAACAATTACGAGGTGGATGTTCAGGGTCTCGGCATAACCAGGGCAATGCAGATTGCGTTTAGGGCAAACACAACTAAGTGGCAAACAATATTTAATTACTCAGACGCTAATGAGAAGATGGTCTTAGCAGCCCAGGATTTATCCGCAACCACCCACGAACTCAATCAGATCAAAAATGCTTGGGCAGCAGTAGGTGTCGGTAACATTCCAGCAATATCTACCACTCGTTCAAATCCTCTGGCAGGTAAAACCTTCGCATATCGGGAAAACGCACAGCTGCTCACCTGTACCCCGGCAACTCCTGCAATAACTGCCTGCATAGCCGGTAAACGTTATCAATCCTCATGTTGCAGCTATGAGACCTACCATTCAGTCTGGGGTAAAAAAGTCACAGTTGAGGCAATTCCAAACCTGAACTACAACTTTCTGAACTGGACTGAAAACGAAGTGGTTGTCAGTTCATCCCCGAAATACACATTCACCGTTACAGGTGACAGTTCACTGCTTGCCAACTTCTCCACAGATCCGCCAGCAATATCAGTAGAAGCGCCGCTTGGCGACTTCCTTTCGGTCTCCACCGGTGCAACTTCGCCTGAGCACAGCTTTATAGTAAACAATGGCAGTTCTCAAACCTTATCAATCAGCACTGCACAGATTACCGGCGCAAATTCCGGTGAATTCAGCCTGACCTCGAACGGATGCAGCGGACAGAATCTTGCCCCTGCCGCATCTTGTGCAATTCAGGTGCGCTTTGCCCCTACAGCAGAAGGCGCCAAGACAGCAACACTTGCTATCCCATCTACAGACCCTAATACACCGGCCTATGTAATAGCGCTTTCCGGTATTGCAGGCAAACCTGTCATGACAAGCAGTGTCAGTGGTTATAATGTTACCAATTACTCCACAATACAGACAGCTTACAATAACGCAGTAAGCGGTGATGAAATAAGGCTCTGGGCTGCTGATTTCAACGAAACACTCAATCTGAACCGTACTATAACTACATCCATACGTGGTGGATATGACGGCGGTTTTGCAGATCAAGTCGGCAAATCGTCATTGCAAGGTTCATTGACAATCAGCAGCGGCACTGTGGTTATTGACGGGTTGCAGATAGGTGGATCAAGTTATCAATCAGCTCTATCCGTAGTTGTCGATTTGCCCGGTGCAGGCAGAATCACCAGCTCTCCCGCAGGAATCAACTGTAACGCGAGCTGTTCTTCACCTTTTATTAATGGCGATCTGATTACTCTTACAGCAGTCCCTGTCGGAGATTCAGTATTTACAGGCTGGTCTGGAGGAGGTTGTAGCGGAACAGGAAGCTGCAGAGTCGCCATGACAGGCGATATCAACGTAAAGGCATTATTTTTGGCAGCAAAGATATCAGTAGCTCCTGCCGCCAACAGCCTTGGCAATGTATTTGTCGGCAGGGCTTCAACGCCGAAGAGTATCACCGTAACCAGCAATGGCACAAAAGAGCTGATAATCGGGACGCTCTCTTTATCGGGATTGAGTGCGAGCGAGTTTAACGTAACAGAAGACTACTGCTCAGGGCAGACCTTGACCCCTTCAGCATCCTGTTCGTTCAAAGTTTCCTTTGCACCGGCTTTTACCGGAGCTAAAACCGCAAGCCTGCTGATACCCTCAAACGATCCGCAAACCCCTGTGTTTGATGTTTCATTGAACGGCATCGGAACATTGCCGACGCTCTCGATTTCCCAGGCAGGGGGGTTGGGAACAATCACCAGTTCACCTACAGGAATAGACTGCGGTAGCAGCTGTTCGGCTGACTATAACTTGAATACACCTGTCAGCCTTACTGTAATTCCAAATCATGGCTATACATTTACCAGCTGGGGAGGTGCCTGTAGTGGTGCAAATACAT
Source organism: Geobacteraceae bacterium (assembly GCA_031401815.1). GTDB lineage: Bacteria > Desulfobacterota > Desulfuromonadia > Geobacterales > DSM-12255 > JANNRW01. Next base: position 17,817 of record JANNRW010000099.1, on the reverse strand, counting down.
GTGCAGTTGTCATGAATGACAACATCAGTGTAATCGCCAACTTTGAAAGAATTCCGCTAAGCGTTTGCAGCGGCTACCCGGCAGCAGTCGGAAGCAGTTACTACTCAACAATTCAGGAAGCATATAACAGTGCTGCTGATAATGCCGTCATAAAGCTTCTGGCAATAGAGTTCACCGATAGCTTTATAACCAACAGAGATATTTATGTGATAATTGATGGAGGCTACCTCTGTGACTTTGAAACATATTTCGCCACAACCGTTCTGCATGGAGTTCCGTATATAAGCGAAGGCACGGTGAAGCTGAGAGATATCCGGATTGCTCAATGAGAGCCGGATTACAGGGATGATAGAAAAGGAGCGACAAAATGAAAAGAAGAGTTGCGATGACAGTTCTCGTACTTATTTTGATGACAGCAGAGGCTTTTGCCGGGAATGGCGATCTGATTGTGGACGGGACACTTAACATCGGGTCGGGAGGGGTCAAATTTCCGAATAATTCGATACAGCAGACGGCCTGGAGTCCTGGCACTTATGTCAAGATCTCGGATGTGAAACCATCCGGAACATGTTCCCAGACTGCGATTGCCGGTACCTGGAATACACGGCATTTAAACAGCATGGATAACAACTTTTCAGGGCTGGCAACTCTGATTTCAAATCAGATTACCTTTACACCCGGCACATACCTGGTTCATATATACTCGCCGCACTACGGTGCTGGTCTGGGTGCCGCAAGGCTGCGAAACCTGTCTAATGAAACAACTATTATTGATGGCACGAATGTTTATGGTCAACCTTCCATAGGAGTTGCGACTTATAGCATCATAAGCGGATCTTTCACAGTTGCAGCTGATCAGGTACTGGAAGTACAGCATTATTTCTCCGGTGGCCCGGCATGTGCCGGTGGCCCTGCTTTGGGCATTTCAGGCCGAAACGAAGTTTACACTGTTGCGGAATTCTGGAAAGTGCAGTAAAGACAACTCTGAAGTATATACAGCTTTACAGGAAGGGTGTATGACCGATAACCAGAACCCTGAACAAAAGGCGCGTGATTCTGTCGATGCTCTTTTGCAGCAGGCGGGGTGGCAGGTTCAGGACAAGAATAAAATAGATCTGAGCGACGGCATCGGTCAGTCGGTGCGCGAGTACCCGACTGCTGCCGGTCCGGCTGATTATCTGCTGTTTGTGGACAAAAAGCCGGTCGGGGTCATCGAGGCGAAGCGGGAAGAGGAAGCTCAACGTTTAACCACCCACGAAGCACAGACCGAAGGCTATGCCAAAGCACAATTGAAATGGGTTAACCAGCCCGTGATCCTTCCATTTCTGTTTGAGAGCACCGGCATCATCACCCGCTTTACCGATCAGCGCGACCCCAAGCCCCGCTCCCGCGAACTGTTCACCTTCCCCCGACCCGAAACCCTACTTGAATGGCAGTCCCAGAACATGCCTCTTCGAGAAAGATTGCGGCAGGTTCCTCTTCTTAATCCGGACAAACTTCCGGCTAAAGAACTGAAACTGCGAGACTGTCAGGAGTTGGCCATCACAAATCTGGAAGCATCCTTCAAGGAAAACAAACCTCGGGCGCTGATTCAGATGGCCACCGGAGCGGGAAAGACCTATACAGCCATCACCGCCATCTATCGACTGCTAAAGCATGCCGACGCCAAGCGAATCCTCTTTCTGGTGGACACCAGGAACCTTGGTGAACAGGCGGAACAAGAGTTCATGTCGTTTGTGCCGTCGGACGACAACCGGAAGTTCACTGAACTCTACTCTGTGCAACGGCTCAAGTCCTCATCAATCGCCAGGGACAGTCATGTCTGTATCAGCACTATTCAGCGCCTCTATGCCATCTTGAAGGATAAACCGCTGGACGAGTCGGCTGAAGAGATCAATCCGGCAGAACTGATCCTGCCCAAAGAGCCTCTACCTGTGGTCTACAGTAAGAAGATCCCGCCGGAGTTTTTCGACTTCATAGTAATCGACGAATGTCATCGCTCCATCTATAACCTCTGGCGGCAAGTGCTCGACTATTTCGACGCCTTTCAGGTTGGTTTGACGGCTACTCCCGATACCCGAGCCATCAGCTATTTCAACAAGAACATGGTCTGCGAATATAGTCATGAGAAGGCCGTTGCCGACGGGGTCAATGTGGGCAACGAGGTCTATCTCATTGAAACCAGAATCACGAAGAAAGGTGCCCGGATCAAGGCTCGGCAACTGGTGGAGAAGCGGGAGAAGCTCACCCGCAAGAAACGCTGGGAACAGCAGGATGAAGACCTGGTCTATTCAGCCAGAGAGCTGGACAAGGAGATCGTCAACAAAGATCAGATCCGTACCGTAATCCGAACCTTCAGCGACAAGCTGCCGGAGATCTTCCCGGGTAGGAAGGAAGTCCCCAAAACCCTTGTCTTTGCCAAGACCGACAGCCATGCCGACGACATAGTCCAGATTGTGCGCGAGGAGTTTGGGGAACAAAACGCCTTCTGCAAGAAGCTCACTTACCTGACCAGGGTTGAGGAAGACCCGAAATCTGTTCTGGCTCAGTTCCGTAACGACTATCACCCCCGTATCGCCGTAACCGTGGACATGGTTGCCACCGGAACTGACGTCAGGCCGCTGGAGTGCCTGCTCTTCATGCGCGATGTCAAGAGCCGCAATTACTTCGAACAGATGAAAGGTCGAGGAACCAGGATACTGGATCTTGACGACCTGAGAAAAGTGACGCCGTCGGCAATTACCGCGAAAACACATTACGTCATTGTCGATGCCATCGGCGTCACCAAATCCCTCAAGACCGCCAGCCAGCCGCTTATAACCAAACCGGCTGTGCCGCTGAAAGATCTGGCCATGGGGGTCATGATGGGGGTGCACGATGAGGACACCGTCAGTTCCCTTGCAGGACGGCTGGCGCGACTGAACAAGCAGCTTACTTCTGACGAGCAGCAGAAAATAAAGAGTGCCGCCGGAGGAGTGGAACTAAGCACCATTGTAGGCAATCTGCTGTCCGCCATCGACGCCGACAACATTGAAGCAAGAGCGCAGGAGTTAACCGGTAACAAGAGCAGCATTCCCAACTACAAACAGTTGCAGCTGGCGCAGGAGCAGCTGGTAAGCGGTGCTGCGCGGGTCTTTACCGGTTCGCTGATTGACCTGATTGACGGCATCCGCCGCGACAAGGAACAGACCATTGACCATATCAATATCGATAAGGTTGAGAAGGCTGCCTGGGACAAGGATGCAGTCAACAATGCCCAGGCAACGGCGGATGAATTTGCCGCTTACCTCATGGCGAATCGAGACCGGATTGACGCCCTGAATATCTTCTTCAATCAGCCTTATCGCCGCCGTGAACTCACCTTTGCCATGATCAATCAGGTGCTGGAGAGGATCAAAACAGACAAGCCCAATCTTGCGCCGCTCCGGGTCTGGCAGGCGTACAGCCAGCTGGACAAGTACAAGGGGGCACAGCCGGTTCAGGAACTGTCGGCTCTGGTGGCGCTGATCCGCCGGGTCTGCGGTATGGACAAAAAGCTTAGAGCCTATGATGATACGGTGCGGCGTAATTTCCAGAACTGGATCATGAAGCGCCATTCCGGCAAAGGGAGCAAATTCACGGAAGAGCAGATGGAGTGGCTCCGGATGATCCGCGACCATATTGTCAGTTCGATGCACATAGAGCGGGATGATCTGGAGTTGGCTCCCTTTGATGGTCAGGGAGGGCTGGGCAAGATGTATCAGCTCTTCGGGAACAAGATGGATAAATTGATTGATGAGCTGAATGAGGCTTTGGCGGCGTAAAAATATATGTCATCCTCGAATGATTCTATCGTGTTTTAAAGTCTGGATTCCCGATTAAACCCTCGGGAATGACATCCTTATTTACGGTGCTGAAAAGCTAGAAAATATCTAGGAGAGAAAAATATGACCACTCAGGATATCCGCTGGCAACAGCGCTTGGCAAACTATACCAAGGCTCTGACACAACTGAGAAAATTCATTGACAAGGGAGAGCTGAACGAGTTTGAAGAACAAGGGCTTATTCAGGCTTTTGAGTATACCTATGAACTGGCGTGGAATGTCATTCGTGATTATCTGCGCGAACAGGGCAATCAGAACATTCACGGTTCAAGGGACGCCATCCGCGAGGCATTTACCCTGGAGTTGATAAACGACGGTAACGGCTGGATGGCTATGCTGAAAGATCGCAACCTTACTGCGCACACCTACAATGAAGAGACAGCACAAGCCATTGCAAAAAATATCACGACCTGCTATTTCCCGCTGTTCGACTCACTGCACCTGACCATGCAGGCTATTGCCGCTTCCCGGAGCGCTGATGAGTGAACTTCGTTTTGGTCTCAAAGAGAGCGCCATAGCCGCGATGAACGATGTTTTTGCCGCCTGCCCACAGGTAGAGCGGGTGATTCTCTACGGTTCACGTGCCATGGGGACACAACGAAACGGCTCGGACATCGACCTGACCATTGTCGGCGATGAAGTGAGGCACGATCAGCTGCTGCAGCAGGCCAATCAGCTGGATGAATTGCTGCTCCCCTACAAGATAGACCTGTCGCTCTTTCGGCAAATTGAGAATTCTGATCTGCTGGAGCATATCCGGCGGGTGGGGGTGGTGTTTTATGAGCGGGATAATACAACAAGCAACGATGAATTGGCGGTGTAATGAAGGATTGGGTTGTAGCTAAAATCGAAGAAATTGCAGAAATCAACCCAAGGCTTCCGAAGGATGCGCTTACAGGAGAAATCCCGGTTTCTTTTGTGCCAATGGCCGCTGTTGGTGCCGCTGATGGTTCGATTGATGTATCTAACACACGTCCGTACTCTAACGTTCAAAAAGGGTTCACAACCTTCAAAGAGGGCGATGTTCTGTTTGCCAAGATCACGCCATGTATGGAAAACGGCAAAATGGCCGTCGTTCCTGAAGTCATGAATGGTTACGGTTTCGGCTCCACTGAATTTCATGTTTTGCGACCACTCACAGGCATTGAAGCCCGCTATCTATACTATTACGTTTCTGGCAAACTCTTTCGACAGGACGCCGAACACAACATGACCGGTGCAGTTGGACAGCGGCGTGTTCCTACGCCATACCTTGCGGCAAGTGAAATCCCGATTCCGCCACACAAAGAACAACGCCGCATCGTCACCAAAATCGAAGAACTCTTCTCCGAACTGGATAAAGGGATCGAAAGCTTCAAAACCGCCCGCGAGCAGTTGAAGGTCTACCGGCAGGCGCTGCTGAAACATGCCTTTGAGGGGAAGCTGACCGCCGCATGGCGGGAAGAGAACAAGGATAAGCTGGAAACCGCTGAGGTGCTGTTGAAGCGGATTCAGGCGGAACGGTCGGAACGCTACCGGCAGCAGGTGAAGGCGTGGGAGAAGGCCGTCAAGGAGTGGGAAAAGAGCGGGAAGGTAGAGAGTAAACCGGGTAAGCCGAGCCATCCGAAGGAATTGCCGCCACTGACTGCTGACGAACTGGCGGAGTTGCCGGAATTGCCGAAGGGGTGGGGATATACGAGGATTGGAGGGTTGATAGATGATCCAACCTATGGAACCGCAAAAAAATGTGATTACCAAACTATAGGGATTGGTGTCCTGAGAATACCCAATGTTGTATTAGGCAAAATAGATGCTTCTGACCTGAAATTTGCACTATTCAGTGATGAAGAAATTTCAGCGTACAAGCTATTTGCTGGTGATATATTAATGATTCGTTCAAACGGCAGCATTTCTATTGTCGGCAAGGGTGCTTTAGTCTCTGAAAGAGATATTAACCATCTATTTGCAGGTTACTTAATCAGAATACGTCCTCAGAAGCAGCATGTTAAACCAGAGTATTTGCACAACATGCTATCGCTTCATTCAGTCAGAAAACAAATTGAACAAAAAGCAAAATCTACCAGCGGAGTAAATAATATCAACTCGGTTGAAATTCAGTCATTGGTGGTAGCTATCTGCAATATTGAAGAGCAGTGTCAGATAGTTCAAGAACTAGACTCCAGCCTCTCCGAAATTCATCAACTCGACCAAACCATCACCACCGCCCTACAGCAAGCCGAAACCCTCCGCCAGTCCATCCTGAAAAAAGCCTTCTCCGGTCAACTTGTTCCGCAGGACCCGAACGATGAACCGGCGGCGAAGCTGCTGGAGCGGATCAAGGCGGAACGGGCAACTGTATGGGCGATCCCAACGGGTCGCCCGAATTCACGGACGAAAAACCAGGGCGACCCGCCGGGATCGCCCCTACGAAAACCACGCAAACCACGCGCAAAGGCCACAAAATGACATCTGCCGCAATCGTCTCCAAAGTCTGGAGTTTCTGCACCACCCTCCGCGATGACGGGGTGAGCTATGGTGACTATCTGGAACAGCTTACCTATCTCATCTTCCTGAAAATGGCCGACGAATACAGCCGCCCCCCTTATAATCGCAAGGTGGGCATTCCGCCCAAATACACCTGGCAGAGCCTGAAAACCAGGCGGGGCGCGGAACTGGAGGTGCACTACGTCTCCCTGCTCCGCGAATTGGGGCAACACAAAGGGATGCTGGGGCAAATTTTTACCAAGTCCCAGAACAAGATTCAGGACCCGGCCAAGCTCTCCCGTCTGATAGACATGGTGGACGATACTGATTGGGTCATGCTGGGGGCGGATGTCAAAGGTGACATCTACGAAGGTTTGCTGGAAAAGAACGCCGAAGATACCAAGTCGGGAGCCGGGCAGTATTTCACCCCCCGCGCCCTGATTCGTGCAATGGTGGAGTGTATCCGCCCGGAACCGGGCAAGACTGTTGCCGACCCGGCCAGCGGCACCGGCGGTTTTTTTCTGGCGTCCTATGATTTTCTGGTAAGCAATTCCCCGCTGGACAAGAAGCAGAAAGAGTTCCTAAAACACGAAACGTTTGCCGGCAATGAAATCGTCGCTAATACCCGGCGACTCTGTCTGATGAATATGTTCCTGCATAACATCGGCGAAGTGGACGGCGACAGCATGATTTCGCCCAATGATTCACTGGTGGCTGACAGCGGCAAGCGTTACGACTATGTCCTGACCAATCCACCGTTTGGCAAGAAAAGCTCCATGAGCTTTACCAACGATGATGGCGAACAGGAAAAGGACGATCTCACCTACAACCGTCAGGATTTCTGGGCTACAACCTCGAACAAGCAACTCAACTTTGTCCAGCATATCCGCTCCATGCTGAAAACTACCGGACGCGCCGCCGTGGTCGTGCCGGATAACGTCCTTTTTGAAGGTGGCGCAGGTGAGACGGTCAGGAAGAAGCTGCTGGAGACTACAGAACTGCATACCATCCTCCGTCTGCCGACTGGCATTTTTTACGCAAACGGCGTCAAGGCGAACGTTCTGTTTTTCGACAACCGGGAGGCAAGCCCGAACTCGTGGAGTAAGGAGATCTGGTTTTACGACTACCGCACTAACATCCACCATACCCTGAAGAAGAAACCCCTTCGCTATGATGACCTGAAAGATTTTATTGTCTGCTACAACCCGCTCAATCGCCATGAGCGCAAGGAAACATGGGATGCCGCGAACAATCCGGAAGGGCGCTGGCGGAAGTTCAGCCGTGAACAGGTCGTTGCCAGAGACAAGACCAGCCTCGATATCTTTTGGCTGAAAGACAAGAGCCTGGCCGATCTGGACAACTTGCCGGAACCCGATGATCTGGCGGCAGAGATTATTGAAAACGTGGAGGCGGGGTTGAACAGCTTTAGGGAGATTGCCACTCACTTTCTTGAATTCAAATATTGATAATCAAGGAGCAAATAATGGACAACATTGCACTGCTTTTGAAAGTATTCTTTTTCAGGGAGTTGACCCCGGATGAACTTCTGGGGATCATGGCGATTTCCCGGCGCGAGCAGTACAGCATGGGGCAGAAGGTGTTTGAGGCCGGAGCGCCGGGGGACTCTTTTTACATCGTTAAAAGAGGCTCTGTGATGGTGAAAAACGGGCCAATTGTCCTTGCAACTCTTGGCGTGGGGGATACCATTGGCGAGATGACCTTTGTTGACCGTGGAGAGCGCTCGGCAACTGTGGCCGCCATTGAAGAGACAGAGCTTTTGAGGATATCGTGCAGTGCACTGGAAGGGCTGTTTGAGCAGCAGCCGCAGATGGCGGCAAAAATCTACCGGGCAATTGCGACTCTGCTAAGTCAAAGATTGAGGGAGATGGATGAAACATTAAGGACAAAATATCAGCCGATAAAACTTGAAAAGCAGTAGAGAAGATAATTATTCTGCCGGCTTTTTAACTGGTGGCTTTGTTGCAGCCGGTTTTGCGGTGCTCTTTGCAGGCGGCTTTTTAACCCCTTTTTTAACTTTTTTACCTTTTTTCTTCTTTGGCTTTTTATATTTGGAGGTGGTCGGAGTCAGCTCGTCCCTGATGTTTCCAAGAAGCAGGGCAGTCTCCTCAAGATTCGGGTCAGCAGCTTTGGCTCTTTCCAGATACTCCTTGGCCTCCTTGATATGACCTGTTTTCATCTTGACCCGGCCGAGCGCATTCAACGACTTTGCATTGTCTTCCTTTATCCTGACCGACTCCTGGTAACTGGCTGAGGCGTTTTCATAATCCTTGCGGAATTCGTAAACCAGCCCCAACTTGTAGAGATGACCAGGATCCCTGGGATTCATCTCCACATTCTCCTTCAGCAGTGTAACCAGATCATCATAATTCTTCTTTTTCACGTAGATGGCAGTAAGTGCGTTTCTTACCTCCATATCGTCCTTTTTCAGTCGAAGAAGTTCGCGATACTCTTTTTCAGCATCATCAAGCATGTTCCCTTTCTTGAAATGATTGGCCAGTTCCCTGTGAGCTTCAATATTGTCAGGATTATGCCGTACAGCTTCCCTGAAGGTTGCTATGGCTTCCTTTGAGTTGTTGCTGCTGTTATAAACCTTTCCAAGCTTCATTAGCAGCTGCTGGTCTGCAGGACTGTTCTTCAGGAGCATTTTATACTGCTCAATGGCCTGGGGCAGACTCCCCCTTTGGGTGTAAATATCACCCAGCCGGTTTCTTGCATCAACGTTGTCAGATACCTGTAGTGCACGACGGTACTCCACTACTGCTTCATCATGAAGGTTTTTCCGCTCATAAAGTAATCCCAGATTATAATGCAGCTCCTGATTCTCCGCGTTAAGTCTGATCGCTTCACGGTATGCGGCAATAGCTTCCTGATCTCTCCCTGCTGACATAAAGGCATTGCCCAGTTTTTGCCGGAGCTCAGAATTTTCCGGGTTCTCATTGAGCTCTGCTTTATATGATTCAATCGCATTTGCAAAATCCCTGTTTGCAAAAAAACTGTCACCGTTTTTTCCGGCAGTGACATGCAAAGGGATTTTGGGGGCGATCCCGGCCAGAATCAGCTCAGATTCGGCACTTTTCCTGTCCCCTTTCTTCAGGTAGATATCAGCCAGCAGAGCATGAATTGATTTGTCGTGAGGGGTAATCGCCTCGGCTTTTTTCAGCTGATCGAGAGCCTTGTCAAACTCTCTGGAAGTTGTGTAAAGAGCTGCCAGACCGACCAGTGTCTGCTTGTCACCAGGGTTGACTGCAATGGCTCTCCTGTAAGCCTCTTCAGCTTTTTTTGTCTCCCCTGAGTCATTGTAGGCAGAGGCTATGCCTGAGAGAAGACCGGCATCAGACGGATAGCTCTTAAGTGCCTCCAGGTAGTGATAAATGGCCAGGGAGTGAAGTTTTTTCTCGGTAAATACTCTGGCAAGCCCCCTGTTGTACAGCGGATCTGAATGGCCGCGCATTGCCTTGGTAAATTCTATGGATGCTTCGTCCGAACGGTTTTTTTCGAAAAGAATCAGGCCGATTCTGCCGTTTGCCGGGTAGAACGCGGGGTCAAGGCGAAGAGCTTCCCTGTAGGAGAGGAGCGCGCGCTCACTGTTGCCGGACTGTTCAGACGCCAACCCCTTCATGAATTGAGCTGCTGCTCCATCAGGACAGAGCTCATTTATCGATGCTTCAGCTTCAAGGCGGCTCCCTCTGTCAGAAGTTGAAGTCAATCCCAGGGCAAACTGCTTTGCTTCTTCACATCTGTCACTGCTGCTCTTCCCCCAGGTAAACCCGCTGGTCAGAGTTGCCAGAATGATTAAAGAAATTATTTTTTTCATTTAAAAGTACCTCGAAATCGGTTGCCAAGTAGTTATTTCAGTAAGGAAATGCATGTTTTTGAGCAAGAAAGGGTCAAACTATACACTGCCAGGACAAAATATTCAATGAATTACGCTTTTGAAGCAGAAAGAGCGTCCGGGAATACCTTGACTTTCCGGTTGAAGATGGTTAAATCAACAGAATATACCCTTTTAACAGCTTGCCGGTGGTAGTAATGGCTCAACAACCAAATGATCCAGCAGAATGGCTCTCGATATTTCGTCAGCAACTTGACGATGTGTTTCATCATATCTTTGATATGAGAGCTGAAGGGGGGGGGTATTTCGAGTTTTTACCTCAACTGGATATTTACGAAACCACGGATTTTTATGTGATGGAAATTGATCTTCCAGGGTTTGCTGAAAGCGATATTGCAGTCAGTATGTCCGGACGGAGTATCAGGATAGAAGGGGTGAAAAAGCAGGAAAAGGTTGAAGGGTGCATCTCATATTACTGTCTTGAGAGGCATTTTGGCCGTTTCTGCAGGATTTTGGAGATACCTTTACTGTTTGACCCGGACAGATTCAGTAAAAAATATGAACGGGGAGTTTTGACCGTGTCATTCCCGAGAATCAAAGGAGCTATGGATGGAAATTGAAATGGAAGCAGTTACAGAGGCTGAAGAGCTCAAGATTCCTGATCTGCTGCCACTGTTACCGATCAGGGATGTTGTTGTCTATCCCTACATGATTCTGCCGCTCTTTGTAGGGAGGGAGATTTCAATCAATGCAGTTGACAAGGCTCTTGCAGGCGACCGCCTGATATTTCTGGCCACGCAGAAGGATATAGGAGACGAAGACCCGGTGCCGGATGCCATCTACAGGGTCGGCACGGTTGCCATGATAATGCGGATGCTGAAACTCCCTGATGGCCGTGTGAAGATCCTGGTGCAGGGGCTGACAAAAGCACGGATTATCTCGTTTGAAAGCAGTCAGCCCTGTTACGAAGTCAAGCTTGAGCGCATCATAGAGCAACCGGCTCCTGAAGAGTCGATGGAGCTTGAAGCGCTTGTGAGAGCGGTAAAGGATCAACTTGGCAAGATAATAGCTCTCGGAAAAGCGGTTTCTCCCGAGGTTGTTGTTATTGTCGAGAATATGCAGGATATCGGAAGTCTGGCGGATCTTGTTTCAAGTAACATTGGCCTGAAAGTCGAGGAGTCACAGACACTGCTTGAAATCTTTGATCCGGTTGAGCGACTTAAAAAGGTGAATGAGCTCATTGCAAAGGAGCATGAGCTGCTGAGTATGCAGGCCAAGATTCAGACAGCTGCCAAGGAGGAGATGGGGAAGAGCCAGAGGGAGTATTATCTCCGCGAGCAGCTTCGGGCGATACAGCAGGAGCTTGGTGAGGCAGATTCCCGCTCGGAAGAGATTGCAGAAATCAGGAAGGCCATTGAGCAGGCCAGGATGCCGAAAAATATCGAGAAAGAGGCGCTGAAGCAGCTTGGCCGTCTGGAGCAGATGCATCCTGATGCAGGTGAGTCAGGGATGCTGCGGACTTTTCTTGACTGGATGGTTGAAATCCCCTGGAGCAAGTCAACACGTGATTCTCTCGACATAAAAAAAGCTCAGGCTGTACTTGATGAAGATCACTATTTCCTTGAAAAGATCAAGGAGAGGATTCTCGAATTTCTTTCGGTACGCAAGCTGCGCAAAAAGATGAAAGGGCCGATTCTCTGCTTCGTAGGCCCTCCAGGAGTTGGAAAGACATCTCTGGGCAAGTCGATCGCACGCGCCATGGGGCGCAAGTTTGTGCGGATGTCGCTAGGCGGAGTCAGGGATGAGGCCGAGATTCGTGGACACAGACGGACTTACGTGGGGGCTCTCCCCGGCAGGATCATACAGGGGCTGAAGCAGGCCGCCACAAACAATCCGGTATTCATGCTGGACGAACTTGACAAGCTCGGATCCGATTTCCGTGGAGACCCCTCGTCAGCCCTTCTGGAGGTACTGGATCCCGAGCAGAATTTCATGTTTTCCGATCACTACATAAACCTTCCGTTCAATCTGTCAAACGTTATGTTCATAGCTACGGCAAACCAGATTGATACAATCCCGGGTCCGCTTAAAGACAGAATGGAGGTGATTAATCTTTCCGGCTATACCGAGGAAGAGAAGCTCGAGATTGCAAAACGTTATCTTGTCCCAAGACAGACAAGAGATAACGGAATTACCGGAAAACAGATCGTTTTTACTGATGAGTCGATCAAGACAATAATCTCCAGCTATACCAGAGAGGCCGGATTGAGAAATCTGGAGCGTGAAATAGGGGGGGTCTGCCGGAAAATAGCCAGGCGTGTTGCAGAAGGGGAGAAACGACTGTTCATGATAAATGCCGCCAATATCTCAAAATATCTGGGGGCACCAAAGTTTGTCCGTGAACCCGAGAGTGAGCGGAATGAAGTCGGGCTGGTCACCGGTCTTGCCTGGACCCCCGTAGGTGGTGAGACACTGCACGTAGAGGCCACAATCATGACGGGCAAGGGGGCTCTTACCCTTACTGGACATCTTGGTGATGTGATGAAGGAGTCGGTACAGGCCGCACTTTCATGGATACGTTCAAAAGGGAAAGAGTTGCAGCTTGCAGATGATTTATTCCAGAATATCGAAATTCACGTGCATGTTCCGGCTGGAGCAATACCCAAGGATGGCCCTTCTGCGGGGATTACCATGGCGACAGCACTGGTTTCTGCTCTTACCAAAACTGCTGTACGCAGGGATGTTGCCATGACCGGCGAAATTACCTTGCGCGGCAAGGTTCTGCCTATCGGGGGGCTTAAGGAGAAGATCCTTGCGGCCATAAGAGCCGGAATCAAGACCGTAATCATACCAGCCCAGAATGAGAAGGATCTTGCCGAGATAAACAAGGTTATTCTGAAAAAGATCAGGATTATTCCGGTAAAGGAGGTGGAAGAGGTTCTTTCCATAGCTTTGGAAGGGTTCTCGCTCGTTACCGTCAAGTTGCCGGAACCGGTTGTGACAAAGAAGAAGGTGTCGCCGGGGAAGCTGCTTGTTACCACTCGTAAAGGTGTAGCAGTATGAAGCTCTCCGAAATCGGAGAGTTCGGATTCATCAAAAGAGTTGCTGAAAAGGCGCAAAACAGCGCCGGGGTCGTTATCGGTATCGGGGATGATGCGGCTGTAACATCGCCGACTGCCGGGATGGCTCTTCTTTCCACAACTGACATGCTGGTAGAGGGGGTACACTTCGATCTCTCCTGGAGTGAGCCCCGTACACTGGGGCGGAAATCACTGGCAGTAAATCTCTCTGACATCGCGGCAATGGGGGGCATTCCAACGTATGCGCTCCTGTCGCTGGCTCTCCCCAAGAATCTGTCTCTCGACTTTCTGGACTGCTTCATGTCAGGTTTTCTCGAACAGGCTGCAAGATTCAATGTTGCCCTGATCGGGGGCGATACCTGTAGTTCCAGAGATGGGCTGGTTATCAGCGTAACCCTGATGGGTGAACAGTATCGGCAAAAAGTTGTCACTCGAAACGGCGCATCACAGGGTGATATCATATGTGTTACCGGCACATTGGGAGATGCCGCATTGGGACTTGAGCTGCTACGCATCGGGGAGCGGCAGGGGTTTGCGGTGAGTCGGCAACTTGACCCTGAACCAAGGGTCGAGTTTGGCAAGTTACTTGCGGACAGGTTACTTGCAACAGCAATGATCGATATCAGTGACGGAGTTGCCGCTGATCTGGGGCATATTCTGGATGGTTCTAAAGTTGGCGCAAAAGTAGCTGTCGACAAAATTCCGCTCTCTGATGAGTACAGGGAACTCATAGGTCGTTTTCCGGTTGCCAGGCACTCTCTTGCATTGTCAGGGGGAGAGGATTACGAGCTACTCTTGACCGTCGCCCCTGACACTTTTGAACAGTTATTGCAGTCCGGCCTTGATAGCGGTGTCAGGATTTCGGCAATAGGTGAAATTACGGCAGAGGAAGGCATTTTCTTTGAGAACAGCGACGGAAGCAGCTATGATATTGATTTGTACGGTTACGACCATTTCAAATAGGGGGGCACTTAAGATTGTCTGAAGATACCATGCTGCACGATGTTCCCTCTTTTGTGTCCGAATATATACCGATGGAGATATCGGATGCAGAGTTTGCCCAGATCAGTCTGATCCTCTCCGAGATGCGAGGTTTCAACCTTGAGGCGTACAAGGACAAGTGTGTCAGACGCCGGATTGCCATTCGTATACGGGCAAATCACTGCTTTACAGTCAGGGAGTATTGTGAACTTCTCTCATCCCAGGAGAAAGAGGTTGAACATCTTCTTAAAGTGCTGACTATTCATGTGAGCCAGTTTTTCCGCAATTTTTCAGTATTTGAAAAACTCAGGCTTGAAGTGTTCCCATATCTTTTCAGTGCAGCCAGGCAGGAGGGGCTAAGCCATCTCAGGTTCTGGAGTGTGGGGTGTGCCGGGGGAGAAGAGCCGTATACCCTTGCAATGATACTTGATGACCTGTTTCAGTCCGAAATGGCGCATATTCCGGTGCAGATCGATGCAACAGATGTGGACTCCACAATTCTCGAATCGGCAAGAGTCGGGTTGTACAGTCAGGAGAGGATGCAGGAGCTGCCTTTTCATTACCGTCAGAAGTATTTTACTGAAGAGAATGGACTCTTTCTGCTTTCACCGAAAATTCGCAATATGGTCAACTTCAGTAATGCCGACATGTTTCATGATGAAACATATCAGCAATCTGATCTCATACTCTGCCGGAATGTAATGATCTACTTTGCCAGAGAGCAGCAGGAGAAGGTGTTCCGAAATATTGCCAGGGTTCTTAACCGTTGGGGTTTTTTGATGCTGGGAAAATCAGAAACCATACTGGGAGAGTCAAGAGGATATTTTAAGACAGTCTGTCCGATAGAAAGACTGTTTTGCCCCGTGAAGGAGTTCGAACGATAAGGAGGTTATGTATGTTTGTCCCGATAGGCTACAAATTTATCCTCGGTTTTGCCGTAGTAGTGGCGGCTGTCGCCTTTTCTCCAGCCATGGTTATTGCTTTGGGATACTCTCAGGAGATGACCAATGTTTTCGCCTACTCTGTGGCGATGACAACCGGCCTTGTTCTGGGCTGGTTTATCTCCAGAGGATTAAGCCGCAACATCGGTCTGATAACATCTTCAGTGGAGGCAATCAGCGAGGGGGATCTTACCCGGGACGTATCTGTCAAGGCAAAGCGCTTTCCAGATGAAACAGCCGGCATGGCTGCCTCGATCAATCTGATGACCGGAAGCCTCAGGGAGCTGGTCAACCAGATCCGGACAGCTTCAGGGCAGGTATCGGAGTCAGTCCGTACCATCTCTTCTTCTGCTCTTGAAATGAACGCTACTACCGAGGAGGTGGCCAAGGCGCTGGAGCAGATATCACATGGAGCCGAGACCCAGGCAGAGATGGCCGGAAAGAGCTCAACCCTTATACATGAACTTGCCGTATCTGTGGAGCTGGTAGCCAAGCGCGCCCGGGAGTCGGCGCAGTCAGCAAGGGATACATCCACTACTGCGCAACAGGGTACGGACATGGCAAAGCAGACCATGGAGATGATGAGAGAGATTCTTGAAACTACGGAGTACACCGGCCAGCAGTTTGCCGAGCTGAACGGAAAGCTACAGCAGGTCGGAAAGATTGCGGACATAATTGTGGAGATAGCCAGGCAGACCAATATGCTGGCACTTAACGCGTCGATAGAGGCAGTACGTGCAGGGGAGTATGGCAAAGGGTTTGCCGTTGTCTCCGAAGAGGTCAGGAAGCTGGCTGACGGTACAAGCAAGTCTGCTGCTGAAATAATCGATCTTGTCGCCTTGATCAAGGAAGACAGTCAGAAAGTGCGTGATACTTTTGCCACTTCATCAAGGCAGATCAATGAGGGGAAGAAGAAGATAAGCAGCACGGCAAATGCTTTTCAGTCGATAGTCCAGACAGTGCTGGATACCGAGCGCAAGGCGAACAGTATTGCCGATCTTTCCAGCATGCAGACTGACAGTACTCATAAAGTGGTCAAGGCTATAGACGAAATTGCCAGGGTTGCTGAAGACAATGCTGCTGCGACCGAAGAGGTCTCCGCTGCTACAGAGGAGCAGTCTGCGGCGATGCAGGAGATGGCAGCCGCGAGCCGCGAACTTGCAACACTTGCAGCTGAACTTCTGCATGCAGTTTCCAGATTCAGTCTGAATGAAAATCCAGGCGCAGTTCATGAGTGATCAGCTGCACCAGTATATGCTTTTCTCAATTTCTGAACGGCAGTACGCAGTTGAGATTGAGAGTGTGGCAGAGATTGCCGAGCTGGCGACAATATGTCCGATTCCGTTTGCACCACCTTTTATGCGCGGGGTTGTCAATATCCATGGGAAACTGGCAGCAGTTCTTGATCTTTCGCTCTTTTCGGGGGGAGGGGGCGCTTCCGGTGGGCACAGCCTGCTGCTATTGAGTTGGCCGGAGACTTCTCTTGCCCTGATAGTAGATCAGATTGACAGAATAATAAGCAGCGAAGAGATCATATCCCGTGACGCGGGTTGTGACCCCTTTGAAGAGGCGCGATTGACTCTGGCTCAGGGAGAGGTGACCTTGATTGCTCTGGAAGCTCTGATTGAGGCGATTGAAGGGGTGCTGGAGAGATGAGCGAAGCAGGGGAGCGTTAAAGCATGGACATGTCCCAATATTATGGTCTGTTCATAAGTGAAGCGAGCGAGCATGCAAAAAAAATTGCCGAGCTTGCAGCTCTTCTGGAAAAAGATCCTTCTGATCGTCCCACCATAGATGCTCTTTTCCGCTCAGCACACTCTGTGAAGGGGATGGCTGCCTCCATGGAGTTCGGGCAGATTGCCGGTCTGGCCCACAAGATGGAAGATCTTATGGACAGGGTACGTCGCGGCAAGGAAGTGGACAGTGAGCTTTTCGAGCTGCTTCTGGATGGAGCCGATCTCCTCTCGAAAATGATAAGTGATCTGGACCAGGGGGGAGCCGCGACTACGACTGCTGATGAGCTGATTGTCAGAATAGTTGCATACTCCAGTTCATCAGAGCCTTCTGCCGGTGTTTCTGCTCCTTGTGAGGATAATTCTGCCGGATCCTCTGTTATGAAAGCAGAAGAGCCATTGCCCCGAACCTTGCCTCACAGTATCCACTCATACCAGACCGTAAGGGTAAAGACCGGTCTTCTTGACTCGTTTGTCAACACTACTGGCGAACTGATAACTGTCAAATACAGGATGGAAATAGTGGCCGAAAAAACCCGCGACCCTTTTTTGGCCGAAGCTGTAAGGGATCTTGGGCGACATCTGCGCGAACTATACGATCAGGTAATGGCTGTACGGCTTATGCCGTTTGCATCAATTTCTGACAACTTTCCCCGAATAGTGCGGGATCTGGCAAAAAAATCCGGGAAAGAGATAGCTCTTTCCATGACCGGGACGGATATTGAACTTGACCGGAGTCTTCTTGAACTGTTGAATGATCCGTTTGCCCATATTCTGAGAAACTGTGCAGATCATGGCATAGAGTCAGCGGAAGAGAGATCCGCTCTGGGTAAACCGAGGGCTGGCATTATCTCGATAGAGTCGCAGCCAAACGCACCTTGCAAAGCCAAGCTTTGCTTGGCC
>JANNRW010000098.1:0-3928 GCA_031401815.1 Geobacteraceae bacterium | reverse complement strand
TGCCACGCCCACCCATTGGTCACTGCAGTTCAAAACATGACTCAAGGCTTTCACCGCCAGTTCCGGTGTATTATTTTTTCGGCTGAGTAACCCAGCAACTACAGGATTTGCGGTAACAACTGTAGATGCTACACAGCCAGCGCCGACTGGTTTTACCATTAGTAACGGAAGTCCAACTACTGTGGCAGTGACCGCAATTTCAATTGCCGGCGCTGATTCAAGTCAGTTTTCTGTTACTCCTGGTGGTTCATATCCCTGCCCATCTCTGTCGCCTACCCTTCCAGCAGGCGCAAGCTGCACAGTCGACGTAGCCTTCAAGCCTACATCGGTTGGGGCAAAATCTGCCAGCCTTCATGTAACCAGTGACTCTTCCATCAATCCAACGTTGGATGCGACACTGACCGGTACAGCCGTAATCTATACAATCTCGGGCAATGCCGGTGTAGCAGGTGCCACTCTCAGTTACACAGACGGCACCGCCAAGTTAGCCACCTCCGATGTTGATGGTAACTACAGTTTCACTGTGTCATACAACTGGTCCGGTGACGTTACCGTGAGCAAGATCGGCTACACCTTCTCGCCGCCCAGCAGAACGTATACCAATGTAGTCGCCGATCAACCGGCACAGAACTACAACGCTGCAGCGATTATGTACACCATTTCCGGTAACGTCGGTGTAGCAGGTGTGACCATCAGCTACATCGATGGCACCGCCAAGACTGCCATTTCTGATGTCGACGGCAACTACAGTCTCACTGTTTCATACAACTGGTCCGGTGCAGTCACCGTAAGCAAGGTCGGCTACAACTTCACACCGTCCAGCAGAACGTATACCAGTGTAATAGCGGATCAGTCGGCACAGGGCAATACCGCGACCCCAATTACCCCAACGATCTCCGGCAACGTCGGCGTATCCGGAGCCACCATTAGTTACAGCGATGGTACCTCCAAAACAGCTACCTCTGATACCAGTGGTAATTACAGTTTCTCCGTTTCATACAACTGGTCCGGTACAGTCACCGTAAGCAAGATAGGCTACACCTTCACGCCGCTCAGCAGGGCGTATACCAATGTAATAGCTGATCAACCGGTACAGAACTATACCGCTGCAGCAATTACTTACTCTATATCCGGCAACGTCGGCGTAGCTGGTGCCACCCTTAGCTACACTGACAGCACTGCGAAGACGGCTACATCCGATGTTGACGGCAACTACAGTCTTACTGTTTCATACAATTGGTCCGGTACAGTTACCTTAAGCAAAGTTGGTTACATCTTCTCCCCGCTCAACAGGACTTATACCGATGTATTGCTTGATCAATCGACACAGAACTACACCGCAGCAGCGATAATGACCGTAGGCCTCACTGGTACTGGAACCGGAACGGTTACCAGCGATCCTCAAGGTACTAACCCTTCCGGCATATCCTGTTCATCGGGAACATGTACAACTGCATTCCCGATCAGTACCCCTGTTGCTTTAATTCCGCTTGCCAATGGCGACTCTGTATTTGGCGGATGGACAGGCGATTGCACCGGAAGTGGAGCTTGCAACGTCACTATGGTGAGCCCGAAGTCCGTTTCGGCAACTTTTGTCCTTGTTCCATTTGCAATGAACGCATCGACCGGTATGCCGTACACCAGTCTCGCAAATGCTCTTTCGGTTGCGCTTTCAGGTGCTGAAATACGGACACTAGATACCCAGCATGATGGATCTGTTACTCTGAATAAGGCTATATTCCTCAACGGCGGCTGGAACACTACATACCTTGGCAAGAGTGGAATGTCTTCCACACTGAATGGAAGTCTGACGATTCTGAATGGTGCCTCAATCGCCGAAACCATAGTCGTGAAGGGAAAGCTCGCTGTACAAGGCGGTAGCCTGCGGGTGAATGATGTGAAGGTTCTGCAGTAGCAGTATTTATTGATTGTTGCTAAACAGAAAGCCGCTCCGGTATCGGGGCGGCTTTCTGTTATACTGCCATAATCCATCTTCTTGACACACAATATCAATATTGATACTATCGCAACATGCCTTCATTATTCGAACTTCTTCAAATAATGCGCAACAATCCTGCCGGGGTCCGCTTCACTGATCTTTGTAAGGTGTGTGAGCATTTCTTTGGGCAGGCACGGCAGACAAGCGGAAGTCATCGGATATACAAGACACCATGGAATGGCGATCCGAGAGTTAATATCCAGAATGACAAGGGGAAGTCCAAGGCATATCAGGTCAAGCAGGTACTCAAGGCAATCGAACGGATGGAGATCGAACATGGCACAGAATAAAGATAATCACGACAAGTACACCTATCGCGTCACCTGGTCGGAAGAGGACAATGAGCACGTTGGTCTGTGCGCTGAGTTTCCAAGTATCAGCTGGCTTGCCCAAACTCCTGAGGCAGCCCTGAATGGGGTCAGCAAACTTGTACACGAGGTTATTGTGGACTTGCTTGATAATGGTGAACCTGTACCTGAACCGATAGCGACAAAACATTTCAGCGGAAAATTCATGATTCGAGTTCCGCCAGAGGTTCACCGCCAGTTGACAATTCAGTCGATCGAAGCAGGTGTGAGTCTCAATCGGCTGGCAAGTGCAAAATTGAGCCGTTAGGCTAAGGTAAGCAGGCAGTCGCTGTTGGCATGCTACAACGGGCCTGATTGAGAATTCCGAAAAGCCACTCCTTGAACCAGGGGTGGCTTTTGTACTATTCTTGTGAAGAAAAAATCACGTTGCCAAACAAAACAAGATAGCTATAATGGCTATATTAGCTATTTGAAGGGGGCTGCCATGAGAACAATGACATCTGTAGAGGCCCAGAATCATTTCGGTTTGCTTCTGGATAGCGCACAGCGCGAGCCTATTACCATAACCCGACGTGGTCGACCGGTGGCATATCTGTTTTCGCCGCAGGAATATGAGGCTCTTACGCAAGGCAGAAGTGACATTTCAGCACACTCTTCCGCCGCAGAACTGCTGACGGCTTTCCGCGGTAGCGGTGCGGGTGGTACTGCTGGACGGCTGGTAGCCGAACGGGAAGCAGAAAGACAACAAGAGCCATGAACACGTATCTACTGGATACGTCGGCGCTGCTGGCGCTGCGGGATGACGAACCCGGAGCCGAAAGGGTGTCCGCTCTGCTTGAGGCGGCTGCCCACGGTGAGCTTTCCTGTCACGGATGCTTCATATCGCAAATGGAACTACTGTACCGGGTCTGGAAGGATGAAGGGGAAGAGGCCGGTCGCTCTGCATATTCACTTTGTCTGCGCCTGCCGATTATCTGGCTGCACGAATCACCGGCACTTTTGGAACGAGCAGCGGCAATCAAGGCCTGTTACCCTCTTTCACTGGCAGACGCCTGGATTTCCGCAGCGGCATTGCAGCTGGATGCCGTGCTTGTCCATAAAGATCCGGAATTTGAGAAAGTTGCTGATTTGAAACAGGAGTTACTTCCGTACAAGTGACATGCTCGTTTTGATTGACGTTGCATCCAATATTCAATGTCGATCTTGCATGCCAGCAGGCTATCATGTATCGTATCCGCCTTAATAATTCACCGTGAAAGGTATCGACATGCTGGACTCCAACATAATTCAAGATCTCACGGCCATCGTGGGTGCCGACAATGTTCTGACTGAAAAGCAGGACCTGATCTGTTACGGCTATGACGCCACCCAGATGGAGTTTTTGCCCGATGCGGTGGTACACCCCGCCAACCCCGATGAGGTCTCGGCCGTGCTGAAACTGGCCAATCAGAAAGGTTTTCCTGTTTTTCCCCGTGGGGCCGGCAGCGGCTTTACCGGTGGGTCTCTCCCCAAGGCCGGCGGGATCGTGCTGGTGACCACCCGCATGAACCGCATCCTGCGCATTGATACGGAAAATCTGATAGCCGAGGTTGAACCGGGAGTGGTGACGGAGCAGTTCCAG
>JANNRW010000097.1:0-6267 GCA_031401815.1 Geobacteraceae bacterium | reverse complement strand
ACGGTGTTCAAGAGACCGTTGAGGTAGTAGGTATAAGTTGTTGCCTGCCCACCCGGTCTGGTCTCTTTTTTCTTTCTGCCTGCAAGATCGTATTCAAAGTTGGTGACGTTGCTTTTCGGGTCGGAGAGGGTCAGGAGGTTGCCCGAGCTTGAACTACGGATCAAAACGATTTACCTCACCGCTTGGCAAAGGGCTAAACAAGTTCCTGTCAGTATCAAATTCCAGATTGTTCGTGTAATCCGGGTTCAGCCAGTAGTGGAACTGAATTCTTGCTAAACCATCTTTTGAAGATACTGCCTCCAAATCCCCTTTCAATTTACCGTACATGCCACGCTTCAATTTACCGTTCTCGTCAATTTCAGAACGTACCCTAAAGAAAAAATAATCATCCTTGGTTCTGTACGCTGGCAAGCGCTTCGATGAGTAGCGTGTTACATATTTGTTTTGATATCCGCTTTCCGGGGCATAACGAGGTGTTCGATAAACGCTCCCAACTCCAAAGTCACCTCCCATATCAAGTTGAAATGGCTGTATCCCATCAAACATGTTAGAAAAAGTAATCGTAAGATTTGAATCACGATCATCATAACTTTGATAACGGCTATCAAGGTTTAACACAAAATCCGCAACAGTCCCGAGACCATGAGGTGCAACCCAGTCGAATTTCATCAAGTCAAACCCGATCTCTTTACCGACTGCTGGAATCGTCACCCATCGCCATCTAACATACATAGGCACCGGCTTGATCTTCGGGCGAAGGACTACCTTGATCTCCTTGTTCCAGGGCTGGTACATGCCGAGTGTGGTGGTCAGGAAGTCTGCGTGGTATCCGCTATAATAGTAACCATCTTTTTCTACAGCACCTCCAACCTGTCCATCAGGAGAGAAACCAGATACACTGAAAAGGCCATCGTTGTCAGTAACACCTTTTATCGAATCTGTTTTCAAGCATCCGCCGCGCAGGCAAACCCTAACATTTGCACCTTCAACGGGTTTCTGCTGCTCATCAACTACCTTTATAGTGACTTTAACCATACCAACTGCATAAATATTGCTCCGAGTAAAGCAGATACAACATAACAATATCATAATCATAATGATTGCTTTCATTTAACACCCCCTGTATATGTCTGACTCTTGTTCTTCAAATCGTCATACATCAAATACAGATAAGGATAAGCAACATTTATGAAGTCACTATGACGCCACTCATTATTATCCCTCACCCACGGCGCACCAGCAGGCAGATATTTCGCCCGAATGTCGATATTATTCTCGTTAAATCCGTCCACTCCCCTATGCCCCACCGCAAAGGTCAACGCCGGTATTTCATTAGCCAGCAGCTTTTCCCGCATGGTGGATGACATTGTACTTATCTGGCCTGGCGTAAAGAGCGCCGAATTTTCCGTATTGCGTTTATCAAAAAATGGTTTTGTCTTCAGAATGTCTCTGCCGGGGTCATTACCTTCAGGCTCCCTATCAAGCAGATTGGCTGTTGCCGGGGGAATGGTTCCGCAAGCCCTTTCCTCACCACTGATGGAACAGACGTAGTGGCCATCATTTGCATCTTTATTAAACCCCCACCCACCGTATTTGCTGTCAATATCTATTACAGGATCAGTACCCTTCATCAATTCATTATAAGACCATCCGAAATCGCCTATCCTTTCAGAATCAAACCAGCTTGCTACCCAGTTTTTGGCTATTGTTAACCATATTGAGGTTTTTGACTTTTCACCGTCATAAACCGGATCTGTTACTGCTGTGACATTCTTCAGCTCTTCCACAGTCAGGGGGAAGGGTCGGAAAGCTTCATCAGTCTGGGCAAAGAAGGTATACACCTTAGCATCTCGCGAAGAGCTGAAGTTATTGCGCCAGGTCAGATTACTCCTTGCATCTCCTGAGCCAAACAGATCGTACCACTCCGATTGCCAGAGAAACGGTTCGTATGGGTTATCCTCACCTTTAGGATAGCGCCAGTCAGGGTTATACATCAGCTCTCTTGTTGAGATATTCCAGCTCTCTCCAGTATAATTTGATCGTTCCAGATAAGCCTCCTCTGCTACTGCCGCATTAATCATCAGATAGCGATAATATGGCATAGTATTCTGAATGGCTGTCGATACAACTATATTCCCCAGGCTATGGGCAGAGAAGGTAGCTGTCCCGAGGCTATTGTCAAGAGCAAATTTCTTCAGCAGTTTGCCCGCATTGAAGGCATGACGAACGTTTACATGGTAGTTGGGTGAGCGCAGTCCAGATACTAACGGAATGCTTTGTTGCGAATCATAACCATACCAGGTAATTCCCCAGAATCTTGCTCTGGAACCAGACCAGAAGAGCCGCTTGAAGACTTGCGTATGCTCTGCTCGGGCTGCATCGGCATTCACATTGTAGCCGTGGACATGCACGAAATCTCCTCCATCGCTCAAAGTTTCGGTTGCATTACTCAAAGCATTGAAACCTTTAAAATGATCTTTAGCATTGCCAAATTCTTCCTCCGTCAAGCGATTAACTGGTCCGGCCAGCCCAGGGATTTTATGGCCATCAATGGAGGTCACATTATCGTTTTTGCTAAAGTCGGTCGGCAATAGCAACGAACCAGCTGGCAATTCGTTATAGTACATCTCGTGTATCAGATTTTTCTGCCGGAACATACTCTCCACCCCATCAATGCTGATCTCCAGCCGCGAACTAAATACCTTCGCATTTGAGGTGCGCTCAATCACCTCAAGCACCAGTGGTTCATGGGTCGCCTTTCTCCCCTCGACAAGGATAATCCCCTTGCCGCCAGTCAGTATATCATTCAGGAAAGAGCTGTAACCTGAGTGATCGTTTAATCTGACACTTTTTCCGGTGATTGGGTAGGTATCTCGATTGACAAGCGCCTTCGCCGGCCCCGTAGTTACCGTCGGCACAAGCTGATTGCTTGCCGGGTCGGTCAGGTAGGAACCTGCAGTTGCTGCCGTCAAGTCTGTGAAGACAAAATTCAATGCGCCGTCTTTCTGTTTCAGGTAATAATCGTGTGTTGTGTTCGAGAATTTACTCAGCACCTTATTGAGATCAAGATAAACCGGGAAGAAATCCTCCAGATCGCTCATTCCGTTTACTATGGCATCTTCAAAGTTTTTACCGGATCCGGGGATGTCACAATCGCTACAGACTTCACCTTTATCCTTATCATCATTTATCCAGAAGTAAAACGGTTTACCTGTAGCATTTGCCGTCCAGTCGGCCTCATCGATCTTCTTGTCCCGGTTGTAATCGGTAACCATAACCGGCCATTCGAGAGTTATTCTTTCGATTTTCGTATTTGTCTCTTTCATGCCGTCTTTCTTTTCGTTGACGTTTAAATCAAATTCATACTTTTTACCAGGATCAAACAGGCGTGCCGTCTCTTTCGCTTTGTACTGAACCACTTGAGGATCTTCACTGTCCGCCACATCCTGCGGCCCCCAGATATTTGTACCATCTTCCTTTATGGTTACGAATGGATTCGACAGCTCCGTTCCGGGCAGCGGTATGAGAGAAAAGTTGAATTTGACATCATCATCAAGGGCAACACTGCTCGGCACTGCATCAGTTATCCGGTTCGCCAGCCTGATGGTAGCGGAAGTCAGGGTCATTGACACCGGATCCAGATCCAGCGTCCTCATCCCCTTGGTCATATTGGCCAGATAGACCCAGCCCCCCTTCTCGACGATAGCCGGTGTCTCACCAATGGGGATTGAAGTAGCCTGGCCGTCGGCGCCGGGTGATCCGGGAAGGCTGGTGATCTCATTCAAGAGCTGGGGTTTCCACGGGTCTTTTATGTCATAAACCTGGATGGAATTATAGGTGGTGACATAGGCGAGGCCGACATCTTTACTGACGGCTATGTCCCTGACTGTGGAGCTGGTGCTGACCTCGCCCATTATCACCGGCTTGGCCGGGTCGCTGATATCTATGGTTACCAGTTTCCCCTGGGTCGTGCCGCTTACCACCAGGTTGATGATATTGACCACCCCTTCGACGTCAGTCCTTGCCGCAGGGATGTTGACCCCGTAAGGTCTGGTATAGGTAAACCCGTGCGCCACGGCCAAACGGGTGAAGTTGTAGCCGGTCGGTTTGAAGTCGGCCAACAAGATGGGATATATCTGGGGTGAAATATTCAATTCATCATTGGTACTATCTGTAAAATCAATAGTGCCGCCTCGTTTAACTTTAATCTCATAGGTACCTGGGAGAGTCCCTTCCGTGTCCAAAGTCCAGATCTTATCGACGATGCTCAATTTGGCGTTGCCATTATCATAGATCACGCCGTTCAACTCGATGCTGAAAGTATCGCTGCTCGTCGAACCTGGCTCCTGTAGCAATTTCGTGCCGATTGTTCCCGTGATCTTTTTGGTTTCTGAATCTATGGTCACATTAGCTTTGACCTCGCGGGTGAAGTCCCCCAACCTCTTTGCCTCGACATCGTAAGCCCCTTCCTTGATCTCATTTGGCTCCAGAGTCCACTTGGAACCGGTGACACTCAATTTCCCGTCTCCTTTGGTGTAGGTTACGTCGTCAACTTCGACGGTAAAAGTGTTGGTGCCAATAGCCGAGCTGCCGATGGTGCCGGTTAGTTTGGGATAGGTTGTTGTAGTTTTCAATTTGTCCACCGTCGGCAATCCAACGGCGCCAGTACTTACAACTGACATCCCACCGGCTATCGTCGGACATCTTGACGCCAGTGCGTCTTTCGTCGCTACCGGAGCGGGGGTCATGACATCATCCTGAAGATTGGGATCAACGGTGAGCAGATGGCCGGTGGTGGTGGAATTAAATAAATCTGTCCCGGTTTCCTAATAAATCTGTCCCGGTTTCCTTTTCCTCTTCACTCTTCAAAGTTACTGAGGCTCTTCTCGTTTAATTTATGTGTTGCAGATGCAACACCCCTTAAAGCTGCAACACTCCATGCAACAGTTTTAATTACAGCGATATAACTGTTTAATTTATTTAATTATTTTAAACTCTATAAGCCTGGCATCTTTATTAATTTACACCCATTCGACTTATTCTCTCTGTTGCATCTGCAACGGTTGTGCTGCATGCAACGTTTACGGCGCAACTGATAGCCATCTCTATAACTGCTTGTATTTATTTATCATTTTAACATTTAAATCAAATTTATCGATTTGGCACAAAGCATGTAATGAAGAGTGGCATGAGCACTCATCAGACAAAAAATACCATACATGTTGCAGTACCCTATTACGGGAGCCTCTCTCTCCCCCCCCTGGGTCTCTCACGACTTTTCTTTGTTGCAGATATCGATACCGAATCAAACAAGGTTGGCCGCATTGAACTCCAGGTCTGGGATCCCAGAAAAGAGCCGAATCTTTCAGCCTGGATGCGCAAACAGGGATTCAGCGGCGTTATATGTAGCGACAGCGGCTCACATTACCAGGTTGCCCTGAACGCCGAGAATATCTGGTTATTGGGAAATCAGGATGGAGAGGCGGCAGAACTGGTGGAGCGCTGGGTAGCAGGAGCACTTGATGAATCATACTCTTGCCGGCTCTACAGGAAGTTGAACTCGTGGTGTCGACCTCAGCACGAGATCGCAGCACTGGCAACCTGATTCAACAGCAGGGGAATTAACAGCTCTTCAAGGGTGGGAAACAGCACCCTGAAAATATCCTGGAGGATCTACAAAATGGCAAACGGCGCTGTAACATCGGCACTAACTCTCACCGGCCTGTACCCAATTGTCACCAGCCGATTCAGATCGGCAACCATGAGCTACTACATTCTGCTGTTCATCTGTGGCGCTCTCTTTCTTGCAGGAACAGCATGCGGCTTACACGCCATGGTGGCAGGGCATGAAAAGTACTTCAATGTTTCTCGCGAAGTACCATGGGGGATTCTTATCTCGACCTACGTATTTTTTGTGGTCACCTCGACCGGACTCTGCCTGGTCTCCTCCATCGGACATGTTTTCGGCAATCAGGATTTCATGCCTATTGCGAAACGTTCGGTATTCCTCTCCATCGCAACCATCCTCTCGGGCTTCTTCGTTATTGCCTTTGAGATCAAGATCCCCTGGCGGATGGCCATCTATAATGTTATCTCCCCCAACCTGACCTCCAACATCTGGTGGATGGGAACACTCTATGGTGCCTACCTGGCATTCATGTTCGCTGAATATGTCTTCCTGTTGATGGACAAGCACAGACCCGCCGTAATCTGCGGATTCAGTGGTTCTGTGGCAGGGATTGCTGCCCACTCGAATCTTGGTGCAGT
>JANNRW010000096.1:0-19803 GCA_031401815.1 Geobacteraceae bacterium | reverse complement strand
CGACCTTGGCCTTAAAAGCTGCGCTGTGACGTGTACGATGTTGTTGCATTGAACTCTCCTTTTGAAATAGCGAGGTTCATTGCTTACACACATGTCTCAGAAAGCGCAACCACTTCAGTAAAGAGTCGATTAGGTCTTATATTACTCGGTTTGTTCAATCCACCGGATTCAAAATCACTATCAAACAACTCAATGGCATATACATCCCGAATATCCTGACTGGTTATCTGACATAGGATAAGATCGTCGCCAGTAAGGTTGGAAATTACAAGAGCCGGTCGCCGCTTAGACATGGACAGATCGCTGAAAGGGAATGGGACAACTACCACGTCGCCTTTTACAAATCGCCCCATGCGTTGTCCTCCTCAGCACAGAGCCAGTCTTTTTTCAGTGACGACTCGCTGGCTATTGCCGTGTAAATGCCTTCTCGCACCGATTTAGCTTTCACAAACTGAATAAAATCGAGAACTTCATCAAGAAGCAGTTCTGGTACAGTTTCAATTTCTTGTATCAACAGCGCTCTGTTTGGCATGATGATCTCTCCATGAAAATATCGTGACGGCTAACCGGCCTATTCTTATAGCTTAATGCTTCGGCACCCCATACTCAATTTTTTGTCTAACAGATAGAAATCCCAGGCACGTTCAGACATAAATCGCCTCCTTTTCGACAAATGGTCGAAGCTCGGTGCGAAGTGCTTTTTCTCTGACAAGGTCAACTTTTCTCAGCCCCCTAAATAACATCCGCAAACGTCTTTTCCGTCCGCCTGAAATACCATATCCCTGATACAAGAAAAAGCAGGACCAGCCCGTTGGAGATTATGAAGCCGGGCCAGAAGATGCGCACATCGCCACCAAGGATTGCCCAGCGGAACCCGTCAATGACCCCGACCATCGGGTTGAGGGAGTAGAGCAGACGCCACTTCTCAGGCACGACACTGCTCGAAAAACCGACCGGCGAAATATAAAGGCCGAACTGGACAATGAACGGGACGATGTAGCGAAAATCACGATACTTGACATTAAGGGCGGTCAGCCAGAGGCCTATGCCCATCGCAGCGGCAAAAGCAATAATTATGAAAACAGGCAATGTAAGCATTCGCCAGCCTGGAACAAACTGATACCAGATCATCAATCCTGCAAGGATAAGTGCAGAGATAAGGAAATCAACGAAGCTGGTGATTATTGAGCTGGAAGGGATGATCAACCTCGGGAAGTATACCTTGGAGATCAGATTGGCATTGCCGACCAGGCTGTTGCTCGCCTCTGACAGGGAGTTGGCAAAAAACTGCCATGGGAGCATTGCTGCAAAGACCAGGATAGGATAGGGGGCTCCCCCTTCGGTCGGGAATTTGCCCAGCTTTCCGAAGACCAGAGTAAAAACAACCATGGTCAGGAAGGGTCTGACCAAAGCCCAGGCAATACCAACTGAAGTCTGCTTGTAACGTACAAGAATATCCCGCCAGGCAAGGAAATAGAACAACTCCCGGTAGCGCCAGAGGTCAAGCCAATAGTGTTTTTCGGTGCGACCTGCTTCTATTATCAGCTTTTGTTGATTCATAACTGCTGCCCGCTCATCTGTCTTTAAGGTAAATCTGCTGCTGTTTTTAAACTTTTTTCAAAAGCGACTCATACATGTCCATCACTTTTTTGGCGCGCACCATTGGATCAAACTCTCTATCAACCCTAAGTCTGCCTGCGAAACCGTACTCTTCCATTTTCTTTTCATCGCCCAACAGTTTAACAATAGCTTTTGCCAGTGCCTTATGATCCAGCGGATCTACCAGAAGACCGGTTACATCATCCACTACTACCTCCGGAATACCTCCGACTCTCGTAGCAATAACCGGTTTTGCAAAGGACATTGCTTCCAGAGCAACCATCGGCATCCCTTCACTAAGGGAGGGTAGAACAATAATATCACATGCCTGGTAAAAACCGGAAACATCCTTCTGGTAACCTGCCAGAAATATTCTGTCAGCAAGAGCGTTTTCCTGGATAAGAGCTGTCAGAGTATTTAATTCCTGGCCATCACCAACAAAAACTGCCCTGATATTGTCAGCGACAGACAGTACTTCCCTGAACGCTTCAATAAATAAACCATGCCCTTTTTCCGGACTCAGCCGACCTATGACACCAATCAACCTATCCCCGTTCTGAACACCCAGCTGTTTCCGTACATCGCTAAAAACAGGAGATATATCTGCACGATCAATCGCATTGGGAATAGTGACAAGCTTTTCTCTGTCTCGCTCGTTCAGATCAAGTCGTGTTCCAAGATTTTTCGAAACAGGCACGATCCTGTCCGCATAGCGAATAATCCATTTTTCCAGTCTGTTATACAAACCGACCTTCAGATTCTCGCTTGTCCATCCGTGGACATACGCCACCCAGGGTATCTTCAGCAACCTGGAAAGCACCAGACATACCACATGCGCTTTGTATCCGTGGGATTCCAGAATCTGGATGTCGCTCTTTCTGGCAAGGAGGTATGCATCCCGGATGACTGAAGGATCAAATCCGGATCTTTGATGCAGCGTCTCGAATCTTACTTTTATTGATTCAACTGCTTCACGAAATTCCCAGCTCTTTTCCGAACCGCGCCAGAAGCCGGCAACAATTGGGGAACAGAGCTCTTTGCCACCGTTTTTCAGAAACTGGAGAATCAGTTTGCCTGGCCCACCAATGGCATAGGTGTCTATCATGATAAGAACATTTGGCTTCATGATCTCCCTTTGACGCAAACCGTGGTCTGATCCCCGGAAACAGCTGCTCCAGCCTGCCAGACAGAGTTGCTTTTACCGGTCAGCCAGCACCAGAAACCTGCAACTGCGGCAGTATTCATGATCAAGAAAAAGTAGCAGAAACTTATAATCCGGAGAGTACGGAGAAAAGGGAGAGTCAGACCGGCAAGTGCCATGGCATACAAAAGAGATTGCAGAAGTGCTGCTATCAGGTAAATATCGCCGGAAAGCGCAAATCCGGATATAAACAGGACTATCAAAGCAAACGGAACAAGAGTACGCAATACCTTGTGGGAGATAAAGCGCCACCAGCAGGGGTTTCGCCACGGCAGCAGCAATCCGGGCCGAAGTCCCAGAAGCTGCCAGTTGCCGGTCAGGGTACGCACTTTTCTGCGCCACTCCTGACCAGAGTCTATTGAGAATAAATCATGGGCAACAGCTTTTTTCTCGAAAATGCAGTGAAATCCCTGTTGAATGATGTTAAGCGGGGTAAGAACATCGTCAAGAATGATGTCTGCTGGCAGAGGGATAAAGAGCTCTCTGCGGATGGCATAAATGGCACCGGTAGCGCCAACAACCGAGCCTGTCCTGCTCTCCATCTTCCTGATCCATTTCTCATAATTCCAGTAGAAGCCCATTTCTGCCTGTATCTGGCTCCTGTCATCTTTCACAAGAACCAGTTCACCGCTCACGCAACCAACCAGTGGATCGTTGAAATTGGCAACAAGCTCTGAAACAGCATCAGGTTCAAATTGCTGGCGGGCATCTGTGAAGATTATGATCTCACCCTTTGCCACAGCAACCCCCTGATTCAGCGCCTCGGCCTTACCCATCCGGTTTTCCAGTTTTACGAGCCTGACATTACGGTCAAAGTAAGACGAAACAATCTCATTTGTGCTGTCAGTGGAACCATCCGAGATAACAATGATCTCAACCTTATGCAGGGGGTAATCCTGAGCCAGCAGATTGTCAAGCCGCCTGGCGATAATTGCTGCTTCATTTCTGGCTGCAATTACTATGGAGATAACCGGGAAAATTGGCGCTTTGGATACTTCATGCGGTGATACTCTTGAAAGGAACCAGAGAAGAATCGGATAACCTGTATAGGTATAGATGATACACGCAAGTGCTGCCCAGAAGAAGCATGTAATCAGGAGGCTTGTCACACTATGTCACCGCTGGGTAATTATCACTATTCTGGACTATTCAAAGTTTCAG
Organism: Geobacteraceae bacterium; assembly: GCA_031401815.1. Taxonomy (GTDB): domain Bacteria; phylum Desulfobacterota; class Desulfuromonadia; order Geobacterales; family DSM-12255; genus JANNRW01. The sequence goes on along the minus strand of JANNRW010000096.1, from coordinate 15,842 downwards.
CGAATTAGTCGCAGTGTCGAAGTCGGTCAGGATAACTCATCAAAATGTTTATCGAATTGCTGAGTCTGGATTCTAAGGTGAGTAATTGCTGCCGACAGCTCTCCCAAAATGTCTTCCTTCTGATTTCTAGAGAGTCTATCCACTTTTAACGCCTCTATATATTTGACTGTGTTCAAGCATTCCTGCTCCAGTTCATCAAATAATACCGCCATCATTTTATGATTTGTCATCGCGAACCCCCTTTATCCAATCCTTTTCAGAGCACGTTCCAAACTGGCAACAAATGCGTCTATTTCTACTTGCCAGTGATTTATAAGACCTTGGCTGGGATGTGGTTGTTTAAGTTCTGAGGCAATTTTTTCTTCATGCTCTACAATACGCTGGCGCAAACTTGCGATACGCCTCTTCAGTGCTCTATTTCCCATAATCGTTCCTTAGCATGAACCTCAAAAACTCTTGGTCAGATAAGCCATGATCCGGTTGACCTCGATTGAGCCTGTCGGGGTGAAAAAGGAACCTGAATATGCAATCCGGTTGTAATCCAGCCCTGCAAACAGATCATAATACAATTCGTGACGGATGCCGACAGTAAAGGAGTTTCGATACTGGTTATCAGAACTGTTAAGATATTTATCTGTTGATATAAGGGCACGACCCAAGGTTCGCCTGGAAAACTCATATGTGGCGTCTGCTCCGGCAGTGAACCATTGTGATGATGTTTTCCCGGTCTGCCTGTCAACTATTTCCGAGTAACTGCCGGATATGCCGAGCATGCCCCGCCTGTATGCTTTTGAAAGCCGCCCGGTGACATGCCTGCGCTCTGCTGAGCCCAGATTCTGTTCCGTGTCATAAGCTACACCACTGTTAAGGCTAAATATGTATGCATCCATTTCATGCATCAGGCCGACATTCCAGAATGGTGAAAGCTCTGACTTGCTGCTTTTCGGATACAGAACGGAGTATCCCCCCTGGAGAGATATGGATGATCCACTGGCATACAGGTGCCGGATGCCAGCAGTATGTACCAGCCTTTCATGACTCATACCATTGTCGGGATAAACACGAGAAAAATCGGCGTTCATAAAGACGCTGGTATTGGAACTCATTTCGCGTGTCAGATTCAGAAAAACACCCTCTTCCTTATTGTCAATGCTTCCGGGGTTGCTGTAATAGCGGTTTACATAACGATAACCTGCCATGGCTGTCCAGCGGGAATCAAGTCGATACTGAAGATAAGGTGAGATGGAAAAAATGTTCTGATAATCCTGATTTATATACGGGCTATCCCTGTTGCCATCAATAGATGCCTGCCTGTATATGTCCGAAACCCTCAGGTAGAGAAAGTTGCTGATGAGCCGGATATTACCGTCTGCCTGAAAATTATGGACAAACTGATCTTCTTGGCTCCCAAGGGCATAATGACGATATTCAGGGGCATACCTGATATTCCAGAGCCATAAAGGGGCTCTGTAATTAAACAGAAGTTCAGGTCTTACATGGGTTATCAGGTCAGTTTTCCTGTCATCCCTTGTTTCATAGATGTTGTCATTATACTCTTCTACAAGAGTCACTGTCGGCTTGAGCGTATATTCGCCGCCATAAGCTGTAGTTGCTCCTGAAAAGGTCAACGTAAACAGACCGAGAATAGCTTTATGCCTTACGGAAAAGAAAATCAAAGAAGCCTCTTTTTTTCTTCGGCGCTGGATTGGGAACAACAGGAGTGCTCTCCAAAGCTGCGGCTGGGTTTGACTCCTGTTTCACTTTGCCGGGAGTTGTCGCAGCTGAGATTATATTCTCGGGTGCTGATCGAAATTCAGTTTTTTCCAGATGGTCAATTCTGCTCAGAATTTTTGCCAGCATCTCCTTTACAGTGGAGTCATCAGGCTCTTGCGTTGCAACTCCATGGCTGGTTGAAAGAGAGCTATTCACTTCACGGTTCATAGGTGGTGGCGAAGCGTTCCCCCAGTAACAGTTCTCAAAATCAAGATCATCTATCACAGCTCTTGCCAGCTCAGGTGTCATGGTACGCTCGCCATCGGCATAGGCAAGGAGGAGAAGGAAATCACAGATAGTATTGATCAGTCTGGGGATTCCCCGACTGTAGCGCCAGATAAGATCGATCGATTCAGGAGAAAAAACCGCTGCCTGTCTGTTTCCTGCCCGCTCCAGCCGATGCAGTATGTAGGGTTCAATCTCATCCTCTTCCAGCGGCTGGATATGGCAGAAACAGCTTATCCTCTGCCTGAGCTGCAGAAGTTCGGGCATGGACAGAGTCTTTCGAAGCTCCGGCTGTCCTGCCAGTACAATATGCAGCAGCTTTACACTGTCGGTTTCCAGGTTTGAAAGGAGCCTCAACTCTTCCAGAACTTCGGGTGCAAGGTTCTGAGCCTCATCAATGACAAGGATCGACCTGTTGCCATGTGCATGCTGATTCATCAGAAAATCGTTCAACTCGCGAAGAAGCAGTAGTTTGTCCTTCCCCTCGACTGGCAGACCGAAATCATCGTTTATCATGGAAAGAAGCTGTTCGGAATTGACTTTAGTGTTGAATATCCGGCTGAGGACAATGTTCTGGTGGTGAGTGTTGAAAAGATCTCGCAACAGTGTTGTCTTGCCAGAGCCGATCTCGCCTGTAAGAAGGATAAAGCCAGCCCGGTTCCTGATTGCATAATCAAGATAGGTCAGGGCTTTTTTATGCGACCTGCTTAAAAAAAGGAACTCCGGGTTCGGAAGCAGGGCAAACGGCTTGACTTTAAGAGAGAAAAAAGATTCATACATGACCGGATTCTCCCCCCTTTGAATCAGGCCTTGATTTTCTGAACAACGACAGGAGTCTGCCTGTTTTGCCCAACCATACCGGCGGTTTTTTCAGGCTGCGGCTCTGGTAATCATACTCATAATAATAATAGTGATACCCACCGGCCAGACCGGCTGTTGTTGCCTTGTTATAAACCAGCCCTATGATATTGGCTTCAATAAGGGCATTAAGACCTGCCTGAATGTTCTTCATCGATGTCCCCCCCTCCTTGATAACGTATATGACGCTGTCTGCAAGGCTGGCGAGAATCCTGGCCTCGGCAAACGGGAGTACTGGTGAAGCATCGATTACAATATAACCATCACTGAAACGAGTCTTGAGCTCGTCCAGCAGCTTTTTCATCTTTGGCGTAGAATAGAGTTCCACAGGATTGGCATCTGATTTGCCTGCCGGAAGATAGATCAAATTACCCACGCCTGTTCTGACCAGAACCGTATCAAGTTGAACATTATTGATCAGGCAGTCTGCCAAGCCCTGCAAAGGGGCAAGACCAAGGTAATTTCCGATGGAAGGTTTACGCAGATCAGCATCAATGATCAGAACCTGCTTGTTATGTTCCTGGGCAAGACTGATGGCAAGATTCAGCGCGGTAAGGCTCTTCCCCTCTCCGCCGATTGAACTCGATACCAGCAACAGATTCTGTTCCGGGTTCTTGTTCATGATCTGCATCACTATGGATTTTAGCTTTCGGTACTCCTCGGCAATCGGGAGGTTATACTCATTTGCAGCAACAAGCCTTCTGCTTGCAATATCTATCTGCTCGTAAACAGTTGCATTTGCGGAGAAGAGAGGTGGCGGCTCAGGAGTCCCCGACTTTCTGGCAAGTTCCCTGGCTTTTTCCATTGCTTGTTCAATTCTGCTCATTATATCCCTTGAAAAGTAATTTCATTACTTTGCATTAAGATTTTAAACTCAACAACTCAACGTATCAACAATTCAACACCACATCCACTAAAACGCCTCACCTCTCCGGCTCTCCATCTTTCAGCCCTTGAAAAACCCTGAGAAAAGTTGAGGCAGATGCAGTTTCAAGAACAGTTTCTGCATAATCGAAATTCCGAGTATCTCCATCAGAAATACAGTCAGAATAAGTGAAAAATACACCCCGCTGGCAACATAGACTTTGAAACTTCTCTCCTTGTACACCCTGATTTCGTCTTCGCTTTTGATGAAAGGTATCACTGCGAGTATCGGGAAACCGAGCGGTTTCAGGCTGTCAACCAGTTTGACCGAGTCATCCAGCCTGTCCAGGAGCAACAGAAGCCCTGCTGCTCCAGCCAGACCGGCTGCCATGCTCATGAGCAGCAACTTCTTGCGATTTGGTGAGACTGGCGTAACCGGAGTTACGGCCGGATCGACAATTCTGTATGAGACCGACTTGTCCTGTATCTCCATCTGCTTTGAGAGCTCAGCCTGATTGCTGCGCAGAGACAAAAGGTCATGCATTGTCTTTTCTGTGGCTTTGGCTGCTTCAAGTTTTTCCAGACTGTTCTTTGAAGCCGGAATACTGCTCAAAAGTTTTCTGTTCTCACTCATATGTTGCTGAATAGAGAGCTCATTCTCCTTTATGGCATTCAGTTCTGCATCAATCTTCCAGATCTCCGGAGGGGAATCGGAAGCTGGGGAACCAGGCTCTGCCGGAATTCCTGCCTCTTTCTTAAGAGATTCAATCTGCGACTTGACGGTTATAATCTCAGGATAAATATCAGTATACTGTGTCTGAAGCTCCTCCAGCCGTCTTTGCAAAACTTTCAGCTTCTGCCGGACAGGATCAGTAGCTGATTTCACATAAATTTTTTCCTCTTGCAACTGCTTTCTCCTTAGCTGGAGATCAAACAATTTCTGCTGGGCAAGACTTATTTCCCGGAACAGCTGGCCTGCATCCAGAATAACAGAGGCACTCTTTTCATTTTTAAAGCGATTCACATCAGATTCGGTTTGAGCCACTTTCTCCTTGAACGATTCAATCTGCTGCGTCAGAAAATTCGTAGCATCGTATGACTCAGTCCTTTTGGAAGCGACCTGCTCTTCTATATAGTTACGAACGAGTGAATTCACGTAATCACGTGCTATCCTCGGGTCGTGAAACCTGAATTTGACCCTGAAGATGTTTTTGTCAGCAACCTTGATTTCAGTGTTTTTCTGGATTTCTGTTACAAGCTCTTCAATCTCCGCATCACTCTTTGTCTTCAGATTAAAATCAACATCGCCAATAACCTTCAAAACCAGTGTTCTGCTGCTCAAGGCAGTAGTCAGAACCCGGATCGAATCGTCCATAGATGGTGAGATGGCAATCCCTTTGACCAGTTCGTTAATAACGTTCTTCTCAATGAAAACAGTACTGTTCGCCTCGTATTTCATCGGAATGACATAGGTGTAAATTATCCCCAGGGTCATTATTGCAAGCGCAGTTGCAAAAAACAGCCCCTTCCTTTTCATGAACAGGCTGATGTAAGCTGCAAAATTTGGTGTTACTTCAGACATCATCACTCCAAAGATTCAGAATATGCTCTCATCAACAACAACAAAATCACCCGGCTTCAGTTTCACATTCTGGCTCAGATCTGCATCCTTGATCAGTCTCTTGGCCTTGACCGGAATTATGATCTCCTTGCCGTTCTCCTTACGTATTATTCTTGTGTCATTCGGGCTCGCAAATTTTGTAAAACCGCCAGCCTCCAGAATCGCTTCCATCACAGAAATGCCTACACGAAATTCAATTGCCTTGGGTGAGTTGACCCCCCCCTGGACATAGATGCTTTTGTCCGGATAGAGCGGAATAAAGAGCGCATCATTTGCCTCAATCTGTACATCTTCAGAGATATCTCCATTGATTAGCAGGTTATGGAAACCCTCCTTGATCTTGACGTTGTTTCTTAAGAGATAAGCCCTCTTCAGATCAGCAACCCTGATATCGCTAAGGCTGATAAGAATCTGGAGCAGTGTCGTCTTGCGGCTTATATCATAGACAACCGGCTTCGTGCCACTGCCAAAAATAAACACCTTCGTGTTTGTAATATCTGTCACTGTTACGGTCACTATCGGGTTTTTTATCAACTCCTTGAGCCTTACAGTCAACTCCTTGGTAAGATCCTCCGGTTTTCGGCCGCTTGCAGCTACATCTCCAAGCCCAGGGACAGTGATCATCCCATCCGGCCTGACCTTGACCTCGAAATTAAGGCTTGCAACCCCCCATACGGCTATCTGTAGTTTATCCCCCTCACCAATTATGTAATCTCCAGCCTCAACCCTTGTTACTGTCAGCAGCAGCAGTATGGCAAACAGAATGGCAAGACACCTGGGTGTAGACTTCATGATATTATCTCCCTCCGAACTGCGACAATATTACTTTTATTGTCTTTAGAAAAATTTTGGTGTCCAGTATCGGCCCCATGTTTTTAAGATAGTAGAGATCATAGCGCAGTTTTTCGAATGCCTCTTCTACAGATGATCCATAAGGATGCTTTATCTGTGCCCACCCTGTGATGCCGGGCTTAAGGAAATGCCGTTTCGAATAAAAAGGGATCAACTCCTGCAACATATTTACAAATTCGGGTCGCTCCGGTCGCGGGCCGATAAAACTCATATCTCCAATAATAACATTATACAGTTGCGGCAATTCATCCAGTCTTGATCTCCTCAGGAATCTCCCGATCCTGCTGATTCTCGGATCATTATCCTGCGCCCAGACAGCACCGGACTCAACCTCCGCATCTTGATCCATTGTTCTGAATTTGTAAAGTGTGAACTGTTCCCCCATATGCCCTACTCGCACCTGCCGGTATAAAACAGGCCCCGGCGAATTCAGCTTTACCAGTATGACAATTATCGGGAGCAGGGGGAGTGCCACAAGTATCCCGTATATTGATATCAGAACATCTACAACCCTCTTCGTGGCTGTGAGCAGTGTGCTGCGCCTGAATCCGGCTGAATAGATCAGGGCATTAATGTCCATGTTTTCCAGCATCAGTTTTCCGGTAACAGCCTCGTAATAGGACGAAACGTCTGATATCGACATCCCCAACAGTTTATTGTTCAGCAGTATATTCTGGAAATAGCTGTCTTTCAGATCCTCAGGATTGGTAATAATAATCTCGGTCGCTGAAACCTGCGTACTTATTTCAAGAAGGTGTTCTACTGTTCCGAGAACCTTCTCTCTGGGCACACACAGATCATCAGTTCCGGAGTGATCATACGAAACATAACCGGACAGGGAGTGATTTACACCCCCTTCAGACTCTATCAGATTACCTACCCTGCGCGCCATTTCGCCGGTGCCGATTACGATGATATTCTGAGCAAGATAGGGGAGATTGAACAGGGTACGAAACAGCATATGCCAGCTGAACTGTAGGCATACAAACAAGAAAAGCGAAATGGCCAGAAGCCCTCGACCGATCATCCATTCAGGATTAAGAAAAAATACTGCAGAGAGCCCGAGGAAGGATGCCTGGACAGACAGAACTATTTTTTTCAGCACATCCAGGTTGTTGCGCTGCTTTGATACGTTGTAGAGTTCGAATATGTATGAGACTGTTACGAGTACAAGAATATAAAGAGTTACCCTGTAAAGAGGTTTTGCGAAGAGCTCGGTGTGTGCGGCACTGAAGCCAAAACGCACATATAAGGCAAGATAAAACGATAACCATGCTACCAGCAGGTCACCCATGAACAGTGTCCTGAATTTAAACTCCATAGCCTGTTCCCTTCGAAACCGGCTCTGACAACTTTCCTCCCTTAAACATAAATATATCCCTGATAGCTGCATAACGTACAAGCAGCCAGGCTCTTTATTATTCCGGATTCAATCCTGTTCCCGCAAAGACCTCAACTTTCAATGACTACGCCTCCCAGTGCGCTGCTTCATCGGGAACCCCCATGTCCCACGGGGGGAGCCTTGGCCAGGGCAAGGTGAGCAGCGACAGTCGGATCTTCCGGAAGGAGCGCCTTTGCCTTTTCGAGTAACTTCAAGGCGTCAGTGCCGCGCCCATTCCTGACCAGTGCATATCCGAGGGTATCCATTGTTGCAGGATCCTCCGGAGCAAGCCGGAAAGCATAAAACGCAAGTCTGAGCCCTTCCTGAAGATTCCGGAGCTTTTCATCGTCAATGTAGATGTAGGCCAGGTTATTGATTGCCGGCATGAAAGTATCTGATTTATTCATTATCTCCCGATATTTCTGTGCTGCTCTCTTCTTGTCGCCGCCGGATTCCATAAGAACTCCCTGGGCAAACATGGCCGGTAAAAACTCTTCGTCAATCTTTAACGCCTTTTCGTAGGCATCCATTGCAGATTTACGATCATTTTTTCGCGCATAGAGGTTGCCTAGCTCAAGTAGCGCCCTGACATTGCCAGGTTCAGCACTGACCCCCTTGTGCAAGGCTTCTATTGCGGAATCGAGCTCATTCTGCCTTGCGTGAACAGCAGCCTGTAGCATATAGCCATATGCAAGTTTCGGCTTGTTGAGGATGTATCTGCGAGCCTCCTCCAATGCTTTTGGAGCCTCTTTCATGGTCAGATAAAGTGCTATTTTGTGGTTAAGCCCCAGATCAGGATTGAATGAATAGATCTCATTGTATACCTTGAGTGCATCCTTGTATTTTTTCTCAATGATATAGAGTCGCGCCTTCATTTCAAGAACATCAACATTACGTGATATCTGCTTTACAGCATCATCCAGAACAGAGTGCGCCTTTTTGTTTTCACTCTTTTTTATATGGAAATTGGCCAGAGCAAGATACCCCTCAGTTGCTTTTGTCTCAACAGCTTGCTTGTAATACTTCAAAGCTTCGCTGTCGCGACCCTTCAACTCCAGCAGCGCAGCTGTATTCAGGATGGCCTTAAGGTTGCCTGGGCTTTTAACAAGTACTTCACCGTACTCCAGCAGCGCCTTTTCATGTTCGTTAGCGGCGGAATAAAGTATTGCCAGGTTAAAGTATGTCGTCAGATAATCAGGATCAGCCTGCTTGGCTTTAATATAATACTCAATCCCTTCAGCTTTTTTGCTCTGGGCAAGCATGATTGCAGCCATGCTGTTAAGCAGAACGGCATCCCCTTTTTTCCCGTTGATCCCCTGTTTCAGCAGAGCCAGAGCTTTTTCATGATTGTTCTGGCGAAGATAATGGGAGCTTAGCAACAGGCGTGAATTGAGAAGTTCCGGTGCAACATGCACTGCCGCCTGAAACTCGTTTTCAGCCTCTTGCATCTTCCCTTTTTTTACATGAAAGACCCCTTTTTTAAGATGCGCATCTACAATTTTGGGATCAAGCTCAAGTGACCTGTTAAGCTCTTTCATCCCTTCATCATACATCCCCTTGGCCATATAGGCGCTGCCCAGAATATTGTGCCCAAGAGCAAACCGTGGCTCAACCTGAAGCAGTTTTCTGATTTCAGCTATGGAATCATCAACACGTTTCTGTTTCAGCAAAATGATCCCGGTCAAAAGGCGCGCCTGCAGAGCAGACGGGTTCACGTCAATAATCTTGCGAAACTGACTGAGCGCCAGCTCAAGATCACCCTGGCTGTAATAGCATAATCCGATATAATAGTTTGCTTCCTGGGTTGGCCTTATCCCGATCGATTTCTGGAGAAAAGGGAGGGCATCAGAGTATTTCTGGGCATGATATTTCAAAAGCCCCTGAAGCCGTGACCCTTCTGCATGTTTCGGAAAACGAGCGGCCAGATCATAGGCAATCAGCCCAGCTTTGTCCATTTCACCCTTTTCAATATGCAGCAGGGCTTTTTTGTAGGGTGCTGTAGGATCCAGAGGATTTGCCTGGGCAGCTTTGCCGTAAACATCCAGAGCCTTGTCTCTATGACCTTCCGCAACCTCAAGATCGGCAAGAATGTGGTAGCTGCGGAAGTTTGCAGGTTCAGCCTGAATGGCTTCATCAAGCAACCGTCTTGCCTCACTGTTCCTTCCAAGCTCTTTATAGACCGCAGCCAGCTTGACCTTTGCCGATGTCCGCTTCGGTTCAGCTTTCAGAGCCTGCAAAAACAGGCTTTCTGCCTCGCTGAAACTGTTTTTAAGGGCATTTGCCGTCCCCAGTATTTCAAGGGTTTCGCCGGTATTAAGACCCAGCGCCTGAACCTCCTGTATTGCGAGATCCGGTTTTTTCAAAATGATATGGGTTTGAGCAAGTTCAAGAGGGATGTCTGTTCTGGAAGGGTTCTGAAGCGCAACCTTTTTAAACTCTTTTTCAGCCAGTTCATACTTTCCTGAAGCAAAATAGGATTTTGCGAGATGATACCTGGCTTCCTGGTAATTGGAATCTTTTTGCAGTGCGCTTTTGAAAAGCACCGTAGCAGCTGCATGATTGGCTTGTTCGAACTCCTTTACCCCTTCGGCAAACAAAGTCTCCTTGGTTTTTCCGCTACAGCCAAACAGAAGGATCATGAGGATGAAAAGCAGGGGAAGCTTCGCAGTTGACCCGAATTCAACCCATCTGAAAGATTTTGATGTAGGCATAAACATTATTGGCATAAGGATAATAATATCCATGTTTTAAGATAAGTTGTCAATGATTAACTCCTTTTTACACTTTAGCGGCCATACTTGTACGCAGCAGCGCATGTCCCCTCAGATGAAACCATGCAGGCTCCAACCGGCATTTCAGGGGTGCAGGCAGTCGCAAAAAGCGGGCAGTCAAAGGGGGACATCTTGCCCTTGAGGACTTCGCCGCAGCAGCAACCGGGATGCTCCACTGCTGGCTCTACCGCTACCGGTAGCATGATCTCCGCATCAAAGGCTGCATAGCGCTCCTGTAACTTCAGGCCGCTCCCCGGAATTACACCGATTCCGCGCCAGGGGACATCGCAAGGGGTGAACAGTTGCGCCAGTATCGCCTGCGCCTTCAGATTCCCCTCGTGACGAACCACCCGGCTGTACTGAACCTCAACCCTGCTCTCTCCTGCAACTACCTGCCTGGCCAGCATCAGTACCCCCATCAGAACATCAGCCGGTTCAAAACCGGTGAGGACACAGGGGGTATGGAACTCCTCCGCCAGTGGCCGATAAGCATCTACACCTATGATAGTACTGACATGAGCCGGACAGATGTAGCCATTGAGCTGAAGTTCCGGATCAGCGGCAAGCAGCTGCATCGGGATCGGAATGGTCTTGTGGGAGGCAAGGACAAAATAGTTTTTCAAACCGCGTACCTCTGCGGCCAGGATGCTCCCTGCAACTGTGGGGGCTGTGGTTTCAAAACCTACCCCGAGGAAGACCACCTTTTTCTCAGGATTTGCCGCTGCAATGGCCACAGCATCAAGTGGAGAGTAGACAATGCGGATATCCGCCCCCCTGGCTCGCTCTTCCATCAACGAAGAGCTTGAACCCGGCACCCTCATCATATCGCCAAAGGTTGTAGTAATGACACCGGGGAGTCGGCAGATGGCAATTGCCCGGTCAAGATAGTCATTAGGGGTCACGCAGACCGGGCAGCCGGGGCCGGAGATCAGCCTCACCTCTGGCGGCAGCAGACTGCGCAGGCCAAAGCGGTAAATCGCCATGGTATGAGTGCCGCAGACCTCCATGAAGGTCATCGGCGTTGTCCTTCCGACAACCAGGCGGCACAACTTCTCTGCCAGCCCCTGCACCAGTTCGCGGTCGCGGTATTCATCCTGATAGTTCATGCCATGTCCTCTTGCGAGAAGACTTCCTTCATCAACCTGAGCGTCTCCTGCGCTTCCCCCTCATCCAGTTTCGAGATAGCAAACCCTGCGTGAATGATGAGGTAATCCCCTACCTTGACCTCGTCGCCAAGGATCATCAAGCTGGCGTTGCGGCGGACTCCATCTGTTTCCGCTACAACGTCATCTCCATCAATACTTATTACCTGCATCGGTACACCTACACACATATCTGACCCCTTCCTGCTATAATAGCCTGCCCCAGCGCCAGCCCGCCGTCACCCGGCGGCACCAGCCTGTGGCAGAAGAGCTGAAACCCGTCAGCTGTCAGTTGAGTTACCAGCTGCTCACTGAGCAGTCTGTTCTGAAAAACACCCCCGGAGAGAACTACCCTGTCAAGACCACTGGTTCTCCGGATTTCGTGACAGACAGCAGCAGCTCCCAAAGCCAGAGAGAGGTGAAAAGTAGCTGCAATGTCGGCTACTGAGCGGTTCATAAGTAAATCAGCTTCCAGCGCTGCCACCAGCGGTCGCCAGTCGAGGATCAGAATATCATTTTCCCGAACTACAGGCAACGGATAGGGGTTGCCCGGTGCGCCACGCTCCGCAACCCCTTCCAGCTCAATCGCAGCCTGCCCTTCGTAACTGATGATGTTACGAAGACCCAGAAGCGCCGCCACTCCGTCAAAAAGGCGTCCGCAACTGGAAGAGAGGGGTGAATTGATCCCTTTTTCCAGCATTTTAAGAAACAGCTGACGTTCGCTCTCTTCAACCCGGCAAAGGGATTTGATCTGCCTGCTGAAGAGAGTGTCACCGTAGAGCTCGTAAAGAAGAGCAATCGCCATCCGGTAAGGCTCGCGGGCTGCTTTGTCACCACCTGGAAGGCGCATCAGACGCAGGTGGCCTGCCCGGCTGAACCGGTCGTATCCGCCGACCAGAAACTCGCCCCCCCAGATTGTGCCGTCACTGCCGTAACCGGCTCCATCAAAGACAACACCGATGGTATCCCCTTCCAGCCTGTTTTCGGCCATACAGGCAGCAAGATGGGCATGATGGTGCTGCACTGCAACCTTTGGCAAACTGGTGAATTTTTCAGCCAGCAGCGTTGTCAGATAATCAGGGTGCATGTCATGCGCAACAACCTCGGGTGCTATCCCGGTAATCTTCTTCAGCCCTGTAATTGTGTCATCAAGAGAAGCCAGTGTGGCCGAACTCTTCAGATCACCTATGTGGCGACTCATGTATGCCTGATCGCCAGTCGTAAGACAGACACTGCTCTTCAGCTCGCCACCCAGAGCAAGAACGCTTCTCTGGTTTGATGGGAGGAGGATCGCGCGGGGAACATATCCACGAGAGCGTCGCAGCATGAGCGGATGAGTCCGGAAAACCCTTATGACCGAGTCATCACTAGGAGCATGAATCTCCCGGTCATGCAGCAAGAAAAGATCAGCTATTCCAGCCAGTTGCTTCACAGCATCATCGTCGCGGTAGATGACCGGCTCGTCGGAAAGATTGGCACTGGTCATTACCAGTGCAGGAAAAGCCTCAAGCAGAAGGTAGTGCAGTGGTGATGAAGGGAGCATTATTCCGAACCAGTCATTCGCCGGAGCTACCTGAAGGGCAGCAGGGTTGCCGGACTGCTTGCGGGCAAGAACTATGGGTCGCTCCGATCCTGTCAGAAATCGTTTTTCTGTTTCATTCAGACTGACAAAAAGCTCTGCCTTGTCCAGATCTGCCGTCATTATGGCAAAAGGTTTCTCATCACGTTTTTTACGACGGCGGAGTTCAACAACTGCTTCCTCGTTGCAAGGATCAACCGCCAGATGGTAGCCGCCAACCCCTTTAACTGCCAATATCTTCCCATTTCGCAGTGCAGAGAGTGCGATTGCCAGCGGATCGCCGGGGAGCGTGTTGCCAACTGCATCAAGCAGCCTGAGCCTGGGACCGCACAGATGGCAGGCAACAGGCTGGGCATGAAAGCGGCGATCCATCGGATCATCATATTCCCGTAAACATTCAGGACAGAGGGGGAAACTGGCCATAGTGGTGTTTGGTCGGTCGTAAGGGGTGGCAGTAATGATGGAGTAGCGGGGGCCGCAGTTTGTACAGTTGATGAACGGATAATGATAGCGCCTGTCCAGAGGATCGAACAGTTCGCGAAGACAGTCGGGGCAGACATCACAATCAGGGGAGACCATGGTCAGACCACTTCCGCTGTTGCTCTCTATTATGACAAACCCGTCACCTGTTGAAACCGGAATCTCTCGGCTCTCAAGGGAGACAACAAGCGCCAGTGGCGGTGCCTCGGCAGCTATGGCAGCAACAAAGGATTGCAGCGCCACACCCTCCCCCTGGATCTCGATCAACACCCCGTCAGAGCCGTTTCTGACCCAGCCGACAAGCCCGAAGCGACCGGCAAGCCGGTAGATGAAAGGGCGGAAACCAACCCCCTGGACAATACCGTTGATTTTGATGCAGAGCCGTTTTATAGATTAACCTCTCGTAGAAGTCAGGAGTCGGAGGGTCAGAGGGTCGGAGGGTCAGAAGGTCAGAAGATTAGAAGGTCAGCTTACCTTCCAGCCTTCCGGTCTTCCGACCTTCCGACCCTCTAGCCTTCCGACCCTCCGACCTTCAGATCTTCCAGCCTTCCGACCCTCCAAAAGCCAGTCATACCACCCCTTCATCCCTTCGCCGCTTTTGGCAGAAACCTGAAATATCCTGATGTCGGGGCTCACTCTTCGAGCCATATCCAGGCATTTTTCCAGATCGAAATCAAGATAAGGGAGCAGATCGATCTTGTTAAGGAGCATTACATCGGCAGCATGAAACATCTGCGGATACTTGAACGGCTTATCTTCACCTTCTGTGACAGAGAGCACAACGATCTTATGCGCTTCACCCAGATCAAAAGCTGCAGGACAGACGAGATTTCCGACGTTTTCAATAAAAAGGATATCCATGTCGGCAATCGGAAGCTTTTCCATTGCATGCCCCACCATGTGCGCATCCAGATGGCAACCGGCCCCGGTATTGATCTGCCTGACAGGCGCTCCGGTTGCAGCAATCCGCCGGGCATCATTGTCAGTCTGCTGATCACCTTCGATCACTGCGAAGCGAACAGAGGCAGAGAGCTCGCGCAAGGTTCGTTCCAGGATCGATGTCTTTCCGGATCCTGGAGAACTTACCAGGTTCAAGGCAAAAACCCCACTCTCCATAAGGATGCGACGGTTATCAGCTGCCAGCCGGTTATTCTTTGCAAGGATATCCAGCTCTACCGACACTCTTTCTCCAGTAACCGGCTTATGGGGATGATGATGGTCATGGTGGTGGTGATCATGGTGATGACCGTCGTGATTATGGTGCTGATCATGATTGTCAGCAGGGCAACCGCAGGTGGTACACATACGTTATTCTACCTCCAGATATTTGACTCTCATCTCTTCGCCGCTTCTGACTTCGAGCCGGAAGGCACCACAGGCAGGGCATGGATCGAAATAAACCTCTATCGGAAACAACTGGCAGCAGTTATCACAATAACCGGTTGCACTTACTCTTTCAATTTGAAGAGCTGCACCCTCCAGAAGAGATCCTTGAGTACAGGAGTCAAAGCAGAATTCAAGCGCCTCGGGAACAACTCCGGAGAGTGCGCCTATCTCAAGACAGACCAGAGTGACCCGCCGTCCCGCAGCGTTCTGTTCGCAAATCTCCACAACCCCTTGTGCTATTGAAAGTTCGTGCACAGTTACCTCTTGTCAGTTCCTTGCGATAATGTAGCAGAAACAGGAGAGGATTAGAACTGATATCATCCTGTTAAAATGACTTGGAGCTTGTTTGTATTGTCCACTTCCCTTTCTCCCCGGTCATGCTATACTTCGAATCTGTTTTTAACTGTTCAGCACGTAGAGACCGTCAGAAGCAAATCCCCCTCAATCCCCCTTTCAGAAAGGGGGAAGCTTTAAAAACCCCCCTTTTTGAAAGGGGGGCGAGGGGGGATTTGCCGTAAAATTATCTTGTCTGGGAAAGTGCTGAATAGATTGCGTCTGTTTTTAAACATTTCCACCGGCGAAACTGTCTGACGAGAGATTCAATGAAAACCCTTTACATCGACTGCGCCGCCGGTATTGCCGGCGACATGACGGTAGCCGCCCTGATCGATCTGGGTCTGCCGCTTGATTACCTGCGGATCGAACTGGCAAAGCTCCCCCTGCCGGTCTCCAGCTACCACCTTACTGTAGAAAACTGCCTTCGTCAGGGTCTGCGAGGGGTTCACCTTGATGTCCGGGCAACAGATGCCCGGCATCATCGCCACTATGCCGATATCTTCGCGATGATTGACTCCAGCACCCTTGGAGAGAGCATCAAGGATCGTGCGCAACGGATTTTCAGACGTCTGGC
>JANNRW010000095.1:0-1900 GCA_031401815.1 Geobacteraceae bacterium | reverse complement strand
ATTTAGTTAACCAATTCAAATGGTCAATTTTATTCTTTAGTTCGATTGCTGTCAATTTATGACCATTAGGATTAAAATGCACTTCTCCATTACTTGGAAAATATTTACCTCCTGTATTTTTTTTCATTATAGTTAACAAATTAATAAAGGTTCGTTTTCATTTTAAGTGGGTACCTATTTTATGTTAGTGGTTCGTAATGGACGTTTACTTTGGTAAAGTCCAAGTCTCCTGTGACAAGATAAATTACGACCATAAAGTTCTGGAAAGTTTTAAATCCCCTTGCCTTGCTTTTTGCACTTTGAATCAACGAATTGAGTCCTTCCAGGATGCCATTGTTTATCCTTGAATCATACCATTGGATAACGCCGTCCCAGTGTTCCTTTATTGTTTTGGCCACCTTCTTCATTGGCTCAAGACGGCAGCGCAACGCCCATGAATACCATTTTTCAAGATTATCAATGAACTGCTCCCTTGTCAATGATTTATAGATTTCCTGAAATGATTCACGAAGATGAAAAGCTCTCACAGTTTTCAATCTCAACCCTTTAAGCTCCAGTTTTTCCTTGAGATATTTCAACTGTTCCTCAGACATGTTTTCCCGATTCTTATCAAATATGTATTTTGTACCTTTAAGAACTTCGTTCTCCTGGGATTCAGATTTTCTTACATCTCCAACAGCAGTGCTGATAATCTTCACCAGATGGAATTTGTCGAATGTGATTTTTGCATTTTTAAGATTTCCGTCAATCCCTTTGATGAAAGCTGGCGACATATCGCAACTGACGTCTGTAATATTCTCCTTTTTTCCTTTATGCGCCTCCAAGTCCTCAGTAAAACGCTCTACAGTAGTATGGTCTTTTCCTTCCGTCACATAAACTGTTTTCCGCTGTTCCAGATCCACAAACAAGGTTACATAATCATGATGCTTTTTCTTGCTGGTCTCGTCAAGCCCGATCTTGGTCACATTTGAAAAATCCTCGTGTTTTCTGGCCTCTTCGATATAGCGTTGCAACATCCGCCATAGCTTGTTGTCGTCCGCATTGGTCAAACGTGAAACCGCATTGACAGGCATCTCGCAGCATAACTGCATAAGCAAAGCCTCAAATAAAAGTGTGAAACCATTGCTCTTGCCTGCCCAAGGCGCATCGATTTGCCGGATCTTGCCGTCCGCCGGCTTTACCCTGGGAACACGGCAATTCAAATAACATTCATGCTCAAAGAAGTTCAAATGACGCCAAGTCTTTTCAACAGTATCGTAAACGCCAAACGTGCCTGAGATGTGTTCTTCTTCGGAGATGTATTCAAATTTAGAACCGCTTTGAAAGTTGATGTGGATGTCAAGCCTACGCTTCTTTATATCGAACTTGACATCATCAATGTGCCATGGCTTATGTATTCCAAGCGCCTTTTCAAACAGTTCTTTCATCATTTTGTTTTTTCCTTGTTTATAGTGTTGAAATCCTTTGAACGATGAAATATAATATCAGTGTTGGGGATAGATATGTACTATTACCCACTCATTTTAAGAAAGAACCTTATTTATTACCTGAATCTTGTAAAGGATTCCCTTATATTTATCGAAGTTTGATTCCGGAGTCTCCCCATGGAGAGTACATATTGGGACAATCAGAGCCAGGCAAATAAAAATGGACATACTACAAAAATATTTTGAATTTATCTCTATAATTTGCATGTAATTCCTTATACTGAGACTTGTAGATTTGCTTGTGCGGAAGGACTTCCGCCATGCAAGTCTAGCGGACTCCCATCATCTCGAGCTGGGTGATGCGTTTTGACCATTCCCGTCTTGCATCCTCGGGCGACTTGTCTGGCGGAAGAAGATTGTCCGGGATCAGGCTTCTGCGGGTGCAGTTCATAAGCGCCTGAAGCTGCTGGTAG
>JANNRW010000094.1:0-24516 GCA_031401815.1 Geobacteraceae bacterium | reverse complement strand
CGAGAGTGCGCGGGAGATTAACGATATAATGATAAGCCGGATGCTTGCCGAAAAGAGCATGGAGCAGTTTGCTTCGGCTGTTGCGACCCTTACCGGTGGCTCCGGGGCGGTTGCCGTACTGTTGACCGATGGCACTGTTGGCAAGGGGAAAGGGCACCAGCTCCTCGGCGGGATAGCAAAGGCAGCACCTCAGCACCACAATCTCTGCCTGTGGGGGGTTGTCCCGGACAGTACAGGGGGATACTCCCAGAAGATGTCAACCGATGCGGTGAATGTGATGAATTTCGGTGTAGAGCTGGGGCGGCGCACCTGGGCTGCGTTTTTGCCACAGCTTGGATGGCAGACTACAGATGTTGACCGGGTGATCTGTCACCAGGTAGGCTCTGCCCATCAGAGTGCCATTCTGAAAACATTGGGGATCTCTGCGGACAAGGATTTTACTACCTTTGAGTACCTTGGAAATATGGGGACGGTCTCTCTTCCACTGACTCTGGCTATTGCCGAGGAGCGGGAGGAGATCCTTCCGGGCGAGCGGGTGGGGCTACTTGGGATTGGGAGCGGGCTTAATTGCCTCATGCTCGGAGTAAAGTGGTGAAAATGTGCGATGCCACATTTGTGCGCTAACGGCGTTGGCTCGTCGCCGTCAACCGCAACCTAGCGCTGCTACGCCTCGGTCACCGGCTCCTTGCCGCCTTGTTATCATCACAAATCTGACATCGCTCTGGATTTTCGGGTATAAACAAAACAACAGCAATCTAAAAGCTATCTCAAAAAGGTCTCTGCTTCCTATTTAACGTAACAGGAGCATAATTCTGAAACATACCGAAGATCTGACAACAGAATACCCGTTCACGAGCAGATACCTTGATCTGGACGGGCTGAAATACCATTATCTGGACGAGGGTTCCGGATCGCCAGTTCTCATGGTTCACGGAAACCCCTCCTGGTCTTTCTACTACCGCAATCTGGTTAAGGGGCTAAGCAGTCATCATCGCTGCATTGTCCCGGATCATATAGGTTGCGGTTTTTCCGACAAACCTGCTGATGACAGGTACGACTATACACTTTCACGCCGTGTCGCTGATCTGGAACGTCTTCTTGACACCCTTGTTCCTGAAGGGAAGATTACGCTTGTTGTACACGACTGGGGGGGGATGATCGGCATGACCTGGGCTGTCCGTCATCCGGAAAGGATTGCCCGACTGGTTATTCTCAATACTGCCGCCTTCCCCCTTCCAGAGCTAAAGCCTTTCCCTCTGGCACTAAGGATATGTCGCAATACTGCTCTTGGAGCTCTTTTGATCCGGGGTTTCAATGCATTTGCCAAAGGGGCGGCACTGGTTGGCTGCAAACTGAATCCACTCTCAGCCAGACTGCGCAGACTTTACTGCCTCCCATACGATTCATGGCAGAACAGAATCGCTACTCTTCGCTTTGTGCAGGATATTCCGCTCATTCCAGGTGACCGTGGATACGAGATTGTCTGCAAGACAGCCGAGGGTCTGGAGCAGTTCAGGCAGTTGCCGATGCTGATTCTCTGGGGGGAGAAGGATTTTGTCTTTGACCGGCATTTTCTGGCTGAATGGGAGCGCCGCTTTCCCGCAGCAGAGGTGCATTCATGGAGAGATGGCGGGCACTATATCCTGGAAGATCTGAAAGAGGAAGCGATAACCCTGATTGCTGCTTTTCTGGAAAAAACAGAAGACAAGTTTGCCGGAATTTTATCAGGGGATCATTATCAAAAAGGTAAAATCTGATAATATTTAAAGGCAGGCTGATATTACGGTTGGAGCATGAACATGCAGTCGACCATTTCAATCCTGAAGCTGATAATACGCTGCTCTTTTCTGCTTGGAACAGTTCATCTGCTTGTTGGCTGCAGCATGATGCAGTCACAGAAGATGGTGCCTTTGCCAAAGCTTCCGGCCGGGCCAATCGAGCTCAGGGTGGCGCATGTGACAAATCCCCGCTTGCCGAGGATGAACGAAGGTCAGCTTCAGGTTCTGCTCAATGCAGCACGAGAGACATTCCGCCATCATTTTGGTCTGGAACTCAGGTTTTCTTCTATCACCGAGATAGATATCGAAGCCCTCTTCAGATTAATCCCTTCGGAAAGGGAAAGCGAGGCGGCAGAGCAGATTTACGACTTCAAAAACGGCAATGGTGATCCGGCAACACTGTCCAGAGCCTTTGGGCAGGCGCTGAAAGAAGAGGGGAATGCACTGCTGCCGATGCTTGCATATGTCCGGCCTTACATGAGAGAACTCCGCGAGGAGAGTTATGAAGAGCTCGGCAGAGCTCTTGTTGAGGTTCAGCTGGAGAGAATCAGGCACTGGCAGACGATTCCCGCCCTTGACAAAAATCCGGTTATCGACGGATCCCCTTATAACGAATACAGTATCTGGAACCTGCTCGGATACGGCGAGCTCCCTTATGAACTGGTGATTACCAATCAGATTCTTGCGAGCGTAGAGGCTGTTGACCCTTCTGTACACACCTCGATCAGGGGTGGCTACAATAACGGTATAACAACCTACAGTCGCCTCTCCCGCTTCGGCTCATACTCTGTCTGGAGCACTTTCGCCTTTACCACGGACGATCCATGGGTGCGGGAGATGCGGGATGGTGAAACTTTTACCCCTGCTGAAGCAGCAAGACTGGCCGGGGTAGGAGCGGCTCATGAACTTGGACATCAGATTTTTCATTTCGGCCACCCCTATGAAAATCCGGCCTGCGTCATGAATCCGGTTCCGATGTTTGCCTACCGGGCCTGGGCTGAGAAGCTCTCTCCTGAAGATTGTCGCGTCGGGAGTAGCCAGCAGATGAAGCCCGGAGCGTTCAAGTTCATATACTGAACTTCCGTTTTCAGAGTCATTTCCCGGCCAGCAGCCTCCCCAGCTCTTCCGGCAACTGAGGTCTCCCTCTGGCATTAAGCGCTGTGCCGATAACCAAAGCCTTTACAACTTCGCGGCGATCAGGAAGACGGAGAATCTGCTGACGGAAACCGATCCGCACCGGTGATAGTCGTTCGGAAATGACCTCGACCAGAAAACGGTCGCCACTGGTAAGTGGAAGTTTGTAATCAAGCTCTGCGCGGACAACTACCAGATTGATCTTTTGGGCTGCCAGCGCGGCAAAGTCTATGCCTATGCTCTTCAGATATTCATGCCGGGCATGCTCAAGATAGTTCTGGTAGACAGCATTGTTTACAACCCCCTGCAGATCACATTCATAATCGCGTACCGCCATTTCAAGGGTGAAAATTTTCTGCTCCATGATGTTCTCCCATTTTGAAGATGTCAGATTAGAAGGATCCTGAAAAACTTGTCAAGAAAGAAAAGGCCGCTGTATATCTTAAATCAGATTATGTTCCCTTTGCAGCAGTGATGTAGTAAATTATCTGAAACATATTCAGGAGGAGACTTCCATGCAGATACGGAAAAAATTTCTTGATTTTGACTATGAAGAGGTTCTGGACACCAGAACCAGAGAGCTGATCCGGGTCGGCTGCGCTGTTGCTGTAGGTTGCCCCACCTGACTCAAAAAACACTTCGCGGTCGCGAAGGGGGCAGGAGCAACTGAACCAGAGCTCAGAGAAGCCATGGTTTATGGCATGATCGCCCCATCAGGACGGGCAAAGAATTTTGTGCTCAGCCTGGAAGAAGAGCTGGAACTTAAGAAAGACAGTTGAAACTTTGAAGAGAATCATCCGCTCCCTCCATAATCTGTTCCTTGGCAACCCGGCGAAACGGATCTCCATCCGCCGCCGGGTCGTCAATCTCTCGCTGCCGGTTCTCCTCTCTTCTCTTTTCCAAAGACTTGTCTCTATCATAGATATTTTCATGGTCGGTGGGGTCGGTGCAGCGGCAATCGCAGCTGTCGGACTTGGCCAGTTCCTTATTTTTGGCGCAATGACCATATTCTGGGGGCTTTCCACCGGCACGACAGTAGTGATTGCCCATCTCTGGGGCGCGGGTCGCCGTGAAGATGCGCGCAGAGCCGCCTTTGTCGCCATGTTGGCATCCACTGTAATGATTCTGGCTGTCACTCTCCTTGGAAGCAGCCTGGGGAGCCGGGTAGCTCTCTTCATGGGGGCAAGGCCGGATGTAATGAGTCATGCAGGGGAGTATATACGGCTTGTATTCCTCTATTTCGGATTTACCGCCGGGCTGAATCTTCTCTCTGCCATACTCCACGGCAGAGGGAACACCCGGACTCCAATGACCGCTATTATTCTGGTCAATATTCTCCATGTCATTCTTGCCTGGCTGCTCATTTATGGCAAACTCGGATTTCCTGCTCTCGGCGTTATCGGCGCTGCCTATGCAATCAACATTTCCGAAGGGGTCGGTTTTTTCTATCTGCTGTTCCAGGCAGCAAGGCTTGGCGTGTTCAGATTCGGCAGACCGGACAGAGAGCTATGGCAAAAGATCTGGCAGGTCGGCTACCCTGTGGCGCTTGAGAGATTGGCGCAACAGTCAGGGCAGATGCTCTACTCCAGGTTCATACTCGGCTTTGGAACAGTCGCCTATGCAGCGCACCAGGTAGGGCTCTCCATCGAATCGCTCTCTTTCATGCCTGGTGCAGGGATGGGTATTGCGGCTGCCACACTTATGGGACAGTCGCTGGGAGCCCGGAAATACCGTCAGGCCAGGATCGGTCATCAGGAAGCGATGCGGATGGCGATTTTCGTCATGGGGGGGATGGCGCTCCTGTTTCTGCTATTTCCGGAAACTCTTATGAGGCTCTTTACCTCTGATCCCGAAGTGATCCGGGAGGGGGTAGTCTTTCTGCGCCTTGTTGCACTGGCCCAGATACCGCTGGCGCTTTCTTTTGTCTATGCAGGAAGCCTGCGCGGCACAGGAGATACATTTTACGTCTTTATCACAACCCTGCTCACAATGTGGGGGGTAAGGGTGCTTCTGGCATGGATTGCAGCAGACATTCTACATCTGTCGCTATATGCAGTATGGGGGGTGTTTGTCATTGACTGGTATCTGCGGGCAGCAGCTTTCGCCTGGCGGTATCACCGGCGGGATCTTCACATCGGGCTGCTTTGAGCACAGACAGAAACAGCAAAGGCGACCAATTGGTCGCCTTTAGAGTGAAGCTGAGCTCTTTGAAATTATCGAATCAGACCTTTTTTCTGAATTTGGAAAACCTGCGTGCTCCAAAGGCCAATAGTCCGCTTCCGAGCATGAGTATCGTTCCAGGTTCCGGAACAGGCGCAGGGATATAGTCATATTTGATATCCAGAAGAATTCCGGCCAGATTGGAAAAATTGGAAGCAGTACTCCCTCCTCCGGAAGCAAAGGAGTTGTCTGCTGCATAAACATCATAGCTAAGGTTGCCCGCACCTGTAAACAGAGCCAGATCACCCGGATCTACAATATAAAATGCAGAGTCGAGATCTGACAGATTCGTTCGAGTGCTCCCTGATGTGCCGCCATAATCGACAGTGCCGTCATATTTCGGGAGGAGAGTGAAGGTTTGCGCACTTATAGGAGCAGTACTGAGCGTGCCCAGAGCCCCCGGCAGGGTAACATCAAGAGTAGCTGACAGTGTTGCATTTATGGTTCTGGCCAATGTCAAATGTTTGTTCTCTACACCGATAGATCCGAGAATCTCCCCGTAGTTCGTGATCGTAATACCTGTAAGAGTCCCAAGAACCGGATCAAATTTGGGGAGATTAAGGGTGGTAGCCCAGTCAGGCTGAACCAGAGGGCCGTATGGCGCAGAGCCGTAACCGGTCGAATAGGTTATGGAAAGAGCATTAGCCGATCCGGCAACTGAGAGAATCATGGCTGAAAGTAGAACTAAAAATACAACTGTTTTTTTCATCTGCCGCTCCTTGAAGGCTGCTTTTTATCCAGGACTTGAGCAATATACATAATGCATGTGTTGAGTAGAAAGAGAGAATGCAATATTAGTACCGCATGAGCAATGCTGTGTTCAATATCAATTTGTTCGATCTAATTATACGATTTATAAAGGATTGTGATTTGTCGCCCACTTCAGCAAAGCCTGAAAATCAAAGATATCAGGAATATCAGTGTAAAGTATTCCGACAATGATTGTTTTTTCCGACAAAATGCTTTGGGCTCCGAATTTCGCAGCGATTTACTGTACATGGAGATAATCAGCTGAACCGGAATTTTCTTCTGGAACTGAAAGTTGATTATGGTGCAAAATACCTTCAAAGATAGACTCGTAATCAAGTTGCCTTAAAAGTCCCCCTCCCCTGGCGGGAGGGGGTCAGGGGGTGGGGGAATTTGCCATGTTTGAGGCTAATGGCAGCTTCACCCACCCCTCAATCCCCTCCCGTCAAGGGAGGGGAGGCTAAATGCAAAAACCTAACCGGACAACGCTGACTCGTAATCGAAATTAACCTGAAGGAGATTATCATGTCAAAAGGCATCAAAACTGTTTTGACAATTGCAGCAGTGCTTTTTGCCATGAGCCCGGGCATGCTCCATGCCGCAGAGACACGTACCCCGACTCCGGAGGAGTTCAGGGAGCTGGTAAAGCAGTACAGAAGATACGGAAGCCCTGTTCCTGGGCAGAATATTCGCCCTCCGAAAGGTATTGACGAGTATAACCGGGCGCTTGCCTTGCACACCAAAAAAGATGCGACTGCCAGTGAACTCAAAGAAGCAGCACAGCTCTATCAGAGTGCCGCAGATGCCGGGATAATGCAGGCGCAGACCAATCTGGCACTACTGTATCTGGAAGGTAAAGGGGTAAAGAAGAATCAGAAAAAAGCAGTGGCACTGCTTGATTCAGCTGCAAAAAAGGGGGAGCCGCAGGCAGATCTGGCGCTTGCCAGGCTATATCTGAGCGGAAAGGATCTCAAACTTGACGAAAAAAAGGGGGAGTTCCATCTTGACAGGGCTGCCAAAACCGGTAATCAGGCGGCAGTAAAGATGCTGGCTGATTACAGGGAGTGGAAAAAGAAGAACGCACTGGCCATGAAAGAGTATCAGGAGGTCATGAAAAAAGCCCAGCTCAGTCAGGTTGTATCAAAACCGATAGAGTTGAACCCTTTTTCCGGAAAGACAAAAACTGAAGTCCCCTTGAAAGAGCTCCTGAATGCCAGAAAACCAGAGTTGCCGTTCCCGGGGCTTCCGGGATTTGCATATATCGGGTTGAATCCGCTATTTTCCAATCCATTTTCTGTTCCAGTGCCGACAGGAGCTAACACCCCGAAACCATTAGTTGAGATTCAGCCACTCAAAAAAGAGTGAACTAATTTAACCTGTAAAAATTAACCTATAAAAAGCATTTGCCACAGAGATACGGAGATAAACATTACAGATAGTTAGTAACTAACGTCTGAAATTCGTGCAGAAGTGGCAAGAAAAATATTTTATGACGTCTGTAAAGACCTGCCAATAAAGAGACTAGCGGGAATTTGCACATTTTCCGATTTAATTCATGAAACAGAAAAGCTTGCTCTCACGGAGACACAGAGAACACGGAGAAGACCAGTCTACAAGGAATTTGGGTACAGCAAAAAATGATTTACATTATGTGACTTACTCCGTGCCTTCGTGCCTCTGTGAGAAATATTTTGGTTCCGGTTTATCCGGGTTAGGATTAAACCGGGCAGCAGACGTTTTGCTCTCTTGCTGCCTTGGTTTCATCCAGTCGTGAGATCGGCATGGTGACTGGTGCCTGCCTTAGTAGTTCGGGATTGGTTTTTGCCATAAGAGCAGCCTCTTTCATCACCTTGATGAATTCGTCGAGAGTTGCCTTGCTCTCGGTTTCAGTCGGCTCGATCATGATTGCTTCCTTGACAATCAGCGGGAAGTAGACTGTTGGCGGGTGGTACCCCTTGTCAATCAGATACTTGGCAATATCAATGGCGTGAACATCGTTTTCCAGCTGGCGACTGGCGGAAAAAACGCATTCATGCATGCAGGTCTGGTCATAAGGTAGTTCATAGTCGTTTTTCAGCTGGCTCATGATGTAGTTTGCATTCAGGACGGCCTGCTCGCTGACCTCTGTAAGCCCCTC
Source organism: Geobacteraceae bacterium (assembly GCA_031401815.1). Lineage (GTDB taxonomy): Bacteria > Desulfobacterota > Desulfuromonadia > Geobacterales > DSM-12255 > JANNRW01. The sequence continues at coordinate 16,500 of JANNRW010000094.1, read as the reverse complement.
TTTCCCAAGCATCAGAATATATGCCCAGGCTTTGGCCATAACTCCAAAGTTGCCGAAGAAGTTGGCTGTCCGGCCGACGCTTTGAGGATTCTCGAACTCTATGGCAAAACTCCCTTTGGCAGTCTTGACAATGCGTGGAGCCGGAAGGAAAGGGACAAGCTCCTTTTTCACCCCTACGGGGCCGCTTCCGGGACCGCCTGAGCCGTGCGGTGTTCCGAAAGTCTTATGCAGGTTGACATGGATGACGTCGAAACCGACATCGCCTGGCCTTACCTTTCCCATGATGGCGTTCAGGTTTGCGCCGTCATAGTAGACCAGGGCATCGACTTCGTGGGCAAGATCGCAAATCTCCTTTATATGAGGGTTGAAAAGTCCAAGGGTGTTCGGGCAGGTCATCATGACGGCAGCGGTTTCGTCATTCAGGGCAGCCTTGAACAGTTCCAGATCCATATCTCCATACGGTGCGGTCGGTATGGTGATAATTTCATAGCCTACCATGGCAGCAGATGCCGGATTGGTTCCGTGCGAGGAGTCAGGGACTATGACGTACTTTTTCTTGCTCCCCTTTGCCTTGTGATAGGCAGCAACGATCAGCATGCCGGTCATCTCTCCATGTGCTCCGGCAAGTGGCTGGGTGGTAACTTCATCCATGCCGGTGATCTCTGCAAGCGATTTTCCCAGATCGTACAGCATACCAAGGCACCCTTGCGCATGCGCCTCTCCTCCAGGCAGAAGGGGTGTAACCGGATGAAAGGGAGCCAGCAGGGCAGCAGCGGTTTCGAGCGCTTTCACGTTATACTTCATGGTGCAGGAGCCAAGAGGGTAAAAATTGGTATCAACCGAGAAATTGCGCCGGGAAAGTCTGGTAAAATGGCGCACTATATCAAGCTCTGACATCTCGGGAAGCGGAGCGCTCTCAATGCGGCAAAGAGATGCGGAAAGAGGCGTTGCCACAGGTACATCGCTTGACGGCAGCCTGACTCCACGTCGGCCTGCTACGGACTGCTCATATATAAGTTGCATAGGAGATGCTCCTTTTAGGTTCAAAATTGAAAAGAGTTCAGCTCAAGCTCGATTTTTCCGGCCAGCCGTTCTATCTCGGCCCGGCTCCTTTTTTCTGTAACAGTTACTAGAAGCGAGTTATCCATGCCGCCATAATATTCGCCAAGTGGAATACCGGCTGCAATCCCTCTGGAGAGGAGGCGCTTGACAATTTCATCTGCCGGTTTGGGAAGACGTATTACGAACTCGTTGAATGTTTCTCCGGTACTCTGAAGGGATACGCCATTGATACCTGACAGCAGCTCCTTGGCATATTCTGACTTGTCCCGGTTTAGTCTGGCAAGGTCAACAAGCCCTTCCCTGCCCAAAAGAGAGAGGAAAATCAGCCCTCTCAAAGCGCAGAGGCTCTGGTTGCTACAGATATTCGAGGTTGCCTTGTGGCGTTTGATATGCTGCTCCCTTGCCTGGAGGGTCAGCACGAAACCCCGGCGATTCTCCTTGTCAACTGTTTCGCCAATAATTCTCCCCGGAAGGTTGCGGATATATTTTTTAATAGTGGCAATAAAGCCGAAAGCCGGTCCGCCAAAAGAGAGCGGATTGCCCAGACACTGGCCGTCTCCTGTGGCGATATCCGCACCCATGGCAGCAGGAGTATTAATGAGACCAAGTGCGATCGGGTAGGTTGAAGCTATCAGTAGAGCCCCTTTTGAGTGAGCAAGGGTTGAAAGATCTGAGAGATCTTCAATTGTGCCGAAAAAGTTCGGTGTCTGCAAAATCAGGGCTGCGCACTGGTCGTCAACTGCCGCCAAGAAGGCATTGCGGTCAGCAGAAGTATCGGCAGGCAGAATGGTAATGATATCGACATCAAGATTTGCCAGATAAGTCGCCATAACCCGACGGTGGAAAGGGTTTACGCTTCCATCCACCAGGAGTCTGTTTTTTCCGGTAATCCTGATGGCCATAAGCGCTGCTTCTGCCAGCGCAGTCCCGCCGTCGTAGAGAGAGGCGTTGGAAACCTCCATCCCTGTAAGACGGCAAATTGCGCTCTGATATTCAAAAAGAGCCTGTAGCGTCCCCTGGGAGCACTCCGGCTGATAGGGGGTGTAGGCGGTATAGAACTCGGATCTGTTGGCAAGATGATCTACCGCAGTCGGAATTATATGATCGTAGGCACCGCCACCGATAAAGTGAAGAAGCCCCTTGGTATTCTTCTCGGCAACAGTTCTCATACGGTCGAGCATCTCGAATTCCGACATCCCTTGAGGGAGGTTGAATGATTCGGCTCTCAGATGTTGCGGGATCGTTTCAAAAAGATCTGCAATGCTTTTTACACCTATCGCGTCAAGCATTTCCTGCTGCTCACCAGAGGTATTGGGACAGTAGCTCATATTATTTCCTTTACAGGGAGTAGGTTAAACCTGGTCACAGGGTTTTGAGATACTCATTGTACGTTTCCCTGCTCATCAGGCTTTTTAACTCTTCAAGATCTGTCATGTCGATTACACAGATCCAGCCCCCCTCTTCTGCCGATTCATTGACAACTTCAGGGGTGCTTTCAAGTGTTTCGTTGATAGCAGTCACCTTGCCGGAAACCGGAGCGTAGATATCACTTGCAGCCTTTACTGATTCTATGGCAGCAAGCGCACCAAACTGTTTAACGGATTTACCGACCTGCGGCAGCTCTACAAAGGTAATGTCTCCCAACTCGTGCGCAGCATGCTCGCTGATACCGACAGTTGCAGTTGTGCCTATTACTTTGACCCATTCATGTTCCTTGCTGAAAAAGATGCCCATATGATTTTACCTCCGGAGTTTGACCTGAATTATTAAGTTTTTAACGAACCGCTGGTGTAAAACGGCAGCTTGCAGACATTTGCCGGTATCTCTACCTTGTCGTTGCAGATGGATAGAGGAGTGCCTGGCGTTGAAAAGCCGGGCTTGACAAAACCTATGCCGATTCCGGACTCAAGCATTGGCGAAAAGGCACCGCTGGTAACAACTCCAACCCGCTCACCGTTGCTACATATGCTGTAGTCGTGGCGTGGCGAGCGCCGGGAGTTTGCTCTGAAAGCAATCTTTTCACGGGCAAGGCCACTCTCCTTCTGCTGCAAAAGAGCCTCTTTGCCAATAAACTCCTTGTTGAAATTGACAAAACTGTCAAGACCTGCTTCAAGAGGGGTAACTGTATCATCCAGATCATTGCCGTAGAGGCTGTAGCCTACTTCCAGCCGGAGCAGGTCACGTGCTCCGAGCCCTGCAGGTTTGACACGTCTGTCGGTCATCAACAGCTCCCAAAGACCAACAACATGATCAGACGGAAGGAAGATTTCAAACCCCAGCTCTCCTGTGTAGCCTGTACGGCTCACTATAGCTTCGCACCCCATCACAGTTGTAGTTATGAAGTTGAAGTAAGGGATCTTGGTTATGGAAGAATCAAAGAAACCGCCCAGTACATCCCGTGCCAGTGGCCCCTGAAGATCAAGCTTTGCAGTCTCTGCAGTTATATTTATGAGGGAGCCGGAAAGAAGTCTTTGGTTGATTACTTCAAAATCGTGGTTTGCAGTAGCTGCGTTGACTACAATCATAACCCGGTTCTCAGCCAGGCGGAAAACTATGAGATCGTCAATGATGCCACCTTTACTGTTAAGCAGAAACCCGTAACGCGACCGTCCAATCGGGATAGTCCGGACGGAAAAGGTGAAGATATCTTCAAGCCCGTCCCGGACAATATCCCCCTCAAAAATGAACTCCCCCATATGACAGATATCAAACAGGGCTGCCTGGGTACGGCAGCAGGAGTGCTCTGCAATGATCCCTTCATACTGGATAGGCATATCCCATCCGCCAAAAGGAGCCATAAGAGCATTCAAGGATCGGTGGATAGAGTTGAGAGGGGTAAGTTTCAGCTGTTCCATAGTGAATCTCCAAGGAAGGGTGAAACACTTTAAAATATTTGACTGCGTTTGTAAAATGATTTAATTGCAATTAAACGGAGAAAGTCATGGAAAATAACTTTAATATTATCAGCAGGTTAACTGGCCTGTTTTCGTGAGGCGCCTGCAAGACGTTTCAATCCGGAACCAGCCAGTTCAACAAGACCATGCATGGTCCGCTCGTAGAATCTTCTGACCGGTATTTTGTTGACCATGATATCTGAACCGATCATTTCGAGACTTATCCTGTCCCCCTTGATTAGTGAGCAGATCTGCTGGTGGTGTTCACCACTTACTCCAAACAGGAAAGTGTAGCTGTTCTGGCCGTGCTTGCAGGATACAAGAAGGATGGAGTTTAACGGAAGAGCGCTTTTATGGTCAAATCTCGTTGTGGCAGTTACAAAATTCCCTTCAAGTGAACCATTGGCAAGAAGGGAGTTAAGAGTGATATCGGTCGGTTTTAGATGGCTCAACCTGGGAAGACCCCAGGGTTTGTACATTTTAGGAGATCGTTTTTTGTGATTATCCGCCCTTTCGAGAAGGATCACGACATTATTGTTGATCGGCCCGCCTATCGAGTGGGAGAGCCCGGCAGTGAAACGGTTTTGGACAAGCAGCCGGTGATTTTCAACTACCTGGATCATCCCTGTGGCACCAAGCGGATGCCCCCGCCCTTTCAGCCCACCGGTAAGGTTTGTAGGGAAGCGCCCCGTTTCCCCGGTCAGGGAGTCATCCAGAAGGGATCTGATAAGTTCAGTACGCGGGAAGAGGCCGAGGTCTACCATGTTTACCGGCCCAAAGCCATTGAACGGATCGTGCATATTGACATGCATTTTCCCGGCAAAAGAGCGGATATCCTTGACTCCGGCCATGCCGTAGGCAACTGCAGCAGCTCTTACAGTTGCTGGAAAGGAGTGAAAATAGTGGCGATCGGCAATGGTCGGAATATCGGTTGCGCTTCCAACCCCTGCTACAAGAACCTCATGAGGTTTTGATGTCAGGATTACTGCCGCTACGCCGTCTGACATGGGACAAAAATCGTGCAGTCGGAGAGGTGACCAGTAGACGTAGTTTCTGTTGTCGACAATCTGGCGGTAGTACTCTTCCAGTGGAATCTCATAACCAAGATGAGCTTCCGGGTTTCTTGCGGCAAAGCGATGCGCGCGCTCTGTAAGGAGTGCAGAAAAGGCAGTCCACTCATCAGGTGACAACTTGAGGCGCTGTATTAGTGAACTTGCAACCAGAGCGCCGCAGGCAGGCATGGAGAGGCCGTACTCGGCTTCATCCCGGTCAATTACACCGGCAACAATACGGGTGGCATTGAGGGTATTGGCGTCACTCATCTTCTGAATGCCGATGGCAAGCACATGATCACAGCGACCTGAGGCGATCTGGAGATAACCATTTTCAAAGGCGGATGCTCCGGATGATGAGGCCGTATCGATAAGAACCGAAGTAGCTCCCGAGATGCCAAGCACACCGGCTATCTTGGCGGCAGTATTATCAACGCCTGAAAAGGCGACCGGATTCTGGCAGCCGACAACAACTGCTTCAATATCGCGGAGCTTTATGTTCGTTTCAGTGAAAACCTCGGAGACTTTGCCCGCCATCTGCAAAAAAGAGAGGCTCTCCCGCTCCTTTCCATTATAACGTCCAACCGGAGCCATCCATGATGCCGCAATATAAACCTTTCGCGGCTTGAAGTCAGAGCTCATAAGAACAATCTCCATAATATTTCAAGGCTGTTATCAAATAATCATTTATACTGGCAACAGGCTAATTATCAAGACAAATTTCAGAATGTACTTTTTTTCCCGGCAGACGGAAAAATCCTTGTAACACTCTACAGGGTCTGCTATCAAAGGTGGGCGGCTATTAATCATTCAACTGATGTCTTTCAAGAGATATAACTTCGGTTAAAGGGGCTTGAAACGATGATAACAAGGAAAAAAGTTCTCTATGCAGACCTTGTTGAGATGTCCTCCCCTGAGCAGGTATTTGCAGAAGTTCTGCAGATAATGAAACTGACAGACAAATATCTGGACACAACCCCCGTAGAAAATGTCTTTCGCCATATCTGCGCCCTGTATCGAGGCAATTACCGGGGCTATCGCCGCTGTAATACCCATTACCACGATTTGCGTCATGTTACAGATGTGCTTCTTGCTCTTGCCAGGTTGATGCACGGCGCTCATGTTGCCGGAGTAACTATCAATAGGGATGAGATGAATATTGCTCTGATCAGTGCACTCATGCACGATACCGGTTATATTCAGAAAGAGGGTGACCGGGATGGAACCGGGGGGAAATATACCCAGACTCATGTAACCCGCAGCATCGACTTCATGGAGGAGTACAGCAGAAATCACGGTATCGGGTCAGCAGAGAGTGCTCTTTGCAGAAGCCTTATCCTGGGCACCTCCCTCAGCGTTGATTTTGAACAGATCTCATTTTCATCGCCGACCAGAGCCATGCTTGGCAAGTTTGTGGCAACTGCCGATTTCCTCGGGCAGATTGCTGACCGACTCTATCTGGAAAAGCTGCTTTTTCTTTACCGGGAGTTTCAGGAGGCTCATCTTCTCGGTTACGACAGCGAGCATGAGCTGCTCGTAAAGACAATCGGCTTTTATGACTTGATGCAGACGCGATTGCTGCATACACTGTCAAATGTTCAGCAGTACATGCAGCATCATTTCCGGGTGCGCTGGCAGATTGACCGGGATCTCTACAAGGAGGCCGTGAACCATAATATAGCCTACCTTGGCAATTTACTGAAAAAGCACCAGAAAAATTATCGCAAAAACCTGAAACGTGAAGGGGTTGTTGCCAGGCTGGAAGAGCTGGAAAAAGCTGAAGCAGTGCTTAACTAGCAGGGTGTTACCGATTCGTCAGTTAAAGATAGACACCAGGAGGTGCCATGGAAAACAGTCGGAACGTCAACGAGGAGAAAAGGGGCAATCCCAGGGTGCAGAAGCTTTTCATGATCGCCTATCTTCCAAAGGGCGACGGGCCGTCACGCACCCCGATTTCACTGGGGCGAACTGTCGATATCAGCCCTTCGGGAGTAGGTATGGAGGTCTACAAGGAGCTGGCTGTCGGGACAGTAATGGAGATGGAGATAGATCTTGATGATCTTCCGGTTCCTGCCTGGGGAAAGGTTGTTCGTGCTGATCCTCTTGGTAACGGCAACTATCTCATTGGGATCAGATTCGACGACAATCAGGAGATGCTACAGGCAAAGATAGCAGGTGCTGAACTGTCGGTTCTGCGCCATCGAACGTTTGAGCTTGAGAGAGTCATGCAGGTACTGGTACGAACCGGTTGGCCATGGGACGCAGATGGCAAGCCGAATGAGATACTCCGCAACTGCACGGAAGATTATGCAGCAGCCATGCTTGAGGCAAGGGAGCTCTTGGGTCGTGACCACAGGATCATGAGCAGCTGGAGTGAGAAAGGGGGCTGAGGGATATCTTTTCAGCCTTAAGCAAGACAGGCCATTGCTTCTGTGGCGGCCTGGTGTGCAGCAGCAACGCAGTCGTTTAACCCGATGCCGCGATAGGAGTTGCCGGTCAGGATCAGCCCCGGATGGCTGGCAAGCCGCTCACCAATGGCGTCCAGGCGTTTACTGTGGCCGACAGTGTACTGCGGGATTGCTTTTTCGTGGCGGAAAATGCGGATAAAGGTGGGTGGCGAAGTGATCCCCATGGTTTTTTCAAGATCGTCTCTTACCCGTTTTTCAACCTCTGCGTCCGAGAGATTTATAAACTGTGGAAAACAGGCTCCACCCATCATGCTTCTGAGCAGAATTTTTCCTGATGGTGCCCGGTTTTCAAAGATGCTTGAATCCCAAAGCGTGCCGAGAGTATTAAGCTTCTCCTGCTTTGGAATCAGATAACCAAATCCTCCGAGATCATATTCGATCCTCTCCTTTTCATAACCAAAACAGGCCACTGTCATGGAAGCGTACGGTATCTGACGAAGAGTGACGCTCAATCCTGAGTCAAGTTCCTCAAGAAAGTCAGCAGTGGCATATGCCGGTGTTGCCAGAAGCACGGCATCAGCACAAATTTCTCCCCTCACAGTTACAACCCGGTAAGGGGTTGAATCCCCCCTGCTGACCCGCACAACTTCTTCACCCGACCTGATTACATCTACCCCCAGCTCTTTTGCCAGAATATCGGTAAGGGTCTGAATGCCGTCCCGAAACGATGTCAGAACGCCAGCCGGCCCGGCAGCAGTAGCAACTGCCTTTCCGGCAGCAATCTCGGCCTTCTTCTTTTTTGCCAGTCTGAGCATTGCTTTGATCAGCCCGCCGTATTCAGCCTCCAGCTCAGCTATGCGGGGAAAACATGATTTAAGCGACATGGTTTCCGGATCGCCGGCAAAGATGCCGGAAACCATAGGCGCAATCAGCTTGTTCAGCGCTTCTTCGCCAAGGCGTCTTCTGCCGAAAGCTGCAAGAGTTTCGTCCTCTGTCCCCTTGAACTGCGGGATGAAAGGTTCCATGGCCAGGCGCAGCTTGCCTGGCCAGGAGATGAGAGTGCTCTTCAGGAAAGAGGGGCCGTTTTCCGGCAGCCGGTTCAATATCCGGTCAGAAAATATGAACCGCTTTCGGGCATTGTCATTGCTTCGGAGAAGCTGGTCGTCAGCTTTCAGCTCCCGGCAAAGATCAAGAGTCTGTGGTTTGCTGTCAAGAAATCCGTTCGGACCCCATTCGCACAGATACCCATCATCCTTGATGCTCCATATCTTGCCGCCAAGTCGCCCTTCCTTTTCCAGCAGGGTTATTGCCAGCTCGACTCCAGTTGCCCGCGCCTGCTGCTTTAGTAGCCATGCTGTTGCCAGACCGGATATTCCGCCACCGACTATGACTGCCTGTTTCATATGTCTATGCCCCTTTTGAGTTTAAGGAATTCAAAGAAATAGTACCGGTCGAGATAGTATACTGTCAAGGTATTCAACCAAAATAAGGGATCGAACTCTCCATCTCTTTCCCCTTGACAAGAACTCCATGCAGGTGCTAGAAAAAAGTCGTCGGGGCGTAGCGCAGCCTGGTAGCGCGCCTGCTTCGGGAGCAGGAGGCCGAAAGTTCGAATCTTTTCGCCCCGACCATAAAAATAAAAAAAAGGGCTGCAGCTTTTGCTGTTGCCCTTTTTATTTGCGATTTGATTTTGTTGCCGTTTGTCGAATTGTAATTTGGCATTAAGATCACCCCAGCCTGCTCGCCTGATACCAGTACCAGAAAGCTTCCGGCAAGCTTGATCTCAAACTGTTGAACCGGCCCAATTTACCGGTGATTTCCAAGGTGGGAAAAACTTCCAATCCCGGCATGGTTCGCCAATGCGCTAACGATGGGTTCGTATCCTCTCTGTCAATGAGCCTGGTGAGCAAGGCGGCGTTTGCCACCGTAATCTTTGTGGCGGATGGTAGGTCAAACGTATGATTCGCCAGATTTCAGAGATTATATTTTCAACCCATTAACTCCGCATTTTTGATATATTCGGAGTTAATGGGTTACCTTCGGTCATCAAATTTTTCTCGCTTTTCCTCCGCATACGAAGCAGGCCAGCGCCGAGGGCAGTATCAATGATTCGCTGAACTTCGGGGGTATTCATCACTCCCCTCAATCCAGTCAATCAGTTTCTGCCGTAGTAGCTCTTTTGACGGGAGATACAACGAATATTCCCTGGCATGGATATTCGCGTCCCGAGGAAGGGTGAGTTCAACTATCGCGTCTTTTTTCCTTTTGCATAGCAGTATGCCAATGGTCGGGTTTTCATCGGGAGTTTTCACAAAGCGGTCAAAGTAGTTCACATACATCTGCATCTGACCAAGATCCTGGTGGCTGAGCTTGTCGAGCTTGAGGTCAATGATCACATAGCAGCGTAGCAGTCGGTTGTAGAAAACTAGATCAACGAAGAAATGCTCTTCGTCGAAAGTGAAGCGTTTCTGACGAGCCTCAAATAGAAAGCCCTTCCCCATTTCAAGCAGAAACTGTTCGAGCTTGTCAATGATAGCGGTTTCCAAGTCGGATTCGGAGTAGCCGGATTTTTCGTCTATACCGAGAAATTCAAGTACATACGGTTCCTTGAGCATCTCTTCCGGAGTTGTGAGTATCTGCCCTTTTTTGGCTAGTTTGCGGATTCCATCACTATCTCTGCTGAGAGCAAGACGCTCATAGAGGGAGGAGGCAACCTGCCGCTTCAATTCAGGCAGCGACCAGCCTTCATTCGTCGCCTCGATTTCGTAAAAACTCCGTTCTTCTGGATTCTTGATGGTAAGCAGTAAAACGTAATGTGACCAACTTATGGTAAATGGAGATTTTTCAGAAGCTGCCTGTCTATTTGCCGTATTCTTTAATTGCCCGGAAGCCTTCTGGGCAAATGGTGTTGGCAGTAATTTAACAGAAGGCTTCTGTTGAATTCGGGACTGATTCTCAATGAAGAATTTCCGCATAAGCTGAAGATTGCTTACAGAAAAACCCTTGCCAAACTCTTCTGTCAACTGCGCAGAAAGTTCTTTAAGTAGCTCTTTCCCGTATTCCGCCCGCTTTTCCCCTTTCTGTTCATGTTCAACAATTCGGCGGCCAATCTCAAAGTTGGTCAGCACCTGAAGAGTGTTGATCGTGGTGGCGGCTGTCCGGCGGGCGGAGTGGATAATGGTGCGCAATTCGGCAACAAGAGCGCCGAGCTCTAAGCGCTGCGAGATATCGGGCTGTTTTTTCATTGCTTCCCCTCCACCAGTGCAATCTCGTCCTCGGTCAAGCCATACAGGTCATAAACCAGCTTATCAATTTCAGCTTCAAGGCGCGGAACGTCCGGGCTGTCGGGAGCGGCAAGGATTTGCTGGACGCGTTCGATGATGGGGTCTTGCTGGGTTTCCGGCACTTCAGGGATCGGAAACTGTTGAATGTCACTGATCATTATCTGAGGAAAGGTGTCCTCTGCTGAAATCTGGAATTTGGCTCTGAAATACCAACCAATGAATCGGGAATTGAGGATTCCAAGCAGGTAGGGGTACGACAGGGACACTTCCGGTTTTCTCTTGAGCACATGGAGAAGAGTATTACAGTAGGAGGTATCAGGCACATACGTGGCGATAAGTGTTTCACCGACGATCTTGCGGATTAAGATTTTGTCTCCAATAAAGTTATCTGGATTACGTGGAGCTGCCAGCCATGGACCATAGTGAAGCCAGTTATTCTCCTGCCAGAGCAGGCAATAACGCCCCACGTGCTTGCCATCATAAAAAGGGAGAAAAGCGTCATGCAAGCGAGAGGCGGCAGTGAATGGCTTTGTGGTCCTGACCTCCTCAGTCTGTGGGGGAATGCCCTTGCCAACTTCATATCCCTTTATTCCAGAGAACATATCAGCAATCGCTTTAACCTTTCGGAAAGTCTGATCCAGACGGGCCAACAGAGCTGCAATATCGGCATTCCCTTGAAGATTGAACGTTCCCGACCCGAACCATTGTTGAATTTCAAACGATTCTTGACGACCCGGTGTGTCAATGTCGATCTCTTTGGACTGCTTGGCAAAAGTTTTAATTCTAACCTTTCCGGCGTGGAAAGAATCTGATGTTTTAGCCTTGGCAGCAAAAAGGAGAGTTGTGTCTACAACCGCCTCCTCAAATACCTTTGCTGGGAGAGCCACGATCTCCTGCAAGTTCGAATTCCTCAGCAGAAAGCTACGCAGCGGGGCGGTAAAACTCAGATTGAGATAGGTATCCGGCATGATGTAGCAGAACTGTCCACCCTCCCGCAGCAGCTCGAAAGCTTTTTCGACAAAGAGCACATAGCTTTCTCCTCTTATGGAAAAGGTCTGATAAAAAGGCTTTAAATCTTTTTGCAGTGATACACCATATGGCGGATTGCCAAGAATAGCGTCAAACCCGCTGAATTCCCCTGCATCATCCAGCACTTCGGGAAACTCGAATCGCCATTCGAAGGCACTTGCATAGACTGTACGCTGCTTTTCCGAAACGGCTCGCTTCAACTCCTCCTCACTGGCCACAAGTGCGCGATACTGTTCAATTTCCTCCCTAACCATACCGAGCCCCATCTGATCGAGGCCATTTTTCAGCTTGCGGAGTGCAATCAAGTCAGGGTCGGTCGGCACGGCAAATAGTTGCAGTTCATCCTTCAGGGCAGCAATCTCCTTACGTAGCTCTGATTTATTGGCCGCATCCTTTTTGTAAAACCAAACCTTTTCCCGGTAACGGTCGGTCAGTACTTTCAGTTTGTGCCGCTCAGTGGCGTACACATTCGCTTCGCCCTTAAGCGCAAACCTGCTGACCAGAGAGTTGCCGCACTTGATGTTTATGTCGATGTTTGGAAGGGTTTCCAGTTCCCTCTCCCCCTGGGAGAGGGCGGAGTGTGAGGGACGCCGGTAATAGGCGCTCTTCAGCAGTTCGATCCAGAGCCGCAGGCGGCAGATGGCCACTGATTTAGGGTTGATATCTACGCCAAATAGGCAATTCTCGATAATGGTCTCTTTTTCGTGGAAGAGGGTTTCCTGCACCCGCTGGGACTCGGCATCCTTGTAGTTATAGGTGAAGACCTGGTCTTCGACAGTAATGATCAACTCGTCATTTTCTATGTTGACGCCATAGCCTCGCAGTCTTTTGCCCTCTTCGTCTGCAAGGATACCGAGATCGGCCTTGATCGCGATTAGCTCGTTCAAGGCCGAAACGAGGAAATGACCTGAGCCGACTGCCGGATCGCAGATCTTCAGGCTGTTGACGACCTCATTTGCCTCTCTGATACCGATCTTGTCAATGCAGTTGTACAAGCCGGTAAAGTCGCCACAGTTCCAGCTGTAAGCTGCGTTGAATTTCTGAATCACTGCCCGGCGAATTGTCTCGCGGCAGATGTACATGGTGATGAAGCCAGGGGTGAAGAAGGAGCCATCCTTGTAACCGTTGATCTTCTCGAAAATCAACCCCAGCACCGAAGCATTGATGATGCTCTTGTTCTGCTCCTGAATCTCCGCGCGCCCCTCCGCTCCGAAGTCGTAGGCGTCGAGAAATTCGAACAGATAGTTGAGCGTACTTTTACACCCGGTTGACCGCTTGCCATGAGATGCTTTCAGAACAGTGGAGCTGTGGAGCGGTAGATCGAGCCGGTTTTTCAGCTCGTTAATTCTCAACGTAGCCCGCTCCAGATCGGTCTCCTCAAAAAGGGAGCTGTTCAGGTAGGGGATGTTGCCGAACTTGGCGCGAACTGAAGCAGTCCGCTCATCTGTCCTGACTGCCAGCACTTCGAAAAAGAGTTCGTTCAGTTCGTCAAAATCACCGATGCGGCGGCTGTTCAGGAAGGCATAACTGATATCACCCTTGTGGTAGCCGATAAGTTGCCCTTCCAGCAGTTTCAGGAACAGTAAGCGGTTCAGCCAGGTTATACAGAGTTCCAAAGCGACACTGAAGCACTGTTCTTCGGCATCGGCACCGTATTGTGAAAGATTGGAAAGTGTCGCCAACCGACCCCTGGTCTTGAGAAAGTTGCAGGTGTTCTCCAGAAGGGAAGCGTCATTACGAGCCTCTTCAGGCTTGCGACGGATCAGTTTCTTCCCCTTCTCCTTCACCTCTTCCAAACCGATGATATGCAACAGTTCGGTGTAAAACTCCTTGTTCAGTGAATTACTGTCATTGGCAAAGGGCTGTTTAAGCAGGTATGGCGAGGAGAGAACTTTGTATAGATTGATAAGTTTCCGGTCGTCAACCTTGTCCTGATTGCGGATCGTTTTCTCATAATCGCGCAGATCGAAGCAGACGCAAGGAAGCTCGTCCAGCTCTTTTTCGACGAAAGGCTTCAGTATCTCCCGGTACAACCAGTCCGTCTTGTCTCCACTGAAAAGTCCTTCACTCCATTTCTGATAGTTCTCGACAAACTTTCTATTGTTGAAAAAGAGCCGCTCGAAGTCCGAAGCATCAAAGATATACCACTCGTGGATATTGCAGACGACAAGGCGTCTGACCTCCATATTGCCCTTGATGTATCGTTCCTGCATGTAGTAGTGCAAAAGCTCATGCAGGACCTTGGCATTGGGTCTGTCCGGTGAAATCATTTCGCTGCTGTTGCCGGGTCGCTTGACCTCGATCAGTACGCCGACCGTATCGGACGAACTCTTGCCGTTGTGGATTACAAGATCAGTCCTGCCGCTGGTGTTGATCTCGTTGCTCTGTTTGTACCAGGTGTCTTTGAGAAAATCGGAAAGGATATTTTTCAGGTGCTCTTCGTGCTCGTCGTTACGGATGCGCTCGAACATTCGGAAAAAATTTGTCTTGAACAGCTCGATCTGATCCCGTCTGAGACTTTGCTTGAGATAAGCCTTATTGATGGATTTGGCGAGGGGAATAATTGTAAGTTTCATGACATGTAATACCCATATCCTTGTTGTTCTGGCGGGAGACTACATTAACTTTGTCTGAAAGTCGAGTTCGGTGGTGGTCATAAGATTCTCCGGTTACCTTCTTATATCCACAGCGGCAAACAACGCCTGCTCTACCATGACCATAATGTCCGCAGGAAGGACACCGATTTTTTCTGTCAGCTTGGCACGGTCAAGGGTAGTGATTTGGTGACAAATCGCGCTGCTCTTACCAGGCAGACCGCCCGTACCGGCATTCAGTGCGACTATAGTTGGCCCGCGACGAGCCTGCGTTTCCGAAGTCGAAAGTGGAATAACTATAATGGAACGCCAGGCAGAGGTCTGATTGAAGGCATCATGGGAAAGGATAATGACCGGTCGGCGGCCGCTTTGTTCTGAACCGGAACGGGGTGAAAGCATCGCCCAATAAATGTCGCCCCTCTTCATGGCTGCTTCTCGTTGTTGTTCAGATGTTCGAGGCTTGCGCACTCCATTTGTTCGTCCAGATCATCGCCGGTGCCTGCAACCTCTGTGGCATAACGGGCAATTTCTTCATGCAGAGCTAGTTTTTCCTGCTCTTCAAGCCAGTATTCTATCACCTGTTTCACTAACTGCGTGGCAGGTTTGTGTTGACGTTCCGCCTCTGATCTGAGACGGCTGTATACTCCGGAAGGCAAGGGGACGTGGAAATTATGTGCAGCAGTAGTTTTCATGGCACACCTCCTGCCATATATTTTATGTCATGCCATGATGACATGCAATACATATCACCATAACAGCTATTCCAGTTCAGCCATGGTAAAAAGAATTTCTGCTTCATTGGATGGGGCAGACTCGACCTGCTGACCGTTTTCAGTTGAAACAGCTGTTACAGTGTAAAGGTAGGTTCTGCCGTATTGAGGCATCTCGTCAACCCACGCTGCTGTAGTTAGAGGGAGGGGATTGATGGGGAGCAGGGAGGCTGGTTCGCCTTTCTGGCGACGATAGATGTTGAAGCTGGTCGCCCCCTCACCGGCAGCAGACTGCTTTGCAAAGGTAAGGTGGATGGCAGGAGGAACTGCTTTAGCCTGTAAAAGCGGAGGTGGTGGTGCAACAACTTTCTTACGGGCGACAGTTGTTACCGGATAGCTCATACCGCCGTTTTTGCTGTATGCCACTAACCGGTACTGAATGCTTGAGTTGGGTCGTACAGTTTCATCCTGATAGATATAGTAATTTCCACTTCTTTTTACGCCAGCCGGAAAATCAAGCTCAATATTGGTCAAAAGTAGCCAGGAGTCAGGGCAGGAAGGACAATCAATATCTCCCGACTTGATTTCCCGCTTTAATATGCGAAACCCGGCCAGATCCTTGAGCGGCCTCCCCCCTTGCTCTCTTCCCGGAGGCGTCCAGGAAATCAGGAAGTTATCCCCTTTCTGGGAAACCCGGAGGGATTCGACTGCTGCTGGAACCAGCGCCTCGGGCGGCATGAGCGCCCCTTTTCTGCCGCAGGCAGAGAGGAGGAGGAATGTTGCGATTAATAGAATTTTCTTCATATTTTTATAGTCCTAAACCCACCACGGAGGCACGGAGACACGGAGAAAATCCGAGAAAACCTGCAATCGAAACAGAAACCAGAAACAAAAAACATTTTCACAGGGATGAACAGGATGGACAGGATGAAACCATAAAAACATTGAAGACTTTTCTTGTTTAACCCCAGGAACTATAGACTTTATCCGCCTTGATCCCCTTTATCCCTGTTATAAAAAGGATTTCGGCATGTTCTTGAATAGTTGCAGACCTTTTCAGAGCTGTTCTCAGATTCTCTCAGTGCCTCCGCGCCTTCGTGGTGGGTTTTAAAAGTCTCGTTAACGCCCGGCCTTTACCCGCTCAATCTCCTTCCTGACCCCTTCTGGTGATGTTCCGCCGGTCGCACTCCGGGCATTGACACTCGCCTCCAGAGTGATGGCATCGTAGATATCCTCACTGATCATTTCAGAAAACGAATGCCACTCCTCCATGGTCAGTTCCGGCAGATCTTTCCCCTTGTCAAGACAGTAGGCGACCGATTTGCCGACGACTTCGTGGGCATCGCGAAACGGCATCCCTTTTCGCACCAGATAATCAGCCACGTCAGTAGCAGTGGAGAACCCTTTGGCAGCAGCGGTTCGCATTGCAACAGCATTTACCTTCATCTCGCGGATCATGTCGGCGAA
>JANNRW010000093.1:0-5427 GCA_031401815.1 Geobacteraceae bacterium | reverse complement strand
TGAACTGTCCGCAACAATCACAAACCGCTTGCCATCCTTACGCGCCCGATAGACAAGATATTTCCCATCCGGGCTGAATTTGGGAGACACCACGCGATCATAGGCAGGCCCGTCTGCACCGTTTAACACTATGAACCAGCTCTTCCCCTTGCGTGCAGCAAAAGCGGACATCCCTCCATCGCTGCTGTAGATGAGCCCTTCAGCTTCATCATAAGAGTTGGCTGATCTGCCACTGTTCCGGAACAGTTGATAGAGAAAAGAGCCGCTTTTATCAGACATTAACACGCCTACCGTGCTGCCTGCCTGATTGATCACCGGTGTGCCAACCGTCTGACCCTCCTTGATGATCTCCTCGCGACCACTTAACACAGCATACTTTGTTTTCGCTCGTTCACCGATATAGGTCATTGCTGTACCGGTATGAGCAAAGGCCAAGTCAATTACCTTGTCGAACTCGGCACCTTTTGAAACTTGCTCAGGTTTTGATATATTAATTTGAATTACTGATTCTCTCTTGGAATCACTTTTAGATATGGCAGCAACAGCAGTCCTCTCCGTGTTAATAATCATCTCGGACACACCAGTATCGACAATACGTTCATTTTTAAAGAAGATGTCACTTATAATCAGCCTCCCCTTGCGCGAACTGTCATCAAAATTATCAATAAAGAGTATATTGGCTGAATCACCACTGAATTCATGGGGACGATACCGTTTTTTTGTGCCGGTGTTGATCACTTTGTCCACAACCAGATGCCACATATCCCCTTGCATCCCCTGATAAGCCAGATGTTTGCCGTCCGGACTGAATTTGGGATCCTTGACAATACTGAATGGCTCACCTGCCATACCATCCACTACCATGCACCACTTTTCGTCTATTAATGCCGCATAGGCAACGCGACTGCCATCTGAGCTGAGTACAACATTACCAATAGCATTGTAAAAGCGACCTGCCCTGCCGTTATGGACTACACAGATCTGATTAGCCTGCCCGACGGTATAGGCTACACCGCCACCATGACTGGCGAATGTCACGGAAAGAAAGTCAACTGGGGAATGCAATGCGGAACCTGCTGCCGGAGTCATAACAGGGGGCTGCTCATCATCTCTGATAGTAGCCAGAACCTTAGGTTTATCCGCAACCTTGTAACGCGGTGAAGGACTCATCTGTGACGTTTCAGGCTGACTGTTTATGCAGGCAGTAATAGTCAGAAAAAACAATCCCAAAAGACTCATAAGCTTTAAAGGTGACACCATATTCATTCCTGTTGAATCAGGTAGTATTAGTCAGAAATTCAACGACCTCGTTCTTGCGAGCGAGGTCGTTGATTACATCATATGTTAAATATCAATACTGAGCGTTAGCCTAGTACTGTCCGCCAGGCGTGTAGGTTCTGGCAGAACCGTTTCCTGCGCAGCCACTACCACCGTTACAGGTAGCAGAGCCAGTAGTCAGCTCACCGATTCCCCTTTGCGGCCGGTGATATCCAGTACCGGCAAAGTTTGTAACATTTCTGATAAAGGCGTAAGCTTTACCGCCCCCTGTAGGCCAGTTGGTGCCATCAACACGCGTATTATAACCATGGTAATCAGCAGCCGGTATCGGTCTGGCAGGCAAGGTATCGGCGCTTCCATGACAACGTTGACAGACTGTCGCCATACCTTCGCCGCCATTACCGTCAAACTGCATGGCTGAACCGGCCAGATGTTGTGTGTCGCTGGTGTAACCGGTATGACATTTGAGACAGAGCGTCGGGCCACTGGCATAGAAGGTACCGGCAACCATCGAAGTGCCGGAAGATCCATGGGCTGCAACGGTTCTGTATTTCAATCCGGCAACCGTATTATGACAGTCAAAACAGTTTATCATGATACCGGCAGTTTTAGTTCCTGCAGTACCAGCACGGGTGAAAGCGTTATAAGGAGCATTAAGTCTGGCAGGTGTCGGGAAATCCTTAACACGCGGTCCTTTTACCGGGTGAACAGAAGAGTTGTTAGAGCTGAATTGTGAAAAGACATTTATTGTGCCATTCAAAACAGGTACACCGATGTTGAGGTTTAGAGCATAGCCGGTGCTGGCACCCCACGGACTGAGTGCCGTACCTGCACCAGAACGTGCAGTCGTATTGGTTGCACCCTCTCTTTTATGGCACATCATACAGAACTGTAAAGAGACAACCTGGGCAATATCTGCGTTATTTTTTGCAGAGGTTCTCGTTGCCGGTGTTGAAAATCTTCTGAAAGCAAAGTTAGTTCCAGAGAAGTCCTTGATAATCTCCTCGCCGGTACCCTGTGGAGCCCGTAAATCAATGGTGCCGTTTTGATGATATGTGGAAGGTTTTTTAGTTGTGCCATTACCTTCCAGGTGACAAACTATGCAGTCATTAGCAGTTACAGTGCCTCTGGTAGATTTCTTATGCCCATAGGTCAAACCGAATTCAGTAGATACTGCACCAAGAGTCAATCCGGCAGCCAACCCGACCGTTCTTGTTATTGACACACTATGGCAGCTTACGCAGTCAAATTTGCTGACACCCCAGACTGCATTGCCATGGCAGCTGACACTCGAGCAGCTCGGCTCTGTCAACTGAGTATTGCTGAAGGTAAATGAAGCGCCGCTACCTGCAACAACACTGTACGTACCTGCTGCATGAACAGTTGTGCCAGTAACTGAGGTACCATTTGTAGTGGTTGAATAATGGCAGATGTTGCAGCCATATGATTTAGCTATGTGGGCGCTGTGGCTGTTGAACTTGGGACCATCGGCGGTATGCACCGTTACCTTTACTGCATCAATGGCTATGTCAGAGGCTGTTGCGGCGTTATCCTTGACAATCACGCCAAAGGTTGTATTTGCTGCACCAAGTATGTCGGTAGTTGCCCAAGTTGTCCCCCAGAGATCATTTACCGCAGTATTGACAACATGCCACGCATTTGTAGATGTAAGAGCAACTGTTTTGGCCGTACCGGCAACAGTCGTATTGCCCGTCTTGGTCATGGAAACATTGAGTGTCCGGCTTGTGGCGGAACGGCCCTTCACAGACACTGAAATGCCGGTAATGGTTTTACCCGCTTGAAGGGCGGATTTTGCGATATCAAAGGAGGTGAATACGAGCGGTTGCGCAGTTGCAGCGGTATACGTCGCGGTCGCTCCGTCCTCTTTTAATGCATAGCCTGGATTCGTCCAGCCGGCGTTGGTCGGTAATGCAGCAGAATAGCTGCGGTAATTCGGATACCAGGGTGCGCCGGCAGTTCTTGTTGAAGTGCCATGGCACTTGTTGCAGGTGCTTATTACGTTCCCCCATTTGGGAGAACTGATATTGCCCAGGATGACGGTAGTGGCAACTGAAGTTCCATTTGAATGACAATAGATCAGAGAACAGTTGGCACCTGCTGTTGGTGTATCCGTATACGGCCAGCTGGTGCCTTTGCCGTATTTCCCGCCTGTATCGCCATTCATCGGGTTGGCCATGTTTATTGTCCGGGTAGCGTGAGCAAGATTGTTATAGGTCGGCGCTATATGACATTTTGAACAGACATAGGCATACTGGCCGGCAGCAGTGCCGGCATGCTCAGCATGGGATCCCTTGAATGAGCCGGCAGGCGTTCCCCTGGTAGTCGGCGAATCGGCAGGGGGATTGGCTGTGTTTGGATAAACGTGGCATTTCCCGCAGGAGTTGATAGCCGAGTTTCTCGTTATCGTGGTTGCCGAAGCAGTGAGTCCGGTCGAAGTGTTGTTGACGTTATCAACGGCACATACCCGGTAATAATAGATCTGGCTGGTTGCCAGCCCGGAGTGATCGTAGTTGGTAAGTTTGCCGGCATACGCAGATGTACCGGATGTACAATTTGCAGGCGTAGCCGTTGTGGAAAAACGGACGTCATACTGCTTGAATCCGGCTCCGCCGGAATCGGTTGCCGCAGTCCAGAGCAGGGAGTTCATGGTATAACCTGGGTAAACAGAAAGCGCCCCGGGATCAGTAGGATTCGTCGAGTCTACGCTTAGACTGACAGGGGAAGCACCTGCTACAGTACCACCGGTATTGGTACCACGGATGTTGATGGTGAGCGCTCCGGACAGAGCGGACGCATTTGCAGTGCAGGTATAGTTAGGCAGGGTACCACTAATTGTGCCTCCAGCCCAGGTGGATCCGTTAGTGGTGTATTCGCAGGTTGAAAGTGTAGTTGTACTTGTGATGGGGGCTGAAATGGTCGGCGCTGAACCTGTATAGGTACCGGATGACGGGGTCACCGTGACAGTTCCGATAGTCATGGTGCTTTCCTTGATGCTCATTCCGACTATCGACCAGAGGGTGGTGCCGCTGGCAGTGAAGGCGGATGTAGTGTTCCCGACAACGGAATCAATCGCGCTGTAGGAGTTCATAGAATCGGTATTTGCCTGGGTTACCGGGCCGAGTTTACTTGTCCAGTTACCCCATGCGGTCACTGTCCTCGGAGTTGTGCTGGCTGTACGGGAAAGGTTGAGTATGGCGACCGCCGTATCGCCGCTGGCAATGTTCAGCGCCGGCAACGTAGCCGCAGTGCCGGCTGTAGTTACATTGACCCCTTGGGAGTTGGTGATAGGGGTGGCAGACTGGTTTACGTTCGTGTACACAGCGGCGTGCACCTGTGCAATCCTGACGGTACCTGTTGCCAGGGTAACCACCAGGTTGCTGCTGGAGGCAGCCCTCAAACCGGCCTCCGGCAGGTAAAAAAGACCGGCATGAGTTTGTGTGCTTACGCCAAAACCGACACTGTTACCTGAAGCTGCTGTCATAGCCTGCCCGCCGTAGGTCACGCTGCAGGTCTGGGCGGCGAGTGCGGTGAGGTGCGTACTGACGGCCACGACCAGCATTCGATTGCTACCGCTCGGCACACTGTAGCTAAGAGTTCCTGGAGCAGCCGTGCCACTGTAAACATTCGACCATGTCTGCGTCTCGACTGGAGCAGCTTGTACCGCTATCGGGTAAAACCAGCCCTGACCGATGAACATGGTGGCAAAAAGAGTGAGCAGAAGCACCATGCAGGCTCTTGCATACCTGCCAATACCGTGGCTATTTTTCATGATGATGTTTACCATTGATATATCTCCTCCGCTCTTAATACGTCGACCAGATAGGTGTAGTAAGGTAGTGACAGCTTAGGTTTGAACATGATTTTGCTGTGGTAGCCGAGGATACACCAACCACACCATTGTAGACCGGTGTCAAACCACCAAATGAATAGGCAGCCGGCATCGATATAGTTCTGCCAGTCCCAGGAATAGTCTCGCCAGTACTGTGAGTGGCGCCATTGTGACATACCCCGCAGACACTTGTCCATGATGTCCCACTTCCAAACTGGTCAGATGCCGGATTGAGTGTAACACTATATAGCGTTGTGAGGTACGCAATATGCTTCTCATGTGCACCCTTGCCCTGAGGT
>JANNRW010000092.1:0-3001 GCA_031401815.1 Geobacteraceae bacterium | reverse complement strand
TGCTGCGCTGGTAGTCATCATCTCTCAATTTCTCAAGTTTTTTCTGATTGGCGAAGATCTCATCATATGCGTTTTCCGCTTTCTTACGTAGTGTGTTTTCTTCGACCTTTTGGGCTTCGATTTGTTTGTATTCGGTCACGTCACGGGCAACTGCGTAAAAGCCGATGACGCGGGTGTGTCCTTCATCCCACGCCGGTTGCCGTAGCAGATTCAGCCAGCGTACAGCACCTTGCTTGGTGATAATGCGATATTCACTTGAGCTTGAGGTCGATTCGCCTTTTATGATGCGTCGATGATCTTCCTCAATCTGAACCAGACTTTCGGGATGAAATAATTTCGACATCCCTTTGCCATCAATTTCGGCTGGCAAATAACCGGTCACTCGCAAAAATGAATCGGTAATCCATTCGCGTACCATCGTTCCATCTTCGTTGATATGCATATAAAAGGCGTAATCCGAAATCAGTTCGGAAATTTTACGGTATCGTTGTTCGCTGGCTTGTAAGGCCAGTTCCGCCTGCTTGCGCTCGGTAATGTCCTGTGCCACCCCATAGTAACGGGTTACACGCTTTTCGTTTATATCCCACACCGGAAGACGAGAAAGCTGTACCCAGCGTACATCACCATTTTTGGTACGGATGCGATGTTCAGCGGTAGTTGGCTCATTCCGCAACGTTTTTTCCAGTTCAGCCCACAATGCCGGTTCGTCTTCAGGGAGAAATAATGATAGATTAACCTTTTCATCCTTATCCAACTCGCTATGAGCGTAGCCCGTTACCCGTTTGAACGAATCCTCAGTGATCCATTCATGCAACAGCGCACCATCCCGTGCGACCCGTAATGAATAAGCATAGTCGGAAATAAGTTCACTGAGGATGCGGTAGCGTTCTTCACTCGCCGACAATTCATCACGACGTTCATTAGATGATCGCCGTTGGTGATAGGAGAGGAGCAGCATGAATACCGACAAGAAGAGATTGAAACTAAAAGGCCCACCGATGACAGTTTCTGCCGAGAGAGTAGGGAAATTCGATCTCAACAAGAACAGTAGAAGCAGGTGGATCACAGCTACAAACAACGCGGTGCGAATCTCTAAAAATGTGCAAGCAAATAAAATGATGGTGAACAGGTAGAATAAACTGTTATAGGAGCCAGTGCCGCCCACGATTAAAGCGGGTACAAAGATACCTATTCTTGACGAAATTAACAGGAACGAGACTGCAAATCGGATATGGCCTTTCCGCGTGAGTAGGTATGCCCCCCCATTCACGACCATTAACCCGATACTCACTACTAGCCACAGACCAGCGCCCGATAATGTGTTACTGGTCTGCGTTGAGAACAAAATGAGAAAGAAAATGACGAACATCGCCGCCAACAGCATAGAAGCCAACAGACGGGATTGTTGCCGTGTTTGTGGGTCAGTAATCGAAGGCAAGGGGCGCGTCAGAAAATCCCAGATTTGGGTGATGGATTTTTGAGTTATCGCTATTGAGGGTGAAAACATGCTATGTCCAATTTGCCCAAAGACAATTACTTTGAGTATAGCATGACAATGTTTATGACAGCGTAAACCAAAAATCTAAAGGGTGTAATTGCGTTATTAAATGCGCTGCCAAAAGTTATTTCTTTAGCAGTAGTAAAGGACAAACTATAGAGGTTTGCAAGCGGCAGCCCCCTATAGCAGATGAAAGACTAGCTTTCCTTGATCGTGACTGATTCCATTTTGTCGCCTTGCTTGACGGCATCGACTATCTTCTGACCGTCGCCCATGACCTTACCGAAAACAGCGTGCTTACCATTCAAATGAGGTGTGGCGACATGGGTGATGAAGAATTGTGAACCATTGGTATTCGGGCCAGCATTCGCCATGCTGAGGACACCGGAGCCATCGTGCTTGAGCTTGAGGGCGGCAGATTCATCATTCCACTTGTAACCGGGGCCGCCTGTACCACGCCCATCGGGATCGCCACCTTGAATCATAAAGTCGGCGATCACACG
Source organism: Geobacteraceae bacterium (assembly GCA_031401815.1). Taxonomy (GTDB): domain Bacteria; phylum Desulfobacterota; class Desulfuromonadia; order Geobacterales; family DSM-12255; genus JANNRW01. Next base: position 1,000 of record JANNRW010000092.1, on the reverse strand, counting down.
GTGGAACAGCAGACCGTCATAAAATCCATCCTTAGCCAGAAAGACGAAGTTATTAACACTGATGGGGGCTTCTTTGGCATAAAGCTGTACATCGAATTCACCGCGATTAGTCTTGAAGCGTGCCACGTAATTTTTGGCCGGATCAATCTGCATTGCTGGTGGGGCATTGTAACGTTTTGCCATGTTTTTAATCCTTTTCCAATAACCTAAAAGATAGGGAGGCGGACAAGTATCTCACCCGCCTTGCTTATGGTTAGGATAGCAGAAATTGAGAAGAGGGGCGACCCCGTGTGTATATCTCCCACTAACATCTAGCCTCGAACACTTATAATCTGCTGTACAATAGGTCTAATCTAAACTGTTTTGAAACAAATATAGTACCTTGATTGCTAGTTGCCTTCGTGACCCATCCCCACCCCTAAATCTCCTCCCCATAGCATGGAGAGGGGACTTAAACCCATTTTGTTTCCCCCTCGTTATGCAATGGAGAGGGCTAGCAATCAGAGTAAATAGTAAGTATTGTCGTTTTGTAGAAATAATATGTGAAAAGAGATTTCTGTAATGATCTTCATGAATCAATCAACATTGTGTTGTATGATAATTGTTACAGACAAGACACTTTATACAGGGTGATTCAGAGTACAGGCTGGAATTAACAACAGGTCTGGCGGGAATTAAGGGAGTGAGAGAGGTATGCCGACTGTTCTCTATATTGAAGATAATCGTGATAACCGGATGTTGGTGCGGCGGATATTGATGGCTTCGGACTACGACTTTCAGGTTGTCGAAGCAGAAAACGCGCGCACAGGCATTGAACTCGCAACACAGAGTCCGCCGGACATCATTTTGATGGATATGAGTATGCCCGAAATGGATGGGCTGACGGCGACACGAATGCTGCGTGAAATTGACCTGCTGCGTAATGTACCGATTGTGGCACTGACTGCCAACGCCATGGAAGGTGATCGCGAGAAATCTTTAGAAGCGGGATGTACCGGGT
>JANNRW010000091.1:0-2575 GCA_031401815.1 Geobacteraceae bacterium | reverse complement strand
GGGCAATCCGCTGCTTATCGATCTCAAGACTCTGCTCGTGGGTGAAGGTTACCTCGCCACAGGCCGGGCAGGTTTCGCAGGCAAGATCGCGCAACAGATGCGACTCACCATTGACCGTCACCGTGAGTTCGGTAGTTGCAGTCTGGTAATCGGCGTTAAAACAGTTGGTGCAGATCATTGTTAATCCTTCGTCTTCCTGATCTTCCTTGCCAGATAGGCTTTCCTGATATCTTCGATAACCAGGCTGTCCAGCCCGGTTCCAACTGGCGTCATGACACCTCCATAACCAAAACACCAATTGGTGTTATTGCTAATATACCAATTGGTGCTTAGGAGTCAATTACAATTTTACTTACGAATTATTGCCCACGATTAACCCCAAGATTTTTTTTGGCAATCTTTCGCCAAGCCGCAACCAACAGCTACTCACCCACCCCGCCGATTATCCTCAAACATCTCCACCGGTAAATAAAGACAATTATGAAGGATGAAGGATGAATTATGAAATAAGACCAGTAATGCATTTATCGGTAGGCCTCGCGATAGTTGGCACCAACCGATGTTCCTGACCGAAGAACCTGTTTGCCCAGCACTTGGGCTTCAGTCGTTTTCGGCAAGGACGAATACATCCGGACAACCAAAAGCGCAAACGCCTTCGTCCTACTTCTCAGATCGGAAGCATCTTTGCTCAATGGTTTCTTTCATACGTCATAATTCATCCTTCATCATTGCTGTTCTCATACTTCATCCTTCATAATTGACTTATCGTTTTCATAATTCTTAATTCATCCCTCATACTTAAGCAGCAAGGTCGGCGACACCTGAGGATTTTACTTCCCCTGCCACGCTTCCCCCGGCAACAGGACAACCAGTGAATCCATCACAAAATTCGCAGCACTCTAAAAATCCCACCCGCTGTTCATCATCAGAAGTGGGCCGATATCTTCAAGAAATCTGGGATCCTTGAGCTTCTCGCTGAGATTTTGTTCGAACTCTGCGCGAGAAACACAATGCCCTTCGTGCTCCATGTACTTCAGAAAGCAGCTGATAACCTGCTCCGGATTTATTCCTGTGCAGGTAAAAGCTTTCCAGAGGTCGAACAGATCACGCCCTTTCTTTCGCTGGTATAATGCCCTGACCTTGGCTCCCATTAATTCATCGAGCTTATAGGTCAGAATGGTGGCACTTCCCTTGAACCAGCGAGACTCGACAGAAAATTGCCGCCGGTCAAATCCAAGTACAGAGAAGTGTTCGCGGGAATTAATCTCTACCTTGAGTTTCATCGGTAGTCCTTCTTCCGACTCAATCCGGTAAGTGAGGGCAACCCGCCCCTCGGACTGTTTCCGCTTTGGAAAGCCAAGCCAGGGGTTCGGTATAATAAACTTCACTTAGATGTTCCATCAGAGCAGGGATAAACTGTTGCGGAGGCAGACAGCCACGGGCACGGTGTTCGGGAGGAAGGATTACGTAGAACTCTTGATAGGGTACTGCCAGCTCTCCTTTCTTCTTTAATCGATTCAGCGCCGACTTGATTGCCCCTGGGGAAGCATCCAGTTTCTCTGCAATTTCGTTAAAAGAAAAGCAGTAACTTCCCTTGGCAGCAAATTCATCGATGAGTTCCAGGTACATTGACTTACTCCAGATTACCTGAATGTTCTGAGGGGTTTATTGATTAGTCATCCAGACCCATCCCTAATCATCGTTATTGTCGCTTCTGGCTCTTTATAACAACTCTGGCCTATGTTCCTTGAGCCAGGACTCTACATTCAGCAGCAGATCCTTTGCTTCGGTTATGCACTGCTCCATAGAGACTTCATCAACCCAGCCTCCGGAGTAATCCGTCAAGTTCCGCTTGCGGCGCAGCACATCAAGCACGGCCATGCGCGGGGTCGGCAGGCCGATGGTCTGGGGCAGTGACTGTATCACTGTCATATGATGTCCGGGCTTTGCATTGTCGGGTCGAAAACCGTTCGCCATCATGGCGGCAAAGGCAAGCTGCATGATAGCCTTATAGGCGCTATCGAAGCGCGTCTCGCAGCTGATCAGTTTGACCTCGGCATCGGCCAGATTACGTCGTGCAGCCTCAAGCAGCCGCTGCATCTCCTCCTTGCCGGTCACATGGCTTTTAAGCTGTCCGATCTTTTCCAGATTACGCAGGTTTTCCAAGGTCATGTTCATCACCTATCAGAAAAAGTTTCGGTTCGCTCATGATGCGGTTTGTAAACTGTTCGCCGACAGCCAACTTGGCAGTGAACTGTTCGTAGGACATGACTACCGGATTGATTTCACGGCCAAGTTTCTGACTCATATCAGTCAAAGCAACCACGACGTCGGTAAAGGAGGCCATCCCGATGACACATACATCCACATCGCTGGTCGACCGCTCTTCCCCTTTGGCTACGGAACCGAAAATAAACGCTGCCGTGATCCCCAGGGACAACGTCTGTAGGGCTGTGCGTATGATATCTGCCAGACCGCTCGTTTTGCGGAATATCCCGGCAAGTTCATGGAAGATGGGGCAACTTCGTTCGGCATGGTAGCGCACCTGGTTACCCAAGGCCTGTCGGGAGAGCAA
>JANNRW010000090.1:0-13650 GCA_031401815.1 Geobacteraceae bacterium | reverse complement strand
TTGAGGGGTTTGCCAAGCCTGTAAAGAGGGAGCCTTTTCCGGAAACCCCAGAGCATCACAGCTACTGCTGCAAAGCTTAAAAGGTACATTACCGGTACTACTCCGTGACCTATGTTCCAGTATATTTCGCGTGTTGCTTCCGGCATAGTGCAACCTGTAAGTCCTGGCTGGGAGTAGAAATGAACAAATCTGGAAAAATCCACCACAGAGGCACGGAGACACGGAGAAAATCCGAGAAAACCCTTAAATACATATAGTTAAAAACAAAACCATTTTTAAGTTTGCTCTACAATAAATGATTTTGACTTTCCGTCGTTTAAGGGTTTTCCAAAAAACCGGTTTTGACTTTCTCAGACTTTCTCAGTGTCTCCGCGCCTCCGTGGTGGGTTATGATTTTATAAGCACTTTGTTAAGCGAGCAGCATTTTCGAGATTACCACCCGCTGAACTTCGTTCGTCCCTTCATAGATCTCGGTAATCTTGGCGTCCCGGTACATCCGCTCGATCTCGTAATCACAGATAAATCCGTAACCGCCAAAGATCTGCATCGCTTCCTTTGTAACGTAGGTGGCTGCTTCAGACGCCAGCATCTTGCACATGGCTGACTCCATGGCATAGTTCATCTTGTTGTCTTTCATCCAGGCGGCTTTGTAGATCATCAATTTGCTGGTTTCAATCCGGGCGTACATATCAGCCAGCTTGAACTGGATTGCCTGAAATTCGCTGATAGCCTGGTCAAACTGCTTGCGCTCCTTGGAGTAGGCAAGCGCCCGCTCGAAAGCCCCCTCGGCAATCCCCAGCGCCTGGGAAGCGATGCCGATCCGTCCGCCATTCAATGTATCCATGGCGACGTTGAACCCTTTCCCCTCTTTCCCGAGCAGGTTCTCAACAGGCACACGAAGGTCATCAAAAGCAAAAGCGGTTGTGTAGCTCCCCCGGATTCCCATCTTGTTCTCGTTTTTGACGATAGTCACCCCAGGTGATTTCAAGTCAACAATAAAGGCGCTGATCCCCTTGTGCTTCAGGGATCGATCAAAGGATGCAAAAAGAATCCCGGTTCCCAGATAGCCGCCGTTGGTAATGAAAATCTTGCTCCCGTTGATGACAAACTCGTCCCCTTCGCGCTTGTACATAGTGGCAGTTCCACCGGCATCGCTACCGGCATTTGGCTCGGTAAGGAGGAAACAGCCTATTTTTCTGCCGGTGTTCAGATCCGGGAGCCATTTTTTCTTCTGCTCCTCGGTGCCAAAAGCGTAGATCGGATTGTTGGCAAGGGATGTGTGTGCCGATATCAGAACACCGCTCGATGCGCAAGCCTTTGAAACCTCTTCCACAACGATAGCATAAGAGAGCATATCGAGTCCGGCACCCTCGTACTCCTCCGGGAAATAGCTCCCCATCAGACCCATTGCTGACATCTTCTCAACAAGAGAGTCCGGGATCATATGCTCTTCGTCTATCTTGATAGCGATCGGTTTGATCTCTTTTTCAACGAAATCCCGGACTGCTGACTGAAGCACCTTGTGATCCTGACTAAGCTCGAAATTCATGACTTACCTCCGTGGAATAAGGTTGAGGTTAATGTTGAGGTTGAGTAAAAAACATGAATGTCTTACCCTCAACCTTAACCTCAACCTCAACCTGTTATTATCTGCCTTTAAATTCCGCTTTCCGCTTCTCCACAAACGCTCCCATCCCCTCTTTCTGGTCTTCAGTGGAAAAGAGCACACCAAAGAGGGCAGCTTCGTAACGGAAGCCATCTTCCTTGCCCATGTTCAGTCCGTTGGCAATGGCATCCTTTGCATAGGCAACTCCAAGTGATCCTGTAGCTGCAATGGTTGCTGCTGTCTCGCGGGCCTTTGTCAGCAGCTCTTCCGGTGGAAATACCTCATTTACGATCCCCCAGGCGCACGCCTTCGCAGCATCTATCATCCTGCCGGTAAAGATCAGCTCATTCGCCTTGTTGGGTCCAATCAGACGGGCAAGGTTCTGGGTTCCGCCAAAGCCCGGCATGATGCCGAGAGTTACCTCCGGAAATCCGACTCTGGCCTTTGCCGAAGCATAGATAAAGTCGCAGGCGAGCGCCAGCTCCAGACCACCTCCAAGTGCAAAGCCGTTCACAGCCGCTATGACCGGTTTGGTCATCTTTTCTATCAGCATCATCACCCGCTGCCCTTTAAGGCCGAACTGATGGCCTTCATGCGAGCTCATGGCAGACATCTCCTTGATGTCTGCACCGGCAACAAAAGCTTTTTCACCTGCACCGGTCAGCACCACAACCTTGACTTCGGGATCAAGGTTAAGTTCATACAGAGCGCATTCAAGCTCCCCCAGAATTTCGCTGTTCAGCGCATTAAGAGTGCGTGGCGAATTAATGGTCAAGAGAGTTACACCATCAACAGTTTCGACAAGCAGGTTTTTGAATTCCATGATAGCTCCTTAGTGCGATATCAGAACCGGAAGTGTCATATGATTCATGAGATGTTTTGCTATCGGGCCAAACATGAATGTCCCGCGTCTGGAGGAGGCATAAGCCCCCATTACAAGCAGATCCATCTTCTGTTCGCAGGCATTGTTAAGGAGTATGTCGCCGACCGGAAATGACTGAGGAGCAAGGATATGGTCATTTTGAGACATGACATTGTGTCTGGAAAGATAAGCTTCGAGCCTTTTGTAATCGCTCTCGTAATTGATGCTCTCACTCCCCGGCGAAGTCACAGTTACTGCGCTGACATGAAGCGCCTTTTCCAGTAACGGCATAGCATCACCGACAATTCTGGACGACTCGCGGCCAGCTTTCCAGGCAATCATTATTCTGTTGATCGGCCTTGCAAAGTTTCCGGCATAGGGGACAACAAGCAGCGGTTTACCTGAGCAAAGACCTAGGCGTTCAGGCAAATCAAAGGGGGAATCTGCTTCATAGCCGTTCTGTACAGGCTGCCCGATAATAGCAAGATCAGTGTAATAGGCATATAAAGTCAAAATTTCAATAATGCCGACACCAACTACAGACCTGTCTACAAAAAGCCACTCGGCAGAAACACCGGAAGCCTGGCATTTTTCGAGGAAGGAGCTCTTTATTGCTGCTGCGGCTTCAACTTCTCCTGAAGCATAATAGTGTGAACGTACATAGAGTCCTTTCAAATGTGCGCCATGAGAGCTGGCAATATTTATCGCCAGCTCTGCCCTTCCCTGAGAACTCGAAGAGTTATCGAGATGGAGCAGAATGTCCTTGATTGCCATGGTGAGTTCTCCTTATACCGGCGATTTTCAGGGGGTCACAGGATAATTGCTTCGGACTTTTGTCTGTTATCTGGCGAGATCTGAAAACGTTCGATCATCCGTTTTCGATACTCAACTATCTCTTTTCGAAGTGATGAGAGCTTCGACATCTTGTCATCAAGTGTATTTATATGATTATCGAGCATTTCGACCAGACGTGGAATTACCTTGTCGGTCTCCTTTGCTTCGGCATAGACATAGTCAAGTTCCTGCATCTCTTTAATGCTTAATCCCATCTCTTTCAGCTTCAGGATGAATTTAAGCTTGCGCACATCTTCTGCTGTATAGGTTCGAATGCTCCCCTCCATTCGCAACGGAGGGCTCATTATCCCCATCTCTTCATAATATCTGAGCGTACGGGTAGTAATGCCGATGCTTCTGGCAAGATTGCCTATCGAAATATACTCCTCACTGTCATTGTCAGGCACAATTATCTCCATTACAGCCAGCGCTTTCTTCTGCGATACTGCTTCAGCTCACGGAAATTCTTCTTGTCAGCCCCTTCGGAGAGACCAAGATAAAATTCTTTTACATCTTCATTCGCCTTCATCTGCTCGGCACTGCCGCTGAGAACTATTCTCCCCCCCTCCATGATGTAGGCATGATCACAGATGCTGAAGGCAACATTTGCGTTCTGCTCAACCAGGAGTATGGTTGTTTTTTCTTCTGTATTGATCTTCTTGATAAGCTGAAAGATCTCCTGAACCAGCAGGGGAGCTATGCCAAGAGAAGGTTCATCAAGCAGCATCAGCTTGGGTCGAGCCATCAGCGCCCGCCCTATAGCAAGCATCTGCTGTTCTCCTCCCGAGAGATACCCGGAAAGCTGGTTCCTCCGCTCCCTGAGGCGGGGGAAATAATCATAGACCAGATCCTTGTCTCTTTTGAAACCATCCTTGTCCTTGCGGGTATGACCTCCGACAACGATATTTTCATCAACTGTCATGTCATCAAATACCCGGCGACCCTCCATGACCTGAAAAATACCTTTACGTACAATCTCTTCCGGATTCATGTTATTGATCCGTTCACCCATAAACTCGATAGAGCCCTCTGTCACTTCCCCCTCTTCAGTTCTTAGCAGTCCGGATATCGCCTTCAGGGTCGTGCTCTTCCCTGCGCCGTTAGCTCCGAGCAGGGCTACGATCTTCCCTTCAGGAACCTGTAGAGTAAGCCCTTTGAGGACAAGAATTACTTTATTGTAGATGACTTCTGCGTTGTTAATGGAGAGCATTTATCGAAACCTCGGAGATGGTCTGCATGGGGAGAAGAATCTCCCCATGCAGCCGTTGTTACAATCCAGACCCTGGAGCCTAAACCCCTGAGCCCTTAGCCCTGAGCCTGAATTAGAGCCCCAGCCACTCTTTTTTGCGCGGCAGTTCAACATCTTGCACCTTGGTCATTTTTCCGCCCTTGATCACGTAAATTGTGCTCTTGGTGGTGCCTCGGTGGTCGGCCGCAGTATAAGTGATTGGTGGAACCAGTCCACCTGTATCGAAATTTTTCATGGTTTCAAGTGCGTTCTTTACACCTTCGCCATTAAGTTGCTTGTTCTTGTCGGCGATTTTGAGCCCCTCTGCCCAGACAAGTCCATATGCCCAGCCACGTACATAGACTGCATCGCGTTGATCTTTTGTGGGGTGCTTCTTGTCCCAAGCCAGAATCTGCTTCATGCCTGGCACATTGACACCGTAAGGAACATTAGTAGCCATGCCGTAGACCCCTTCAGCCGCATCACCTGCAAGCTTGGGGAGCGCTTCGGTCATGCCATAGTTGCCGAGGAAAAATATCGTCTTGATTCCGAGTTTCTTCGCATCTTTGAGAAGGTTGGCGCAAGGCGCAACAGTTGTCTGGACATAAGCGTAGTCCGGATTCTTTTTCTGCATACTGAGAAGGTTGGAGGTAACATCCTGTACAGGTGCAGGAATAATCTCTTCATGCACAAGTTCTATACCGAGCTCCTTTGCGTACTGCCTGCCAGCTTCGATTGGAGATTTGCCAAAACCGTGGTTTGGATAAATGAAGGCTACTTTTGCAGCTTCCTTCCCCTTCCATGTCTTTTTTACATAATCAAGAAACCCGCGAATCTGATCAGAGTAGCTGGCGCCAACAAAGAAGTTGTAAGGGGTCTTGGTCGGATCAGTCAAGTGGCCGGAATAAGATGCGGAGAAATACGGGATCTTGTCCTTGGCAATTGTCTCCTTCAACGCCTCGGTGTCACCTGTTCCCCAGCCATTGATCATTACAACCTTGTCCGACTCTACAAACTTCTTGTATGCGGCTGTTGCCTGTGGAATCTTGTAGGCATAATCTACATTTACAAGCTCAATTTTCTTGCCGTTCACCCCACCTTTTTCATTGATTGAAGCGATTGCATCCTGAACTCCGTCGGCAAACGGCTTGCCTACGTCGGCAGTAACACCGGTCAGATCCCATAACCCGCCGACCTTTATGGTCTCTGCTGCAAATGACGTTGATGCAATAGTTAAACATGCTGCCAGTGCTACAAGAACTTTTCCGAATTTCATAGCTACCTCCCTTTGTCTGTTATTACTGCTCCGATAAAAACAATCTTCCTGGTACTGCGCGGCGTTAATGCCGTCACATTCTGTAATTTAGTGTGAGAACGGATAAAGCTTCCAGTACTTCTTGATACTGTGCCAGCGTGCTGCCAGACCGTGCGGCTCAAAAAGAATGAAGATAACAATAAAAATACCGAAAACCAGCTCCTTCATTGCAGCAAGCTTGGCCACAAGTAAAGGGAATGTGCTTGACAGCGCTGATGTTGACAGCCTGAGCAGTTCCGGGAGGAGTGTAATAAAAACTGCGCCATATATTGAGCCGAGAATGCTGCCGAGTCCACCGATAATAATCATGCCGAGATAATCAATGGCAACCGTAATCGGAAATGTTTCCGGAGAGATGATTTTCGCCTGATAAGCAACCAGTGCTCCGGCGACACCAACATAAAAAGAGCTGATTCCGAAAGACAGCAGCTTGTATTTGAGGATGTTTACCCCCATGACCTCAGCTGAAATCGCCTGATCTCTGATAGCGACAAAAGCCTTGCCAACTTTTGTACGGAACAGGTTTTTCGCGAATAGCACAGCAAAGATGGCTATGATAAAGATGAGATAGAAGATTCTGCGATCAGTATCGAAAACAAAACTGCCTATTTTGGGAGCCGGAATAGAGAGACCGGCCACACCACCTGTAACCGATTCCCATTTTACAACCAGAAATTCAACGATAAAATGGGCGGCCAGTGTGGCCATTGCAAGGTAGAGACCTTTGATGCGCAAGGATGGAATGCCGACAAACATACCGAAGAAAGCTGTCATTAGCCCTGCCAGAGGTATGCAGAGGTAAAACGGGAGTCCGAACTTCGTGCCGAGATAACCGCTGGAAAAGGCACCTATTGCCATGAAGGCTGCGTTGCCGAGCGAGATCTGGCCGGTAAAACCGGTCAGGATGTTCAGGCCTACTGCTCCAATGATAGCAATGCCGATGCGGTTGATGATATCTAGTACGTATCCCGGAGTATAAAGCGGCAGGGTAAATAGGAGGCAGAGAAAAAGCAACAGTATCACCATGGCATTTTTTGATTCAAAAATGGTCATGTCCGCAGCATAAGATGTCTTGAAATCACCACAACGCATAAGGCCTCACTTATATAATGGAAATCTGACTCCCCTCAAACCCTTTTTTCCAGGGGGTGAGTCTTTAAGCGTCCCCTGAAAAAAAGGTGCTTCGGAGGGGATTCTTACACCCGTTCTATCTTCTTTTTGCCAAACAGGCCGTACGGTTTGAACATCAGTATCAGGATCAGGGCGATGTAAGGCGCCACTTCCTTTGCTCCGCCACCGACCAGAGGATCTACAAACCCCCCAGACAGGTTCTCCAGAACACCGATGATAATACCGCCTACGATTGCGCCGAGAATGCTGTCAAGCCCGCCAAGGATAACTACGGGCAGAACTTTGAGCCCCATAAAGCTTAGTGACATGTCAATTCCGCCACGGATCGTGCCCAGCAAAATGCCACCTACAGCCGAAACAATGGCGGAAATGGCCCAGGAGAGGGCAAACATCTTCTTGACGCTTATTCCCATTGAGAGCGAGACTTGCTGGTTCGAAGCGGTTGCCCGCATGGCCACACCGGTTTTCGAGTATTTGAAGAACATTGTCAGCAGTGCAACAAGTATTGTTACGCAACCAATGGCATACAGATAACCCTGCGAAACAGGAATCGGGCCGACCTGAACCGGTGCAGTCGGAAAGACCTCTGGAAAAGGTATGGTGTCGGTTCCATAAGCCAGTTGAACCAGCGCCTTCAGGATACTGGAGAGTCCGAGCGTCACCATTATCACCGAGATAAGGTGTGAACCGATGAGGGGACGGAGGATGACTCTCTCGATAAGCAGACCGAGGATGGCCGAAAATGCGAGAGTTATCATGAGCGATTGCAAAAATGGAATATTATGCTTGCTCATCAGATCGAGGCAGATATATGCGCCGACCATCAGAAACTCGCCCTGCGCAAGGTTCAGGGCGCTGGTCGCCTTGTAGATTATGACAAAACCTGTGGCTACCAGTGAATAGATGCAGCCTACGACAAGACCGTTGATTATCAATTGCAGCAGAAAAGTTATATCCATTACAGCTTCCTCTTGACTAAAGATTCCTGAAAAGTATCCTGCTCTGAATTCTTGCACTTCTCCCCTCCTGGAGATCAATTTCTGTATCGATCTCCAGGGATTCTGCTTCGGAATAGAGTGCTTCGATTATTTCACTGTAACGCTTTTCCACAACCTGACGCCGCACTTTTCCTGTTCTTGTCATCTCGTCGTCATCAGGATCAAGCTCCTTGTAAAGGAGGGTGAAGCGACTGATCCTGGCATTTTCAGGAAGCTCACGGTTGGCCTTTGCCAGTTCCTGACTTATAAGGTCATAAACTTCCGGCTTGGAGACAAGATCACTATAGGTGCTGTAAGAGATTTTGTTGTCGCCGGCCCATTTCCCCATTACCCGGCCGCTGAGGCAAACCAGCACAACCAGACAGGGACGATTTGCGCCGACCAACAGGGCTTCGCTGATGTACGGGGAGAATTTGAGCTTGCTCTCGATCGCCTGTGGTGCCAGAAGGCTCCCATCTGACATTCTGATAATATTTTCCAGCCGGTCGATAACGGTCAGATGACCATCAGCGTCAAGTGAACCGGCATCTCCGGTATGCAGCCAGCCATCCTTCAGAGCTTTTGCCGTAGCTGCTTCATCCTCGTAATACCCCTTGAAAATACCGTCACTTTTAAGGAGAATCTCCCCTTCAGCGGAGAAGCTGAGCTCAGTACCGGGGAGTGGCAGGCCGACAGTCGCACCCTTGATATCATCATTTCGATGCATGAAAGAGACACCTGAAATCTCTGTAAGCCCATAAACCTGCCTTAGGCTGACCCCCATTGCATGGAAAAACCTGAACGCATCAGAGCCCAGAGCAGAGCCGCCGGTAAGAGCGACCCTTGCTCTTGAAAGACCGAGACGATCACGCAGAGCCCTCATGAGCGCAATATGGGCGATCCGGTATTTAAGTGAAAGGAAGAGAGATACAGGTTTGTGCGCCAGCCTGTTCGCAGCAAAGCTCTCTCCAATCGGCATGAAACTGTTGTACATGAAACGTTTGAATGGGGTGCTTTCCATCATTTTGACCTGCACCGTGGAGGCGATTTCTTCCCATATCTGTGGAGGCGCAAAGATTATATGGGGACCGATCTCCCTTAAGTCAGCCATCACCGTATCAGGACTTTCCGGAAAATTTACCGTGAATCCGGTATAAAGCGCTGCAGCGACAGATATCATCAGTTCGCCAAACCAGGCCAGTGGGAGGAACGAGACAAATTCATCAGTTGCTCTCATTCCGGCGCATTCGGAGAAGTTGGCCGCCATGCCGATTATGCTTCCATGAGTCAGTAATGCCCCTCGTTGCGGCCCGCTGGAGCCTGATGTCGTACAGATGATTGCTATATCGTTACCATCTCCGCCGGACACCAGCTTGTCAAATGTCTCAGGCTCCCTCTCCTTCAGTTCAGCTCCAAGCAAGCAGAGCTGTTCAACTGAAAGCAACCGTTCATCCTTATAGCTTCTCATTCCGCGCGGATTGCAGTAGACGATTTTTTTCAGGGTTGCAGGGGTCAGTTTGCTGTCAAGTATCTTGTCTGCCTGCTCCTGATCTTCTGCAATTACGTATTTGACGTTGAACTGGATAAGAAGTGCGCTTACTTCAGCAGTGGTGGAATCCTTGTGAAGCGCCACCGGAATTCCGCCTGCAACCTCTGCACCGATCAGTGCGTACAGGGAGGATGGCTGATTGTTGCTGATAATTGCAACAGAGTCGCCCTTCCCGATCCCGAGCGACAATAGCCCCATGGAATAAAGTTCGACTTTTTCGTAGTACTCTTTCCATGATGTTTCCTGCCAGATCCCAAGGCTCTTCACCCGCAGAGCAGCTTTTTTGTCGCCATAACTTTGCGCACTCTTTCTTAGGAGCCTTGCAAAGGTGGTTTCACCTGGATTTTCCGCCTTCAACTTCCCGTCGCTCATCTATATATCCTCTTCGCCAAGATATGCCTTTATTACATGAGGATCTTTCTGAATCTCTTCAGGAGGGCCGCTGGCGATCTTCCTGCCGAAGTCAAGAACACAGACAGAGTCTGAAATATCCATAACAACCCCCATGTCGTGCTCAATCATGATCACTGTAATCCCCCGCTCGCTATTGGTTTCAACAATGAAGCGAGCCATGTCTTCCGTCTCTTCATGATTCATCCCTGCCATCGGTTCGTCCAGCAGCAGGATTTTGGGCTCCAGCGCAAGGGCTCTTGCCAGCTCGACCCTTTTTTGATACCCGTACGGGAGCGTCCCGACTACTTTTTTCCTTATCCCCTGGATTGAAAGAAACTCAATGATCTCCTCGACAAATTTGCGATGCCTGATCTCTTCGTTCCTGGCAGGCCCCAGATAAAATCCCCCCTGCACGAGTCCTGCATGTTGATGCAGGTGACGACCTATCATCAGATTGTCTATGACGGTCATCCCTTTGAAAAGGGCAATATTCTGAAAAGAGCGGGCAATTCCCATCTTGGAGCGGTTATACGGCTGGAGAGAGGTAATGTCAGTCCCTTCAAAGACGATCCTGCCGTTTTGCGGCGTATAAACCCCACTGATACAGTTCAGCATTGACGATTTTCCGGCACCATTTGGGCCGATGATGGCAAAAATCTCGCCCTGCCTGACCTCGAAAGATACTCCGGAGAGCGCTCTTACTCCGCCAAAATTCAACTGGATGTCACTACACGAAAGCTGGGTCATGCATTTGCTCCTTCAGATCCGTGAAAACCGTGTATCTACTTCAGCTCTATTAATAAATAATATTATTTTAAAACAAGGTTATCCTAAGTGTTGTTTAATCTAATTCTGGCTGCTGTTGACGTAAATAGTGAGCAGAGTGACTGCATTGAACCTGTTATTGCAATGGCTGTTTGACAGTTGACCTCTGTGCACGCCAAAAATATAACAACTTTATGTAACAATGCAACGAAAAAATTCACTCTCGTAAAAATATGTTTTATTGTGCTTGACACGTACGTAAACTGTCTTTATTATCCTGCAAAACTGAGCCCTTGCCGCATTTTAACCAAAAATTAATGTACATTTTGCGAGGTAATTATCATTATGAGCACTCCCGACCAGGCCCCTTACAAAACCTCTCACAAAGTCCGTTTTGTTACAGCAACCAGTCTTTTTGACGGACACGACGCCACAATCAATGTCATTCGTCGCATACTTCAGGCTTCAGGTGCCGAGGTTATTCATCTGGGGCACAATCGCTCTGTTGATGAGATTGTAACCGCTGCTGTACAGGAAGATGCCCAGGGGATAGCTGTCAGCTGCTATCAGGGGGGGCATCTTGAGTTTTTCAAGTATATCCGGGATCTCCTTCAGGAGCGGGGAGCCGGTCATATCAGGATTTTTGGCGGCGGGGGGGGGGTTATTGTCCCTGACGAGATTTCTGAGCTGGAGGCTTACGGTATCAACAAGATATTCTCTCCTGAGGATGGCCGGAAAATGGGCTTGCAGGGGATGATCAATCTCATGCTCAAGGAGTGCGATTTCGTTATAGAGCGAAACATTGAGGAAGAGATCGGCAAGCTGAAAAATCAGGATATCCGTTCGGTAAATACTTTGATCACACTTGCCGAACAGGCAGTGCACGACCACTCAGCCGGTTATGGTTCTGTCAGGAAGACGATCTGCTCCATGGCACGGGAGGTGCCGGTTATCGGAATTACCGGAACAGGCGGCGCAGGGAAGAGCTCTCTTACCGATGAGCTGGTGCGACGCTTCACCCGTGACTTTCCTGAAAAAAGCGTTGCCATCCTTGCTGTAGACCCTTCCAGACAGCGAACCGGCGGGGCGCTTCTTGGCGACCGCATAAGGATGAACTCTATCAATACCAGTCGGGTCTACATGCGTTCGCTCGCAACCCGCGATTCGCAGACAGAACTCTCAGCGGCAATTAATGATGCGATAGATGTTGTCCGTGCGGCTGGATTTGATCTTGTCATCGTCGAGACCAGCGGCATCGGCCAGGGGAATGCCGGAGTAGTCGGCATATGTGATATCTCCATCTATGTAATGACCTGTGAATTCGGCGCACCAACCCAGCTGGAGAAGATCGACATGCTTGACTTCGCCGATCTGGTCGCCCTGAACAAGTTCGAACGGAAAGGAGCCGAGGATGCGCTCCGCAATGTCCGCAAACAGTACCGTCGCAATCGCACCCTGTTTGAGCTTGCGGATGAAGAGCTGCCGGTATTCGGCACTATTGCTTCCCAGTTCAACGACCCTGGCACAAATGTTCTCTATCGTGCGCTGATCGACAAGCTGAACTTGAAAAAAGGGCTGAATCTCTGCTCTTCACTTGAGATAACAGAGAAGGAGAGTCTGAAAAAGTACATCATCCCGCCTGACAGGGTTCATTATCTGGGCGAAATAGTTCATGCAGCCCGCAACTACCGCAAGCAGGCAAAAGAGCAGGCACTGGTCGCCCGCCGCCTTTTTCAGCTTGACGGCACAAAAGAGCTTTTGGGAGACTCCCCTCTGGCTGGCGAACTCGACAGGCAGATTTCAATTTTCGAGGGGAAACTGCATGAAGAGCCGAGAAAGATTCTGAAAGAGTGGCCCGGCTTGAAGGAGTCCTACCGTCAGGATCAGCTGGTCACAAAAGTTCGCGACAAGGAGATCAGGAGCGATCTCTACACAACCACCCTTTCGGGCACACGTATTCCCAAGGTCTGCCTCCCTGATTTTGCCGACTGGGGTGAGATACTTCGCTGGTGCATGCTTGAAAACGCGCCCGGACTTTTCCCGTTTACAGCAGGAGTATTCCCTTTCAAAAGAGCAGAAGAGGATCCAAAGCGCCAGTTTGCTGGCGAAGGTTCACCGGAGCGGACTAATCGACGGTTCCACTATCTCTGCAAGGATGACGATGCAAAACGTCTCTCCACGGCCTTTGACAGCGTCACCCTCTATGGCGAGGATCCTGATTTTCCACCGGATATCTACGGCAAGGTCGGGGAGAGCGGTGTCTCCATCTGCACTGTCAAGGACATGCAGAAACTTTTCGCCGGTTTTGACCTCTGTGCGCCAAACACCAGCGTCTCCATAACCATCAATGGCCCGGCGCCAATGATGCTCGCCTTTTTCTTCAATGCAGCCATAGAGCAGCAGGTAGATCTTTTCCGGGAGAAGCAGGGGCGCGAACCGCTCGCAGCAGAGTATGAAGAGATCCGCTCCTGCACTCTCCAGACAGTTCGCGGCACAGTTCAGGCGGATATTCTCAAGGAGGATCAGGGTCAGAACACCTGCATCTTCTCGACTGAGTTCGCCCTGAAAATGATGGGAGATATCCAGCAGTACTTTATCGAGCGCAAGGTGCGCAATTACTACTCAGTCTCCATCAGTGGCTACCATATTGCAGAAGCAGGTGCCAATCCGATTTCACAGCTCGCCTTCACCCTCTCGAACGGTTTCACTTTTGTCGAGTACTACCTCTCACGCGGGATGGATATTGATGATTTTGCAGCCAATCTCTCCTACTTCTTCTCCAACGGCCTTGATCCTGAGTACACGGTAATTGGCCGGGTCGCCCGCCGGATCTGGTCGGTTGTCATGCGTGAGAAGTACGGTGCCAATGATCGCAGCCAGAAGCTGAAATACCACATACAGACGTCAGGGCGCTCCCTCCATGCACAGGAGATGGACTTCAACGACATCCGCACCACCCTCCAGGCGCTGATGGCAATCTACGACAACTG
>JANNRW010000089.1:0-2299 GCA_031401815.1 Geobacteraceae bacterium | reverse complement strand
CATCAGCGCCCACCCCCCAAAAAGTGAAAAATGCGACATTGACGCAAATAAGGGATGTGATGCCAGCTCTTTTATCTGAAAGTTACGCGGATCATTATCAATTATGTTCTCCTGCTCGTAAAGGACGTAATTCGTAAAATCAGTATCAAGTCTATGGAGCAGATCGGCAACCGGCGAAGCGATGTGCAGCATTACAGCAAGCTTCCCCCCTCTGGCGATAAAGCTGACAACTGTCTCTGTCTCATCTTTGTCAAGCGGAGCAAAAGCGCCTGAAATGACCACTGCATCAACACCTTCCAGAGCCTCTTTGGTAAAGCGCCCTGAACCGGTTCTGATCGTAAAGCCCTCCTCCTGCATGATCGCTGCTAAAGAGGAGAGCTGCAAAGAGCCATCTTTTCCGATCAGAAACCGCTGTTCATGAGCCTCATCAAAAAGAAGGAGCGGAGCCGCAGCCACAGCAGCTTGCGTGGCAAATATCAAAAACACGGCAAAGAGTAAAAATTTGGAGTATCGAACTACAGCAGACAACATCAAATACCCTCCCAAGCTCCGAAGATCAGTTTTCCCGCAGAACATGCTCTTCATAAAGCTGCTCAAGTCTTGCCTTATGCCCTCTCTCGACATCTGCAAAAACCTTGAGGACATTTTTCAGCTTCGGATCATCGGTAGCCTCGGCAGCAGCATCATAAAGCATGTAAGCTGACTCCTCGGTCTTCATCGCAAACGTCAGAATCTCCTGATATGTCATGTCCTTGCGGAATTTTACATCTACCAGGTACTGACTGATCTTCATGTCCGGAATCTTGACTGACTTGTGCCCTTCTGCCTTTTCAAAATCAATCCGGCTGAAAACTTCCTTATGAGCAGCCTCCTCGGCAGCCATCTCCTCAAACATCTTTTTTGAGGCAATACTAGTGCTCAGTTCTGCTGCCTGCTTGTAAAGCCGGTAAGCAGTCTCTTCGCGCTCTACTGCAAAACTTATTACTTTTTCCAGAGTGACAAAGTCCATTTATCTTCCTCCCGAGTAATTGTAAATTGTTTAATAATTTATTGCAAAACAGCAACTCTGTCAACAGGATAATTTTAGTCCTGTTTCAACTGCTGTTTTATCTGAAATTGGCAATCTGGAATGCCTGTCATGCTTATTCAGATACCGGCAGAAAGGGTGCCATCCCTGTCAAGATTCATCTTCCACGGTTTTGGCCAGATGTTAATCAGATATGCCGGAGATCTTTTCCATATCTCAAGCTCCGCACGCCAATCCGGGTAATCAGAGCTATATGCCTGTCTGCACATTATGGTTCTGTATTCATAGCCATTACCAAGCAGCGTAGTTAAAACAAGAAAAGCTGTAGCTATAGCCACGATCTTGCTCCTTTTCATCTCTTTTAAGCCGATAAACAGCATCAGCAGTATGAGGCTGGGGACAAAATAGTATCTGGGGCCACCGGTTGAGTTCATTGAGCAGAGATTTGACATGATTGTTACAGTAATCAGGGCGATGGCAATGAGCTGAACTTCCATCTTCAATCTGTTCTGCCAGATTATCGCAACTGCCAGAAATATTACGACCAGACCGCTAACTATCGGCAGAACGAACAGATCGTATATCAGCAGATGCACTCCAAGCAAACTCTCAACGGCTTCCTTGCAGATTGTGCCGAAAGCAACCAGAAACGGCTGTTCAAAAAAACCCCTTCCGGTAAATGGGACTGCAAATTGATAGACAACAGTCTTGCCAAGGGCTGCCTCAGGCGAGTTGAAGATAAATCTGCCTGTGAGCTCCGGTGAAGCCGAGTGTAGCGCTACCAGCAGTACTCCCGCATGAACCAGCAGGCAGAGAAATAGAGTTGTCGCATATCCGAGAAATTCGCCGGACTTCTCCCTGACACCACGCCAGAGATAGGCAGGAATCATGAAACATGAAATAACGCCGGTTAGCCCTGCCAGCAGAAGATAGCCAGTTCTAGCTGCATAACACTGATATCGTCCATCTCCGCTTGCGCTCAAAAGGAGCAGAAAGGTTCCAACAGCAAGCCAGCTTTGAGCGCCGATAATTGTCAGCCAGTGGCCGGGCCATGAGATCAGCGGAATAGACAGAGCGAGGAGGGTTCGCCGCCAGAGCGAGTCCAGCAGAGGTAATTCCCCCCAAAGAACATAGAGTGAAATTCCGACCTGGAGCAGCAGAGATAGCAGAGTTGTGACGGCAGGCGAATATTCGAGCGGAGCAAGATTGGCAAGCGAGGTTGCAATCTGGTTAAACAGGGTATAGTAGCCATAATGGGCGGAAAAAATGTTG
>JANNRW010000088.1:0-2671 GCA_031401815.1 Geobacteraceae bacterium | reverse complement strand
CCGAAATATTTCCGTCCTACAGAGGTTGATCTTCTCCTGGGTGATCCGTCAAAGGCCAGACGCGAACTTGGCTGGGAGCTGAAAACCAGCTTCAGACAACTTGTTGACATGATGACGGATGCCGATCTGGAGATCGCAGAGAGAGAATTAAGGGCAGCGAGTTGAAAAGTTTTTTATGCCAGAGGTTTTAACATGCAATTTAATGAACTTGTAGGGGCGAACCGCGTTCGCCCGGCATTCGCTGATATTAGTAACCATGATGGCAATTATACCAAGGGCGTATGCCATACGCCCCTACTGTAAACGGTTAATCTGACATTTTAAAATCCCCTAAAGATTCAAATCAAGATGACCATGATTCATCTCATCCCTTAGCCGGGATATCTCACTGCTTTCAAGGTATTCGTCGAAACTCATCACCCGGTCAATAATCCCTCCCGGAGTAAACTCAACAATCCGGTTTGCCACTGTGGCGACAAATTCATGATCATGAGAGGCAAAGAGAACAACCTCCTGGAATGCTATGAGGGCGTTATTGAGAGAGGTAATCGACTCAAGGTCAAGATGGTTGGTCGGTTCATCCAGAATAATCGCATTTGCGCCGGTCAGCATCATCCTTGCGAGCATGCAGCGGACTCGCTCCCCTCCGGAGAGGACAGTGGTCTTCTTGGTTGCCTCATCTCCGGAAAAAAGCATCCTCCCCAGAAAACCACGTGCAAAGGTTTCCCCCTCAGTTGGCGGCGAATACTGGCCAAGCCATTCAATCAGGTTCAGATCATTGTCAAAATAAGGGCGGTTTTCTTTCGGGAAATAGGCACTGGTTATGGTTACCCCCCAGCGGAAGCTTCCGCTGTCCGGCTGAAGTTCGCCAGCCAGAATCCGGAACAGGGTAGTTTTGGCCAGACTGTTGCCTCCGACAAAAGCGATTTTATCGCCTTTGTTTATGGTCAAAGTCAGACCGGTCAGTACCGGTTCCCCATCAATTGCTTTGGTAAGCCCGCTTATTTCCAGGATAATATCGCCGCATGGGCGTTCCGGTTTGAAGGCAATGTAAGGGTATTTGCGCGAAGAGACCGGCATCTCTTCAATGGTCAGCTTTTCCAGCAGTCTCTTTCTTGAGGTTGCCTGTTTTGCCTTGGAAGCGTTTGAACTGAAACGCTGGATAAACTCCTTCAGTTCGTTTGCCTTGTCACTGACTTTCCGGTTTTCATCCTGCTTCTGTTTCAGTGTGAGCTGACTTGCCTGATACCAGAAGTCGTAGTTCCCGACGTATACCTTGATCATTCCGAAATCGATATCAGCAACATGGGTGCAGACCTGATTCAAAAAATGACGATCATGTGAGACAACGACCACGGTATTGGCGAAGCGGTAAAGGAAATCCTCCAGCCAGGCAATGGATTTGAGATCAAGATTGTTTGTAGGTTCGTCCAAAAGGAGTATGTCGGGATTGCCGAACAGCGCCTGGGCCAATAGAACCCGTACCTTGTCCCCCCCCTCCAGCTCCTTCATCTTAAGCTGGCGAAGCTCTTCAGGTATACCAAGCCCGTTCAGCAGCACAGCAGCCTCGGATTCAGCCTCATAGCCGTTCATTTCGGCAAACTCGGCCTCCAGCTCTGCCGAGCGGACTCCGTCTGCTTCGGAAAAGTCACTTTTGGCATAGATCGCCTCCCGCTCTGCCATGATCCTGTAGAGCAGCTCATGTCCCATGATAACGGTGTTGAAAACAGTCTCTTCATCAAAGGCTGACTGGTTCTGTCTGAGGACGGCAAGCCTCTCCCGTGGGCCAATAGTGATAGTCCCCTTGTCCGGCTCAATTTCACCGGCCATGATTTTCAGCAGGGTCGATTTGCCTGCGCCATTGGCGCCGATCAGCCCATAGCAGTTGCCAGGGGTGAACTTGATATTTACGTCCTTGAAAAGAACCCTCTTGCCGTAAGAGAGGGCGATGTTGTTTGCACTGATCATTTAATAGCCTGCCTTTTGATTGAAAAATAAAAAACCACGGGGATGCTCCCCGTGGTTCACATGTTTATCATTTATAACACCTTTGCATTCAATACGGCAAACAGTATTGCGTGTGCCGAAGCCAATCCTGCCAAAGCCGTTAAATTTTTGGGACGAATGAGTTCTCAGTAGTGCGTTGAATAGATCGCCATTCGGCCCCCTGTCCTTTTCCAGCTGCAAATCCAGGTTCGCGTATTCTATGAAGAAGTTCGGGAACCCATAGGTGGACGGGAACCCATAGTGGGACGCAGCTTGTTATTTTTCTATTGGGGGAGTTGAAATACAAGGACACCGAACGTCCTATTTTATGCCAAGCACTTCATTCAATCCTCGCTATTCCCCCTACCCGGCTCTCATCCTGGCCGTAATCACGTCTTTACTGCTTCATCAAGCTCCTCGAACTGGTTGACCAGAAGGAGACCCGGCCATGAGCAAACTTAAATCGTACCGATTTACCATTATCATCCCTTTACAACGCCGCAGGTTTCATGTTGACGCCAACAGGCACGGTCTGTATAGTATGTATATACAATATATACGAGGTGAGTTATGACCAGACAGATGGTGGTTCGTATTGACGATGAGACCAGGGAGCGGTTCCAGCGAGTCTCCCGCATGGAAGGGAAGACCGCCAGCGAGAAAATGCGGGAGCTGATCGAGAACT
>JANNRW010000087.1:0-11635 GCA_031401815.1 Geobacteraceae bacterium | reverse complement strand
GGCTTATCTTCCTCAAAGCGTCCCCCCGCTTGAGACAAGAGGGGGACAGGGGGAGTTATGATACGATTCTGAATAGATAACCAAAAAAGGAGATTTTACCATGATTACGCACATAGTACTCTTCAAGCTGAAGGATCCTTCAGCGGAAAATGTTTCAAAGGCAAAGGAGATGCTTCTCAGCATGGATGGCAAACTCCCGATGCTGAGGCATCTGGAGGTCGGCATTGATGTTGTCCGTTCAGAGCGCTCCTATGATGTTGCCCTCTTTTCGAGATTCGATTCACTGGCTGATCTTCAGGCATATCAGGTGCACCCGTATCATGCGGATGTGGTTGCAGCATACATGAGGGCAAACAGCTCGGCGGTCGTAACTGCGGATTACGAATAATTGCAGCAGTAGTCAGTAGTCAGGGATCAGGGGTCAGAATGAAAAGCATAAGGGCGCATACTCATAGGCAACTTTTGGAAAATCCGGCACAGTCGGGTTGTTTTTTCTACTGACTCCTGACCCCTGAATCCTGATTACTGATATTAAAATCAAGGAGCAACATCCATGTCCATTGAACTCTGCCCCTGTGGCAGCGAAATATCATATGCAGAGTGCTGTGAGCCTCTCATCAAAAGGGTTTTGCAGGCTGATACAGCTGAGCGCCTCATGCGTTCACGCTATTCTGCCTACGTAAAGGCAGAGATTGATTATCTTTATGATACTACCCACCCGGCTCACCGTCAGGATTACGATCATGAAGGCACCCGCAAATGGGCTGAAAGCTCCACCTGGCTTGGACTGGAGATAATAGAGAGCAGAGGTGGCGCACAAGAGAGCAGCGGCGAGGTGGAATTCATTGCCCGGTTCAGCGAAGATGATTCAGAACATGTTCATCATGAACTCGGGAAATTCAAAAAACTTGATGGCCGCTGGTACTTTACAGACGGAAAAATCGTTGGTGCGAAACCGCTCACAAGCTCAAAAACAGGGAGAAACGAGCCATGCCCTTGCGGCAGCGGCACAAAATACAAGAAGTGCTGCGGGAAGTAATGCGGAGGGCTGGAAAAACAAGGATAAATAGTTGATGAAAGACAGAACTGAACAGTTAAAAACCGAAAATCCAGGCCTTATCGACTGGCACTGCCATCTCTTGCCGGGTCTGGACGATGGTGCGGCCAGCATGGAGGAATCTGTGAAGATGGCGCGGATTCTGGCTGCTGCGGGGTTCACTGCGGTCTGCTGTACACCCCATCAGATCAGGGGGGGGTATGAAAAGAGCGCTGCTGAAATAAGGAACAGAACCTCTGAACTTCAGCAAAAGCTTGATACGGAGTCTGTCCCCTTGGAACTTGTTGCCGGAGCTGAATACTACCTTGATGAAAACATTACCGCATTCCTTGAAGATCCTCTCACTCTCTCTGAGAGGGTTATCCTTGTTGAAGCCCCTTTTCACCCAAATATAGCCTGCAAGGATTTTGAAAAGCTTGTCGACAAGATAATTTCCTCTGGTTTTACTCCGCTTATTGCCCACCCCGAGCGATCTCCGGTATTTGCGCAAAGAAGAGCAAAAGGGGACTGGAGCAGTATATATGCGAGTGTATTACGCAAACCCGTGCTTCCAGGAGCTCCCCCTTACTCTTTTGTACAGATTCTCAAAGGAAAGGGGTGTCGTTTTCAGGGGAATATAGGGAGTTTTGCAGGTTATTATGGTGAAAGGATCAAGGATCAGGCGAAACAGTTCCTGGAGAGCGGCCTGTACGACTGTTTCGGCAGTGACGCCCACCGGAGCGAACATCTGAAAGAGCTTCTGAGACAGGGGATGCAGACTATCGATCTGATAAAATCAGTTCAACACAGAGGCACCGAGGGCACAGAGTAAAATCTTTTACTTCAACAGCCAGTTAGAAGATCAAGATATTCTGTTAACCTTTGAGTTAACATTCAGCTTTACAAAACTAAATGATTTCTGAGTATTCTCTGTGTCTCTGTGTCTCTGTGTCTCTGTGTCTCTGTGTCTCTGTGTCTCTGTGTCTCTGTGTCTCTGTGTCTCTGTGTTTCAATTGCCGTTTTGGGCTATTTCGATTTATTCAGCAGCTGCTTCCATTTAAGCAGAAATCCGCGTTTCAGCCCTTTATCACTGTACCTGCTCGCCTCCCCATCTGTTCCAACAGCTTTCAAGACCTCACCACCTGGCACTGCTTTTGCGATTTTTCTCAACTCGCCACCCTCAACATCTTCTCTGACCGGAAGCAGATTGGTCTCCCAGGAGATCGTCTGTTGCGCAGCTTTTGAAAACAGGAAGTCTGCCCAGAGCTTTGCTGCATCCGGATTTGTGGCCCCTCTGGAAATCAGTGCCATCAACGGAAGGGCAAGGGTGTAGTCTGAAGGGTAGAACCAGCCGATATTTTCCTCTGCACCCCGATATTTGGCAATCTCGGAGAGAGGGATGTTGTAGGCAAAAGCAATCTCGCCGGAACTGATCGCAGAAAGTGTGGAGCTATAATCAGGAAAAAGCTTTATCCCTGCTTCACCAAAACTTTTTACCAGCGTCCAGAAGTTAAAGCCATAAACAAGATCCTGAGTGAGGAGCATGAAAGCATGAGTGTTTTTGTCAGGATCGCAAGTCCCGATCATGCCTCTGTACCGTTTATCCCTGAACTCTTTCTGCATCATCCTGTGTGTTGTCGGGTAATCGTCCCTGCTGAAGAATTTCCTGTTATAGGCCATTACTATTGGCTCGAAAGCAGTTACAAGCGATGTATCCAGCTTTCGAGCGAACGGCAAAAAGCTGCCGGTTACCTGCGGGCGATACCTGAGCGAATAACCGTCTTTCACAAGTGAAGACTGAAGGGTGATCTCCGGGCTCCAGAGAATATCGGCTGAAACCCTTCCGGCGGCAATATTGTTCATATGACGGTTGAAAACCTCGCCAGGGCTCATATGTACGAAATCAACCCTGATCTCAGGATAAAGGGTCTGGAACTCCTTGATCAGCGGATCAGCAATCTTCTGGCCAACAGCCCCGTAAATATAGAGTTTCCCGGTTTTCAGAGAGGGAGCCGGAGCTTCAGTTTTTGGCTCTGAAGAGAGTGCTGCCGGGATTTCAATGGAAACCAGCAGCAGCAGTATAATGATGGCTCTTACAAACAACATCCTGAAACTCCGGGACTCTTTATACACATTTTCCGGGTTAAAATTCTGACTCCTGACCACTGACTCCTGACTACTATTTAACCTTGCTGTAGACATCCAGCCCGCCTGGACTTATCAGCTTCTCTTCCCTGAAATCAAAGACCCCTGTGGTAACTCCATTCCCGAGATCTGCCTCAACCGTAACTTTCCCCGAACCCTTGACCATCGACCATTTAATCGGAGCCTGAAGCTGCTTGCCTGAACCATCCGCCCACTTCATAGACCCGGTCTTGTCAGCTGAAAACTCACAGCTGAACATCTGATCATTGGTATGCTGCCACTTGCCGACCAGTTTGCTCTCCTCGCTTGAGGAGCAGCCAAATATCAGCATCAGGAGGGTGAGTAGAATGGAAATTTCATTTTTCATAAGATATCCTCTTTTTACTCTGCTTCAGATTATAAAAAAAGGAGTCAGCATCCAATGCTAACCCCTCCTAAATTTGGCGCGCTTGGAGAGATTCGAACTCCCGACCTACGGATTCGTAGTCCGTTGCTCTATCCAGCTGAGCTACAAGCGCGTAATTAAACACTTTTTGCCATTTTTGATTGACTTTGAACTGCCATTGTACGAATCTACAGGCTGACAGACGTTTACAAATACCAGACAGCCTGATGAATTGCAATACTTTTTCAGGCAAGACAGGACTGCATCTATGGGTTATCTATCCATCAATCTCCAGCTCCAGGATAAACAGATCAGCATCATTGGCGGTGGTGCTGTGGCACAGCGGAAGACAGGCAACATCCTGCCTACCGGTGCAATACTGACCATAATTTCTCCGACAATTACCTTTGAACTTCAGAAGCTGCGCGAAGAAGGGGTGATCCGGCATCTTTCACGGGAATACCAGCCAGGTGATCTTGCCGGATCATTCATGGCAATTGCTGCAACCAGTGACCATAGCGTCAATCAGGCAGTTGCAGAAGAGGCAAGATCGAGAGGGATTCTCTCCGAGATTGTCGATAGCCCGACTTCCGGCAATATCACCTCTCCTGCGGTGATCAGGCAGGGAGATCTCTCCATTGCCATCTCCACCAACAACAAGGCACCTGCCCTTTCTGCCGTCATCAAGCGCGAACTTGCTGATCTTTTTGGCCCTGAATATGCTCTAAGCGTGAAACTGCTCGGCGACATCCGCGAAAAGCTGTTGACTGAAGGCTCTGCCAGTACGTACAATAATCTTTTTTTAAACGAGCTGGCCCAGCAACTCCCTCAACTTTTCGCAGCAGGTGCAAAAGCAGAAATAATCGGTCTGTTGCAACTCCGTCTGGGAGCCGGATACTCACCGGCTTTATTGGAATCAATTCTTGAGGATCCTCAATGAACGCCATTCTCTTCTATGCAACTCTTGCCCTGTATCTTGGAGCAACAGCTTCCTATCTTCTCTACCTCTACAAACCATCAGAGTCACTGGGTAAAATTGCACGATTCATCATTGTCTCCGGCTTTGCAGTCCATATCTTGTTTACAATTGACAGATATGTAGAGGCTGGTCATACGCCAATTACAAACCTTCACGAGTCACTCTCTTTTTTCAGCATGGCTGTTATAGGGGTTTTCCTCTATTTCGAGCGCCGCTTCAAAATGATTGTCCTTGGCTCCTTTGTAACACCGGTTGCTTTTCTCCTCATGGTCGCCTCCTCTATCTTTACTGCCGCCATGATGCCCCTCAATCCTGCGCTTAAAAGCAAATGGCTGCTGATACATACCGTTGTTGCTTTCCTCGGTTACGCCAGTTTTGCAGTGGCGTTCGGAGCAGCCATCATCTATCTGATCCAGGAGCGTTTTCTGAAGAAAAAAAGGCTCGGAGGGCTTTTTCAGAGACTGCCATCGCTCGACACACTAGATGAAATCAACTATCGATGCCTCACCTTCGGTTTTCCGCTTCTCACCATTGCCATCATCTCCGGAGCCATCTGGGCGGAGACAGCCTGGGGCACCTACTGGAGCTGGGATCCCAAAGAGACCTGGTCGCTCATTACATGGTTCGTTTATGCTGCCCTGCTCCACGGGCGGCTGACAACCGGCTGGCGGGGGAAAAAGGCGGCAATACTTGCTATTATAGGATTTTTTGTCATGCTGTTCACCTTTCTGGGAGTAAATCTCCTGATGACTGGTCTTCACAGCTACAAATAGGGATGCGTGATGAATATTGTAGTCGTAGGGCTTTCACATAAAACCGCTACGGTTGAAATCCGGGAAAAGGTGGCATTTTCACCGATACAGATGGAAAAGCCTCTGGCTGCGCTGCTTGCACTGGAAGATATTACCGAAGCTGTCATTGTCTCTACCTGCAATCGTGTTGAAATCTATGTGACAACACGCGACATCGCCGGAGGGATCGCCAGGGTAAAGCGTTTCCTGGCTGATTATCACAGGTTTCCACTGGAGACCCTGGAAAATCATCTTTATGCTTTTCATGGCGAAGAGGCCATCCGGCACGTATTCAGGGTCGCCTCAAGCCTCGACTCCATGGTTGTCGGGGAACCGCAGATTCTTGGGCAGATAAAAACTTCCTACGGTTATGCCGCCGAATACAAATCATCCGGCATCATTCTGAACCGCTTCCTGCACAAGGCTTTTTCTGTTGCCAAAAGAGTCCGCACCGAAACTAAAATTGCCTCTTCAGCGGTTTCAGTCGCGTTTGCAGCGGTAGAGCTTGCCAGAAAGATATTCAATGATCTTTCCGACAAGACCGTCATGCTGATTGGTGCCGGCGAGATGTGCGAACTCGCAGCCAAACACTTTCTGAACAATGGCGTCCGGGGGTTGATGGTCACAAACCGGACTTTCGAGAGAGCCGAAAAGCTCGCTGAAGAGTTCGACGGCAAGGCGATACGTTTTGATGAACTCCTTGAACAGCTTCACAAGGCAGATATCATCCTCTCTTCCACCGGTGCCCCGCACACCATCATCGGTGCCAGGGATCTTGACAGTGTGATGCCACGTCGCCGTCACAAACCTATGTTCTTTATCGATATCGCCATCCCCAGGGATATTGATCCAGCTGTCAACAATGTGGAGAATGTTTATCTGTACACGGTTGACGATCTTCAGGAGGTCGTCACCAACAACATGCAGCAGCGGGGAGAAGAGGCGAAAAAAGCTGAGGATATAGTCAGTCAGGAGATTGGCCAGTTTTTCAAATGGCTCTCCTCCCTGGAGGTTACGCCGACCGTTGTCGCCCTGCGGCAAAGATTTGACGAGATTCGCCGCGCTGAAATGGAAAAAACCCTTTCGAACTGGAAGGATATCCCGCCCGACGCAAACAGACGGCTGGATGCTCTTACCAATGCCATCATGAACAAACTGCTGCACCCACCTACCTCGTTGCTGAAAAAAGCAGGCCAGGGGGGACGGACTGATCTTTATGTCGATGCGCTGCGCAATCTCTTTGAGCTGGAGATTGGGGGAAATGGGGACGAAGAGCTGGGTGAGCTGGAAGAGTAATAAAATGGGCACTGGGCATTGGGCTCTGGGCTCTAGGGGTTTCCTAGTGCCTAGAGCCCAGAGCCTGGAGCCATCATAAAGGAGTTAATATGGCATTGAAGCAATTACGTATCGGAACTCGCGCAAGTCAGCTTGCGCTCTGGCAGGCTAACTGGGTCAAGTCGGAGCTTGAAAAGAGGTACCCGGAGATGGAGGTCACCCTTACCAAGATCAAGACAATGGGGGACAAGATTCTGGATGTGCCACTGGCACAGGTTGGCGGCAAGGGGCTCTTTGTGAAGGAGATTGAAGAGGCGATGCTGCGGGGGGAGATCGATATAGCTGTTCACAGCATGAAGGATGTCCCTACTGACTTCCCGGAAGGGCTTGGGCTTTACTGTATAACCGAGCGGGAAGATCCCCGGGATGCTGTTATCTCGAACGGTGTGAAGTTTGCCGACCTCCCGCAGGGGGCCAGAATCGGCACCTCTGCTCTGCGCCGCCAGGCTCAGCTGTTGAAGTTTCGTCCTGATCTGAAGATGGTCATGATACGGGGCAATGTTGAAACCAGGATGAAAAAGCTTGAAACTGAAGGTCTTGATGCTGTAATTCTGGCTGCCGCCGGGCTGAACCGTCTCGGCTTTTCAGCCAGGATCACTGAGCTGCTCCCGATTGAACTCTCCCTGCCAGCCATTGGCCAGGGTGCTCTTGGCATTGAATGCGATTTGAGCAACGAAGCGGTAAAAGAGACTATTGCCTTTTTCAACCATCCGGATACCAGCTACGCTGTAAGGGCTGAGCGGGCTCTTCTGAAGCGATGCGAAGGTGGTTGCCAGGTGCCGATTGCTGCATTTGGCGAAGTAACTGGAGACCAGATGAAACTGACCGGCTTTATTGCTTCGGTAGATGGCTCCCGTACCCTTAAAGAGAGCATTATCGGCCCTGTAGACTCGTGCGAGCATCTCGGCTGCGAGCTGGCAGAGAGGCTATTGCGCAATGGCGGCAAGGAGATACTTGAAGAGGTTTATCAGCGGGAGATCGGTTCCTGATTCTGAATCCTCCTTCTTTCGGACACCGCCGCAACGGCGGCGTTTTTGTTGAAAGAGTAACTGCAAGAGTAGTCAGGAGTCAGGGGTCAGGAGTCAGTAAAAAATACAGCGCCCAATTTCCTTAATTATGCACTCGCAACATTTTTTATTCTCCTCCCTTGACGGAAGGGGTGCAAATGTCAAAACTCAAGACACTTGTTAGTGGGGAAGGGACTGAATACTGACTACTGAATACTGACCACTGACTCCTTGGTCTTA
Organism: Geobacteraceae bacterium; assembly: GCA_031401815.1. GTDB lineage: Bacteria > Desulfobacterota > Desulfuromonadia > Geobacterales > DSM-12255 > JANNRW01. The sequence goes on along the minus strand of JANNRW010000087.1, from coordinate 3,717 downwards.
AAGATAAAGAGAATCCCGCAATGAACAGTGCCAAAGGAACAGTCTACCTGATCGGTGCCGGCCCCGGCGATCCCGGTCTCATAACCGTCAAGGGGAAAGAGTGTATCTCTTCTGCTGACGTTGTGGTTTACGACTACCTTGCCAATGAGGCTCTTTTGCAGTATGCCTCCGAAAAGGCCGAGCTGATCTATGCCGGCAAGGTGGGCGGAGCGCACAACCATGAGCAGTGGCAGATTAACGCCCTGCTGGTGGAGAAGGCGCTTGAAGGGAAAACCGTAGCCAGACTCAAAGGGGGGGATCCGTTCATCTTCGGACGTGGGGGTGAGGAGTGCGAAGCACTCGTTTCAGCCGGAATCCCTTTTGAGATTGTTCCCGGGGTCACTGCTGCTGTAGGAGCCTCAGCTTACGCGGGCATTCCACTCACTCATCGACATGTCACCACATCTGTCGCATTTGTCACCGGACATGAAAACCCGGAAAAGGATTCATCAGAAATCGACTGGGAGAAACTCTCCCTGGGGAGCGGCACTGTTGTCTTCTACATGGGGGTCAAAAATCTTGCGAATATCGCAGACAATCTGATCCGTCATGGTCGTCCGCCAGAGACCCCGGTAGCTCTGGTCAGATGGGGGACTTTGCCTCACCAGGAAGTTCTGGAGGGGACGCTGAAAACAATTTCCGAACTTGCCAGAAAATCGGGATTCAAGGCACCGGCAATAACCATTGTCGGTGAAGTTGTAAAACTTCGTGAAAAGCTGCGCTGGTTCGACAGGAAACCGCTATTTGGTCGAAAAATCATCGTCACCCGTGCAGCTGACCAGGCAGGCGAGTTTGCCGAACTCCTCCGCAATCACGGGGCAGTCGTGTTTGAGTGCCCGACCATCAGGCTTGTCCCGCCACTTTCAAACGAAGAGCTGGATGCCGCTATTGCCAGGCTCCCCTCCTGTCACTGGCTGATCTTCACTTCAATCAACTCGGTTCAGTTTTTTTTCAACCGGATGGCCGCTCTTGGGAAAGACAGTCGTGCAATCGCCAGTTGCCGAATCTGTGCAGTAGGGCCTAAAACTGCGGCAGCTCTCCACCCGTACGGCATCAATCCGGATCTGATCCCTTCAAGTTACAAGGCTGAATCTGTGGTAGCTGCTTTTGAAAAGCTGGATGCGAGCGGCAAACTGATCCTCTTCCCGAGAGCTGACAAGGCGCGGGATCTTATACCTGTCGCACTGACTGCCATGGGGGCTGAGGTTCTTGCTCCGATAGCCTACAGGAACATCCTGCCGGACTCTCTTTCGCAAAGCGCACTAAAAGCGCTTGAAGATCGTACTGTTGACTGCATCACTTTTACCTCTTCATCTACAGTGGAAAATCTTGCCGCCATACTGGGTGAAAACCGCTTCCTGCATCTGCTGGAGGGGGTCAAGGTTACTGCCATCGGCCCCATAACCGCTGCAAGTTGCCGCGAACTGGGTCTGGCTGTACATATGGAGCCGCACGACTATGCCTTGAAAGGGATGACTGAGGAGATTATCCGGTTTTTCTCCTCTCTGCGCTCATAGCCTTTTCAAAAGTCTGATGCTCTTTGAGTAACTACAAGAATGTAGCATCGAACCATAACTCCCCCTGCCCCCCTCTTGTCTCAAGAGGGGGAACGTTTTAGCCGTCCAAGTCGGTTATTATTAACTGAATTCACTTCGCAGCGTCCCTCCCCTTAAGCTAAGGGGAGGACAGGTGGGGTTATGAAACCGGTAATGCTCGTCAAGTTACTCTTTGATACATTGCCGACCAACGGCGGCTTGAAACGCTCTTGAGTAACTTCAAGAATTGCACCCTTCGACAGGCTCAGGGTGACCGGCTTTTTATACCGTTCGTGCTGAGCTTGTCGAAGCATATCAAGTTACTCTTTGATAAAGGGTCGCCAACGGCGGCTTGAAACGCTGAATAGTATTAGGAAACCAGATGAAATATCCGATTTCTCCTCTGATAGAGGCTGTGCATTATCCGCCAATATCTGAAGTCCGGCTCTGGGCGGCTGAACGTGATGCTACGGCAGCCCCCCCTCTTATCGATCTCTGCCAGGCAGTTCCTGATTATCCACCATCTAATGAGCTGACAGCATATCTGGCAGAGGCTGTGAAAGAGCCGCTTACTGCCCGCTACACGCCGGACGAGGGGTTGCCCGAGGTGCGGAGAGCACTCGCTGCCCGCTATGAGAGAATTTACGGTGCAGCTCTGTCCGAAGACAACCTCTGCCTGACCATCGGCGCCAGTCAGGCGTTCTGGCTGGCTATAGTCGCACTGTGTCAGGCTGGAGATGAAGTCATTGTCCAGACACCATACTATTTCGATCACGACATGGCGCTTGCCATGCTCGGAATCAGGCGGGTTTATGCCCCTTTTGACGCGGAAAATGGCGGGCTCCCTTCTGTGGAAGCGATCAGCAGACTGATTACACCACGAACCCGCGCCATACTTCTGGTCACTCCGAGCAACCCGACCGGTACCGTAACTCCGCCACATATCCTGAAAGAGCTCTACTCAGTGGCTGAGCGTCACGGAATTGCACTGCTCCTTGATGAAACCTATGCCGATTTCATCGAACAGAACCCCCAGCCTCATCAGCTCTTTACCAATCCCGGATGGGGAGCTCATCTCATCCAGATCATGTCATTCGGCAAGACTTACTCGCTGACAGGTTTTCGCGCCGGTCTGCTGGTTGCCGGTAAAGGGCTCATTCACCACGCCCTGAAAGCCCAGGACACCATGGTAGTCTGTCAGCCGAGGATTACTCAGCTGGCTCTTGCCTATGCCGCCAATAATCTCGATCAGTGGGTCAGGGGTAACTGTCTGATGATGGCACGGCGGCACGAGCGCTTCTGCCTCGAATTCAAAAGAGCAGGCAACCCATTCGAGCTTGTTGCCAGCGGCTCTTTTTTCGGCTGGGTTCGACACCCGTTCCCTGGCCTGACCGGCAGGGACGCCGCTAAAAAACTAGTTAACGAAGCAGGGCTCCTCACCCTGCCGGGAGAGGTCTTTGGCCCCGGCTTTGAAGGGTATCTGCGGCTCGCTTTGGGGAATATCGGAGAAGATGCCATTGCAGAGGCAGTGGCAAGACTGAGGAACATACAGAGCTGAAAAAAGGAGTTAAAATGAATGTTCCGGAACTGAAACGACTGCTTGAACAGGTACAGCGCGGCGACGAAACCATTGACGATGCCATGGAGCGCCTTAAGCACTTTCCTTACGAAGATCTGGGCGATGCTGTTGTTGACCATCACCGCGAGCTTCGTCAGGGTTTCCCTGAAGTCATCTTCGGAGCTAACAAGAGTGTCGGTCAGATTGAGAAAATCATGAGTGCCCTTCACTCCAAGGGGGGGAATGTGCTTGTGACCCGGCTGGATGAGGAGAAGGCGCTGCAGATCAAAAGAGCCTTCCCGACCGCAAGCTGGCATCACGATGCACGCTGCCTGACTGTTGAGCAAAAACCTCTGGAAATCACCGGAAAAGGGACAATTCTGGTAATATCGGCCGGAACTTCCGATATTCCGGTTGCAGCTGAAGCAGTTGTAACCGCCAGAATCATGGGGAATCAGGTGGAGCAGTTATTTGATGTCGGTGTTGCCGGTCTGCATCGACTGCTGGCCAGGCGTGAATTGCTCTTTTCAGCTTCAGTACTCATCGTTGTCGCTGGCATGGAGGGTGCTCTCCCCTCGGTAGTTG
>JANNRW010000086.1:0-3991 GCA_031401815.1 Geobacteraceae bacterium | reverse complement strand
GTAGCGGTTATTTCTATTGTGTTCCAGCCGTAAGAGAGCAGTACCTCGGCTGAAAAGGACTTACCCTCCATGGCGGCGCTATGTAAATTGCTTTCCAGTTTAACCTGAACGGTTGAAGTCTCGTCCACTTCGCCGGTTATTATTAGCAGAGCCACTGCTGTTTTTTTATTGTCCTCGGGGGAAGTGATGGTTAATGCGGGAGCAGTTTTATCGTGGTATATGGTACGGCTGTCAGTAGTGCTGTTGCCAGCCAGGTCGATTGCTTTGACCTCCATCTGATTTTTTCCTGTTTCAAGTATCAATGCCTTGCTGAAGCTACCATCAATGGCAACGGATACCGCTACACCGTTTATCTCCACCTGTACAGCTCCGGAATGATCCTGAACAGTACCGGAAACATTCAGCGTTTCCTGGTTCGTATAGCTTCCGCTGCTCAGGGTAGAAACCGTCAGAACAGGCGGAATGGTATCAACCGAAAACGTTACGGAAATTAGATTACTTTGGTTACCAGCCAAGTCAATACCTCTAAAGCTGACGGTTCGCACACCGTTGTCGTCAGTTGTTGGTTGCCATGAAAATGCATATTCCCCGCTGGTTGGGTTTGTAACCGGGAGTTGATTCCAAATGCCATCGCCTATCTGATATTCGACTTTAACCACACCGGAAGCATAGTCGGCTGCAATGACGGACAAGTTTATTGGTGAACTGTACAGAGTATCTTTTACGGGGCTGACAACGGTTACAACTGGCGGCGTTGTGTCTCGTACTGCAAATGAACTGTTTGCAAGGGGATTCAAGCTTCCCAGCTGTTCAAGCTGCATGATCACCAGATAGTTTTTCAATGTAAGCCCAGTTGTTGCCAAAACCACTTGTCCTGCTATAGCTTCAGTCATCGGGACAGTTATATTGTTCAAAGGTTCAAACTGTTTTATCACCTGATTTATATCAGGGTCAACGATGAGGAGTCTCACTGTTGCATTGGGGAAATCTTCATTCCCAATATTCGCAAGAGAAAAAATAATTGCACCTTCCGAGCCGAACTCAATGGAGTTTGACTGTATAGAAACTACCCCTCTAACGCCTGAGGCCTTAACCGAAGAACCAACTACTTCAAACGTTGATTGAGCAGTACTTAGAAGCGTTGTACCTTCGGAAATATCAAGTTTTACGGAGTAGACTCCTTTCGGATATACTAAACTGTTCCAGTTGGTTACAGCCTCCCATGTCTGGTTGGTTGCCAGTTGAGGAGTGGTCTTAACATTGGTGAACAGAGTCACACCCTGATCATTGACTATGCTTATTTTTGTGGTTAGTGCCGAAAAGATGTAGTTGGGACTCAGACTCTGAATATTAGATTTAATTGCAACACGTTCATTGGCTGCATAGGAAGTCTTGTCCGTAGTCACTTTTGAATTCAGAACCGTAGTCGGCAGGATCTTGAAAATGGCAACAGCATCCCCCACTTGTCTGTTGTTTTCAAACAGGAAGAGATGGGCTCTGTAATCCCCGGCAATTGTGGAACCGGTATTGAACGCAATGGAGGCAAACTCTTTGAGCGCTCCGGGAGCTAAAGTCTGCATCGGCAAGACTGCAACTTCTTTGGCCAAAATACCCTGGCTGTCTTCCACTATTATCTTTGCATCGATTGTCCTTGAGTACTCACTGAGGTTATTTAACCTGATATTTAGCAGGACGTTGTCATTTGCAGGATAGCCAGGTTTATCCGGGGTAATTGTACTATCAAAAGCAGAATTCAAAACCCTTACGTACTGGGGATCCAGCTCAGTCCGAACCTGTTTACCGTTAGGATCAATATATGATAATTCCAGGTTGTGACTGAGCAATCGCTGCTCGCCTGAGAGTGGATTCTTTACAATCAGATCAAAACCAAGATCCTGAAAAGAATCTGCCGGAAAGGTGTCAAATCGCCATTCGATAACTGACCGATCCCCAACAATGGTTGTACTATATGGAGTCTTTGAAAATGACGTAACATCAATGTCATTATTATTGGTGGAGATTGTGGCGATGAGGCGTACATCTTTAAGGGTAGGGACGCCCGAAAGAGATATCTGCGTTTTGGTCAGATTACCGACTCCATCTGATACCAGCAATGTACCGTTCCCCGGCAATTTGGAATCCAGAAGCGAGATCGAGAAATAGGCTGTCAATGCACCTGGAACAAAAGGAAGCACATCGAGTTTCAGATTTATTGCACCAGCTTCCAGCTCCACATTAAATATCCCGGCATCCTTATCCAGAATTCCATTGCTATTCAGATCTTCACCGGAGTCCAGGACGCCGTTGCCGTTCAGATCTTCGCTACGGCGGTCAATACGTCCATTGCTATTAAGATCCTCCCCCGTATCCAGAATGCCGTTGGCATTTATATCCTCGCTGTCAGTAGCAACCCCCTGGATGGTGTCTCCCACCTTAGTTAACTTTATGATTGGAGGGAAAGAATCTCCTGATTGACAAATTGCTTGGAAAGATCTCGCTCCAGGGAATCCATATGAATAGTTATTCGGAACAAAAGAGGAACGCCCGATCCCATAAATATAACTTCCGAAGGGCAAATCTCCTTTAACTACATAGGTTCCTTCTGGAATCGGGATGCGGGCACCACTATAGGCACCCGTTCCGATTGGAGTAAAAAATCCACTATTAATGGGTTGATTATCAAGCTGCATTGAGCCGATTGCTGATGTCGGCGTTACTACATTTATATAATTTAAAGCGACTGGAGCTATTTGAGGAGGCGTACTAAAGACAGATTGATTGGTAAACTGTTCTGTAGGGGTAATCAAAACCATGAAAGGACCTGGAATAGCGCTCCCATGAGAAGCATTCATAAAGAATTGTGCTACGAGCGCGGGCGCACTTGTTTCTATTTGTGCATTGATGGTCAAATAATTGTCAATGAACTGTCCTCTATTCAGTTGCGCAACTGACACTCCATTAATACGAACCGATGTATTATTCTCTGAAACTACGATCCGAACTAAATCACCCTGATTTAGAGGTGAGAACGGCACAAAATAAAAAGATTTCCCCCATGATTTAACTGGCGGCATCATTTCGACAATATGCGTCCAAATGGTTGGATCATATGGGCGGGCGGAGCCAGCGCTCATAACTGCAACTGGTGCAGATGTGCTTACTGTAGTACCAGTAAGGTCGTTATCATTTACACCATTGATTTGATATGTTTCGCCACGATTAAGAGAGATCGTAAAAGAGATCTTCGCGGGATGCCCCACAGCGCTTGTTGCAGGAGTAATTGTCACCTTAGTATTATCATATACACCAACTACCGCCAAGGCCGAAGGGGAAGTCTGTGAGGGAAGGTGCGCATACCATACTCCTTTATTACCTATGCCTATATATTCAGTACCTAATGCGCTTACCGGAAGAGCAAGAAAAGCGTCCCCATTTACATTACTTGCTGTGTTCACGCCATAAATTGAAACTTCCTTTTCAGCAAGTACATGGACGCTCAACTTGGATACTGTGTTTGTTCCAAGATATTGAGCTTCTTTGGGGATGGTAATTGTAGTGACTCGATCGGCTTGCACGTTGAAGGTTTGTGTGTAGTTGAGACCTGGAATTGATATGGTGCCACTTGTATCCTGTTTGCCAGTGATTTGAAGAAAAAGTTTACGGTTGCTAACCCAACGATCCAACCAATTGAGTTGAAAAGCAAAGAAAAACTCCTTTCCCGCACTGCCTGATTCAGCAAGAAGAGTTAATGGGGTGAACATGAAAATAATAAGAATAGTAATAAAGAAAATGCTTGTTCTTTTTAATAATGCTCTCATTTTGAAATTACCCCCTGCAAACGGATATTCAAGTTGAGGTGGCCGGGCTTAGTGAGACAGCCTGAAGGGTGAAATAAGCAATGCCCCTTGGTTGTTGTGGTTTTCTGGTTTCAGGCTACCAGTTTCAGTTTTTCAAGTCCTTGGAAATAAGCCTCATCCGGTGTCAGTTTGTC
>JANNRW010000085.1:0-1829 GCA_031401815.1 Geobacteraceae bacterium | reverse complement strand
CAACCGGCGTCAGGACAACGGTCAGAGAAAAACAGGCTCCGACAATCACAGCCAACGGGAATCGGCCCCGTATTCGATCGACGTAGATGCGTACAGGCAGTTTGTGGGAAAGGCGCGTTACAGGACCGGCGCATACGGAGATTACTTTAGCGAGAAATCGCTGGAACATTTTCTCTCATTCCAGTTTTCCAATTTAAATGAGCATTCGCTGGTCGTCGATGTCGCGAACGCAGGTTCATCTTTCCCTGGAATTATTAATGATCTGTTTAGATGCAGGGTTATCAGTAATGACCTTGCTTTCGCACCAGGGGAGTTTGTCGTGGAAAGCTGGCACATTCGTATAGGGTGTAATGCCTGCAGTCTCCCCATAAAAGATGCGTCAGCTGACCTAATAACTATTCACTGTGCTCTTGAGATGTTTGAGGGCAATGATGACATAAACTTGGTAAAAGAGGCCACCCGAGTTTTAAAACCAGGAGGTAAGATGGTAATCATTCCTTTATATATGAATGAAATTCATCACGTATTACGAGACCCCAAAAATACAAGAAGAAATCAGCCCGATATAGATGAAGGTTCTGTTTTGATTTATAGAAAGGACTTTTGGGGCGTTGCATTTGCTCGGTTTTACAGTGTGGATGCTTTTTGTAAGCGTATTATTGCAAATGTAAAAGGAAATATGCTGTTTAATCTTTACAAAATTATCAATGCGGAATCTGTCGGCAGCAATGTTTATTTGTCATGGATTGGTGTATTTGAAAAGTTGTCTTCTGATAAACAAATAACTCCATCAGTGAAAGAGGCCTGTCAATGATGGAACAATTAACACACAACAACAGACTTATTGCCGTCATTATCCGGCATGACTAAAGCAAGTCGGGGATACACTTTTTTACTCCGGATGATTTTTCCCAACAACTTGCCTACATGAATCACCCGACCGGCAAACTTATTCCGCCACACGTTCATAATCCTGTCCAGCGAGAAGTCTTCTATACTTTGGAGGTGTTGTTTCTCAAGCGCGGAAAGTTACGGGTTGATTTTTATGATGATGACCGCAACTATCTGGAAAGCAGGGTTCTTGAAGCAGGTGATACAATTCTACTCGCTTCCGGTGGGCATGGTTTCGAAGTGCTGGAAGAGATTGAGATGATTGAAGTGAAACAAGGGCCATATGCCGGTGAGGCCGATAAGACCAGGTTTTCAGGGATAACTGCTGCTGATACAGTGGTAAAGCATAATGAATGATTTCATTCCTGTTAATGAACCTCTGCTGGACGGCAATGAAAAGAAGTATCTATTGGAATGCATCGATTCCGGTTGGATTTCATCTGAAGGCCCTTTTGTGCGGCAGTTTGAGGAGCGGTTTGCCAGTCGGGTAGGGCGGTTGCATGGAATTGCTGTTGCCAACGGTTCCGGAGCCCTGGATATCGCTGTCCAGGCATTGCGGCTTGGCCCAGGGGATGAGGTTATCCTGCCAACTTTTACGATTATCTCCTGCGCGGCTTCTGTTATACGTTCCGGCGCTGTGCCGGTACTGGTTGATGCTGATCCTGTTACCTGGAACATGTCTGCAACACAGGTGGCCGAGCGGATTACTCCCCGTACAAAAGCGATCATGGTGGTTCATATCTATGGTCTGCCGGTAGATATGGGCCCGATAATTGAACTGGCAAGAAAACATGATCTTAAGATAATCGAAGACGCTGATGAAATGCATGGCCAGACCTGCAAAGGGAAGCCCTGCGGCAGTTTTGGTGATATCAGCACATTCAGTTTTTACCCAAACAAGCATATTACGACCGGAGAAGGGGGAATGCTGGTTTGTG
>JANNRW010000084.1:0-5040 GCA_031401815.1 Geobacteraceae bacterium | reverse complement strand
GGTGATGACCGCTTTTTCATCAACATTACAAAAGAGAGCAATTTTCCTCTTCAGCTCCTTGGGCACTTCCTGCTCGCAGCGGCAGAGGAGGATGTCCGGTTGAATACCTATCTGCTGCAGCTCCTTTACTGAGTGCTGGGTAGGTTTGGTTTTCAGCTCACCGGCAGTCTTGATGTAGGGAACCAGTGTAAGATGGATGTAAAGGACATTGCCATGACCCCGGTCTGCCCTGAATTGACGAATAGCCTCAAGGAAAGGGAGTGATTCGATGTCACCGACAGTCCCCCCTACCTCAACAATGGCAATATCGTTCCCCTTGGCATTGTCGAGAATCTTCTGCTTGATCTCATCGGTAATATGGGGGATGACCTGTACTGTGCCGCCCAGATAGTCTCCACGGCGCTCTTTTTCAATAACCGAGAAATATACCTGGCCGGTGGTGAAATTGCTTTTTTTAGACAGTCTGGCACCTGTAAATCGTTCGTAATGACCAAGATCAAGATCAGTCTCTGCGCCGTCATCAGTAACGAAAACCTCGCCATGCTGGAAAGGTGACATGGTTCCGGGATCAACATTTATGTACGGGTCGAGCTTCTGCATGGTGACGCGCAGCCCGCGAGCCTCAAGGAGTGCGCCGAGAGAGGCAGATGCCAGACCTTTGCCGATTGAAGAAACAACGCCGCCGGTTACGAAAATAAATTTGGTCTTCATAGCATTTCACCCGTTATTTTTACGATTTCCTGAGGGTCTCAACAACTGCTGCAAGATCCGCAGGTGTATCAACACCTATGGATTCATGAGATGTTTCAACAACTTTTATCTTGTAGCCATTTTCCAATACACGGAGTTGCTCAAGTTTTTCAGAAAGTTCCAGGTAGGTGGGAGACATCTGTGAAAACTGGAGCAGAAACTCCCGTCTGTAAACATAAAGCCCGATATGCTTGTAGCAGAGAAGCTTCCCAGAAGAGAACTTCTCGTCTTTCAGGTCATTCCACTTGTCACGGAAATTCGGAAGCGGAGATCTTGAGAAGTAGAGTGCAAACCCTTCCCAGTCAGTTACAACTTTTACAACATTTGGGCTAAGAAAGTCGTGAAGAGTCTTGATCCGGGATTTAAGCGTGGACATCACAATTGAACTGTCGTCAACCATCGGCTTTATCGCTTCATCAATCATTGAAGGTTCGATCAAAGGTTCGTCACCCTGGACATTGACAATTATTTCACTCTCAATTCTCGCGGCAACCTCGGCAAGTCTGTCAGTTCCGGTCTCGTGTCCGGTTGAAGTCATTTCGACCTTGCCGCCGAACTTGCGCACAACAGATGCTATACGTTCATCATCAGTTGCCACAATGACATCTTGAACAAGTGATGAACGGATCGTCCGTTCATAGACATGCTGAATCATAGGCTTGCCGCAAATGTCTGCCAGAGCCTTGCCTTCAAACCGGGTAGAACCGAACCTTGCGGGAATTATAGCTGTAATTTTCATGGGATATGGCTACCATTAGGAGAAGGTTAGTCCCTTCATGCGGTGGGACAAATTAAGTTACATCATCTGAAAGTGAGAGTCAAGGCAGTATGGCAAGAGAGGAACATTTTTGTAGAGGCAGTTAAATCTCGATGAATGGTACTCCCTTCCAATTGTTCTTCGGTGCGAAGATTTGAGTCGTGTTCCATGATTTATGATTTCAGGTCAGCGTTTCAGGCCGCCTTTGGTCGGCCATGTATCAAAAAGTAACTTTGCGGTAGTTATTCATGAGATATTAGATTGAGATTGAGATAGAGATAAAAAATGGCCTTTCTGCTTTTTCTCTATCTTTTTCTCTATCTCTTTCTTTTAGCTATTCAGCGTTTCAAGCCGCCGTTGGTGCCCTTTATCAAAGAGTCACATTACGGTAGTTACTCAAGAGGCATTAGTTATTAGCCCCTACCACAAATCAACGACTTTATACGGACGAATATATTTATGCTTGAATTATCTCCCTGTAAAGGTATAATAAGGCCATAATCATCGCTTGATAAGGGGTGAACGCATGGATAAAACTGTAATCTCCGGATTGATTTTTGAATGGCAGAATCTGATCCTGCGGCGGCAGGGGGTGACACGGGAGCTTGAAGAGAGGCTCTACCGCGCCATCGGCTCGCGACCGATCAAGATTGTCACCGGTTTTCGCCGCTGCGGCAAGTCGTTTCTGGTGCAGCAGGTGGCTCGGCGTCTGTTGGATGAAGGGAGAATCATTCCGGAAAATCTGCTCTATCTGAACCTGGAGGACTTTCGTCTGGCAGAGGTGATTACGCCGGAACGGCTCAATGAAATATTTGAACTGTTTCTCACAACAGTGGCTCGCCCCGGCAAAAAACTGCTCATCTTTGACGAAATACAGAATGTAGCTTCCTGGGATCGCTTCATCCGGACTTTGTACGAAAAAGAGGGGGACGATGTCGAGATTCTCCTGACTGGTTCCAATTCCGAGCTTCTCTCCTCTGAACTGGGGAGCAATCTGGCAGGCCGGTTTATCGAATTCAGGCTGTTCCCCTTCAGTTATCGTGAGTTTCTGGATTCAAAAGGGGTGCGGATAGCCACTCCTGCCGATTTCATGCGGGGGAAGCGCGACCTGACTGCACTGTTTCACGAGTATCTGAAATTCGGTGGTCTTCCCGAAATACTCACCATTGCCGATCCTGAATCCAAGCTATCTTACCTGTCAGGGATACTGAGCAAGGTGATTCTGGATGATGTGGTTCGACGCTTTCGGGTAGATAATGTTCTGCTTATGGAAAAAGTCTTTCACTACCTGATGGCTTCAGCCGGTAGCACGACAACCTTCGCCTCCCTTGCCCGCCAGGCCAGAGGCTTGGGCATCCGCACCAAGAACGAAACCGTCATTGCCTACTGCGGCTACTTCGTCAAGGCGCTGGCGCTATTGGAGCTTTTCCGGTTCAGCTGGAAACAGAGCCGGATCTTCAGCGACACCCGCAAGTTCTACAGTGTCGATACTGGCCTCATTACTCTCTTCCGTCCGGCTGAAGAGAATCAGTCGGTGCGTCTCGAACATGCTGTCTGTCTCGAACTTATACGGCGGTACGGCTCAGTCTGTTACGGCACCAACGACAGTGGCCGGGAAATCGATTTCATGGTGCCGACTGCCGGGAGGGAATACGACAAATACCAGGTAGCCACAACGCTTGCTCCTGATAACGATAAGAGGGAACTAGGTGCCTTCGCCCTTGCCGATCCTTATCTGAATGAGGGAGAAAACATGCTCCTCACCCTTGACGATGATGAAACCGCCCGGCAGTTCCAGGGTGTAGAGATCAAGCGCCGGAATCTGCTCCGGTGGCTACTCAAAATATGATGCACTCGCAAAAAGTCTGTGCTGGGGGAGGGTGCAGAAGGAAGGGCTGTTAAGTAAACAGATCCTGAAGTATTTCAGTTCCGCCTTATCCGCTCTTATCCGTTAAATCCGTATTTCTGTGCACAATTCAAGGGTTTGCCTCGTTCGGGCTTCATCCCTTCAAATATATTGACACTAATTAGCCATCGTTATAATGTGAGCGGGAAATTAATGTAATGAGGTGCGATATGACCAGGCGGGCTGAATTCATGATGATAAAGCCGCATTACCGGGAAACCGGCAGTGCGGCTTTTTGCGTTTGAAGGGGTGAGGGGGATGAAATCACGCCTGAATCTTAAACCAGGGCAAAAAGGTGGAAAGCTCAAGGGGAATTGGGCCAGGGATGAGAAATTATGGTACATCCGGTATGGTGACATCAAGGGGACTGAACTTGAAAAGCATATAATACTCGATGCTTACATAAAGAACAGAACAGAACAGAGCAGAGCAGAGCAGAGTGAGAGCATCTAATAGTATATGCTCCCCATGACATCTTATATTAGATGCCAGTATCCAGTATGAGATACAAAGTCAGATTAAATGTTCCATTTGGGAAGTTCACCGGTTCATGAGCGCGCGAACCGCTAAATAAGATGTTGAGGTAATCAAAATGATTGAGTACAAACAAATTTTTGAGAACAACAAGAAATGGATTGAAGATAAGAAAAAAACAGATGCCGATTTTTTTAATAAATTATCAAAGAACCAGAATCCTGATTACCTGTATATAGGGTGCAGCGACAGCCGGGTTACAGCCGAAGAACTGATGGGTGCCGGGCCGGGTGAAATCTTTGTACACCGCAATATTGCCAACATGGTAATCAGCATCGACCTGAATATGATGTCTATAATCAACTTTGCTGTACGACATCTTAAAGTAAAACATATTATTGTTTGTGGTCATTACAAATGCGCGGGTGTAAAGGCAGCAATGACTTCAAAGGATTTGGGTGTTTTGAATCCATGGCTGCGAAACATCCGCGATGTGTATCGTTTACACAAGGAAGAACTAAATGCCATACAGGATGAGCACGAACGGTATAACCGCCTTGTGGAGCTGAATGTAAAAGAGCAATGCATCAATGTAATAAAAACAACTTCAGTTCAGAAGCATTATCTTAAAGACGGGTTTCCAATTGTACACGGATGGGTGTTTGATATTTCAAACGGAAAGCTGATTGACCTTGAAATAGATTTTAATAAGGAATTAGACGGAATAAGGGAAATTTACAACATAGAAAACGGCAGATGATGCTATAGGTCGGGACAATCCCCCCCGGAAATTCGCCCGCACTTTCCATTTGAACTTCCGCATTCTGATTGCAGAGGGACCAGAGGGGCTGACCTTGAAAGTGGAAATAATGGTCACAGAAGCTGAAATTCTCATTTCATGGGCAGACCCTCCATGTAGGAGCCGCAATATCAGCTAGTTACGGAGTTAGTGAACAAATGAATGTCCCCGAAGGGTGCCTATGGTCAGCCTTATTGCGTTATCTGCTGGAAAATAATAGATGCACCTTGACGCATACATATATATATTGCATATTAATACATATCAATTATGCATATGTGGAGGTGTAATGTGAGAACTACGCTAAATATCGAAGATAACTTGATTGAAAAGGCTGCTAGATTGACTGGAATT
>JANNRW010000083.1:0-11867 GCA_031401815.1 Geobacteraceae bacterium | reverse complement strand
CCGAACACCGCCGCCAGCCAGAGCCGCAGCCGCTCCTGCGATTTGTTTTCATAGCGGAACTGGAGATGTCCCGGCTTGTTGTTCAAGCGGCGGATCTCGGCCTTCACCGGCTCTTCAGCGCCACAGAGAATCGTCACCTTTACTTTGCCGCCTTTCTCAATCGCCCGCAGCCGCTCTGTCTGAGCCTCAAGAGGGATCGTCACCCCATATCTGAAAGTTGACACCCCGACCGGGTGTAAAAACTTCAGATTGTCGCCGCTGAGAGAGTCAAGAATAGGGGAGCATATAATGTCGGAAAGGTTTCTCATTTGCTTGGTTTTCTACCATAAATCATATCTAATAGCCACAGATATCAAGTTGTTACCAGATAGAAGAAATTCCTGAAGGGAATTACGGAAGAGTTGACAAAACGACTGGAAATTATCAAAGGAAAGATGGCGGGATACGATCAAAAGCCGGTACTGCTTGAGCATGTTCTTGACCAAAGAAAACTGCGAAGGTTTGATCAGAAAGGGATTTTGAAGCACGTTGCTAATACCGTTATCGCCAGTTTCAGCACGAGCAAGTCATCTGAGGATATGCTTCAACAGGTGTTTGCTGATTTCACCAAAGCTGCCTATACCAACCATAAATTGCCGACTCAGTTCTGATTGCAGTATCCATGCAGCGCTTTCAATGCTGTTTCCGGCTCCCGGTCGAAAATCGTCAGCAGTGCTGCTGCCGCGCCGGTCGGGTTGCGCCGGTGCTGCTCCCAGTTCTGCAAAGTCTTCACTTTTACCCCTATCATGGCCGCAAACATGGCCTGCGACAGGCCGGTTTTCTCGCGGACTGCCTTAACATCCGGAGCCTCAACGGTGAAGATGCGGGAGGGAAGCATATCTCCCTTTGCAATAGCTACTGCTTCTTTCATGCTTTGATGAAGCTGTTCAAATAATTCTTTATCCATGACGCTCCAACTCCTTTACTAATGCCTTGAGAATAGCAACCTGCTCAGGTTCAAGATTTTCCTTCCTTGCTTTGGCATATGCCAGCAGCATGTATGTCTTGTGCTTTGATGCCTGCCAGTAGTATATGAGCCTCGCTCCTCCTCTCTTACCTGTACCGGGCAAGGCGAATCGAAGCTTCCTGATCCCTCCGCCTCCTGATATTACATCGCCAGCAAGTGGGTTCTTGGCCAGATCATTGTGTAACAGTCTGTAATCTTCATCGGACAAAATTTCTGTTATCAGTTTGGTAAACACGGCTGTTTCGATGAATTCCATGACAACTCCATTATCCGCCATTGGCGGATTAAGTCAATACATGTTTTAAGGAACGCAAAATGTCTCGATCCCGACCTAATTCAGCCTTCACCGGCTCTTCAGCGCCACAAGGGGAATAGTTGACCCGTACCTGAAGGTGGAACCCCGGACCGGGTGGAGGAAAAAATCATTCTACATGGATGGACAGGATATACAGGATAAATTCGTAACTACTCAGGTTGATAGACTGAAGGCTGAAGACTGTTAGGAAAACCTCTACATAATCAGCAAAGACGAGTTATACGAGTCTGGTTTAACCTTCAGCCTTCAGTCTTCAGCCTCAATACCTGAGCAGTTACATAAATTCTAAATCAGTTTCAGGTTAAAACCAAAGCCTTTCATCATTTCGTGTAGTTCGTGGACAATGCCTTATCCCTGCTTCACAGGACTATTCTTTCTACCGTTGTTTTTTGACTGCTCCCGAAATTCACGAGTAGTCCGAGTCTCAAGCCCGTACCCTTTAGATAATCAGGCACATGGAGCCCTTCGGCAATCTTCTTTGCTCTCTCCCGACCGATCTGCCGCTTGCCGCCTTCCATCTCACTGTTATGTCGCTGCCTCAATGGGGGCTTTCAGCGTTTCTGTCAAGTTCTTCTGATATTCTGTCATCTGTGCCATATTACGGTCACCTTCGGTGATCTTGCAGATAGCTTGTGACCTGCGCGATGTCCCCCTTTTGGGTGCCTTTGTCTCCGCCGATAAGAAGCGGAATCAGGAGAAGTCATTCCGCACAGCAGGAGAGCCTGCTTATGTCGCGACTGAACCCCTGGGCGCAGAGCCTGAGACCCTCGCCAATGGAAGGATAAACATGCATGGTTGTCGCAAGATCTTCCACCGTAGCCTTCATCCGGAGGGCAAGAGCAGCCTCGTTGATCATATCGGCACCACGGTGACAAACGAGATGAACTCCCAGCAGACGACCGTTCACCCGGTCGGCAATCATCTTGATCACCCCATCTGTCTGACCGATTACATGTGACTTGGGTATGGCGCTTACCGGCATGACATTAACCATGCAGTCAAAGCCGGCTTTTGCGGCACTCTCTTCACCGTAACCGACCATGGCAACTTCCGGGTCGGTAAATATGGCCATCGGCGCTGCCAGATAATCCATTTTGCATCCGCAGTCAGCATTGAACATATTATCAACAGCCACGATCCCTTCCCGTGCCCCGACTGTCGCAATCATCATCCTGCCGACTGCATCACCGGCTGCCCAGATCCCCGGAACTTTGGTGCGCATCTGCTCATCGACCAGAATAAAACCTTTGTGGTCAACCGCTACTCCGGCCTGCTCCAGACCGATACCGGAAGTTGCCGGTGTAGTGCCGACCGCCAGCAGCAGACGTTCAGCACTGAAACTATGGCGTTTTTCACCTATATCGGCATAGACCACGTTCTGCTCATTGATTTTGTCCACCGAGCAGAAGTTGGCATTGGTCACCACCTTGATCCCCTCCTTGACCAGTACAGCCTCCAGGGCAACGGACGATTCGTGCTCAATGAACGGCAGCAGGCGCGGCCCATGCTCCAGGATAGTAACCGTACACCCCAGACGGTGATACATCTGGCCCAGTTCTACCGCCACGACACCCCCACCGATAATAACCAGTGAGCGCGGGAGCTTCCGCAGAAGGAGCGCACTGCGACTGGTGAGGTAGTCACACCGCTCCAGACCGGGCAGTTCCGGTATCCGTGGAGTGCCGCCGACAGCAAGCAGTATGCGCCCAGCATGGTACCGGGTCTCATCGCAAATCACACTCTGGCTGTCAAGCAGACGGGCGGTTCCCTTGACAAGTTTTAAATCAGGTATTTTGGCGAGCAGATCGAGGTAGCGTTCCTGGCGTAATTCATTGACAACTGAGTCTACCTTGCTGAAAAGGCGCTCTGCATCAGGAGGAGCAGGGTCGCTGCCGCACCCAAGGCCGATCATGGCACCACGAGCAGCTTCGTAATTGAAAAGAGCCGCATGGATCAGAGTCTTGCTCGGGATGCAGCCCCAATTGATGCAGGTACCTCCAAGCACCCCCTTTTCAAACATAAGCACCCTGGCACCATGACTTATCGCCCGCAAGGCTGCCGCAAAGGCGGTCGAGCCGGAACCGATAATTATAAGATCTGCACCGGATTGCATATTTTCATCTCTCCGTCTGGTGCTCATAGTTTGATTCAACCTGAAAACGGCAGTTGCGCCACAGAGACACCGAGACACAGAGGAAATCACTTGATGGTTTATTCACACTCTCATTTCCGGCCAAGCTCCAGGCAGAGAGCAACATAAATCCGGGCAGCGGCGGTGATTTCGTTAAAGCTGACCTGTTCATCGGGAGTGTGGGCGCTCTCCAGCGAACCAGGGCCGAGAATTACCGGTTTGCTCCCTGCTGCAAAAAAGAGATTGCCGTCCGAATGGGAGCGGAAGGCATCCTGACGAAGCTCAAGTCCCAGTTCCGGATAAACCCTTTCCAGAATCCCCGCAGCAGGATTATCCATAGCAAGACTGTACCCCGCAGAGGCGAAGTCAAAAGATACATCCATCTCCAGACCCGGAATGAACTGGTCTGCATCGGCGACAAGCGAGAGGATCGCTTGCTGAAGAGCAAGCGGATCTCTTTCAGGTGGGAGATGCAGGTCGATCCATGCTTCACACCGATCCGGGACAACAAAGCCTGCGCGTGATGAGCGCATCTCCCGGATGGAGTAGACTATTTCCGATTGTCCCCGGTCGAACAGCGGGTCATTCCCCAGGTGCAAAAGAGCCCGGAGCATAGATTCGACGGCATTATGCCCCAGCTCCGGAAGGGAGGAGTGGCTCCGATGACCCCGGGTGACAAAACCTGCTTCCAGGTATCCGAAATGAGCGAAACATGCTGCAAGCCCGGTTGGCTCACCAATGACTACCCAGGGGGGGCGGCAGTCCCGGAGAAAAGCAGCGCTTCCGTCCCCATTCTCCTCTTCGCCTACAACCAGGAGCAGCCCGACTGCCGGACGCTCACACGGTTCAAGAGCGTCGGCCATGGCCAGCCATGCTTCAACCATGGCAGCGCACCCCCCCTTCATGTCGGCGCTCCCGAGCCCGTAAATAATATCTTCCTCCTCCCGGGGGCCAAAGCTCTCCAGATCCCAGGCAGGAACAGTATCAACGTGACCGACAAGGTAGAGGAGCGGTTCAGTTTCTCCCATCGTGATCCGGAGATTGTAGCGCTCTTCTTCCACCTCCTGGCGATGTACAATAAATCCTGAGGAACCCAGAAGCTCTTCCAGATATAGCTGGATATCCTCTTCCTTGCCGGATGGCGAATATATTTCAAGGAGCTCCAGAAAAGTTCGGCGTAACCGATCCGTGTCTATTGCTCTCCATACTCTTTCAGTAAGATCATTCATGATCTCTTTGCCGGTTTTTTCTTCCCTTTGCGTGTCAGGTTCAGGGACATGTAGACGTGCTGTTGCGTGTCAGCAAAGCCCTGCTTCCGGAAGAACCGGATTGCCGGTAGATTGTCGGCAGAGGTATCTATGATTATCATACGCACCCCCTGTTCCTTCATGCGCCGTTTGATCTCCTTGAAGAGCCCGCTCCCTACGCCCCCTTGCTGAATCCCGAGCCGCACCCCCAGCCAGACCAGGTAGCCGTATTTCCAGGGTGAATTGTGCTTTTCTACGGTAGTCCCCAGAGCAAAACCGAGGATTCTCTCCCCTGCTTCTGCTACGAGGCATAGTTCGTTATCCGAATTAAAAAGGGTGGTAATCTCATATTCATCCCAGGTTCGGTAAAGGCTTTGTGAGTAATCAACAGTAAAAACCTCTTCACCGATATGAAAAACCTCGGGGAAATCATCAATTGTCATCTCCCGAATCCGGACTGTTTCGTCTCCGGCTACAGTAGATTCTTTCATAGGGCGACCTCATCTGGTTACAGAATCCGGATAGATACCACTTCTTGTAAAGTATAGCAGATTCTGCTCGTCTCATCTTTCAGGATGATCATTATAATTTTTACGATCCATACCTCTCCGCATGGTAGGAACTCCTCACATACGGCCCGCTCTCCACATGGGTGAAGCCAAGGGATAAAGCATATTCGCGGTAAGAGTCGAACTCTTCAGGAGGGATGAAAGCGACTACCGGAGCATGCTGGCGGCTGGGCGCCAGGTACTGGCCGATGCTTAAATAGCTACAGCCGGTAGCGTGGATATCGGCAAGGGTGGCGAGCAGCTCCTCCCGGCTCTCGCCGAGGCCGAGCATGATGCCTGATTTGGCAGGAATTTGCGGGGCAATCTCTACTGCTCTTTGCAACAGTTGCAGGGAGCGGAAGTAATCAGCTCCATCGCGGATGGAGTAGAGTCCGGGGACGGTTTCGATATTGTGACCTAATATATCCGGTCCGGCTGTCAGTACGACTCTCAGGCTCTCAATGCTCCCCTGAAAGTCCGGAACAAGCAGCTCAATGGCACAGGCGGGTGCAGCACGGCGAACAGCCGCGACAGTATCAGCATAGTGGCCTGCACCACCGTCCGGCAGGTCGTCCCGGGTCGGGCTGGTGATAACAATGTGACGCAAGCCGAGCTTGACGGCCGCCATGGCCACTCTTTCCGGTTCCATTGTGTCGAGCGGTTGAGGCGTACGACGGTCAACGTTGCAGAAGCTGCAACCTCTTGTGCAATCTCTGCCCATGATGAGGAGAGTTGCCTGTTTCTGGCTGAAACATTCGGAGATATTCGGGCAGGAGGCTTCCCGGCAGACAGTATTCAGGTTTAGTCCGGAGAGGAGCTGTTCCATTTCGGCATGTGCGCCGGGGGTGACTTTTTTCCGGAGCCATTCAGGTTTTCTCTGTATCTTCATGCAGCCTTTTCTACATGTTGAACATCTGCAATGCAATGGAAAAGAGAGCTGCTCTTAAGTAGTCAGAGTTCAGGAGACAGTGGTCAGGAGCCAGGGGCTGGTAACAATTTTCTCAGTCACAACTTTGATTTGCGGCAAAAAGAGATGGTAAAATTGGTCATGTTATTTAGACAGTTGTCAGAATTTGTATGGAGTTGAGACACGTCCCTATGTGGCAGTCTTATTTGACTGATTGAGTCGGGCATGGTGCGTTCCTTGTTGCCGATTTATCTGCCGGTCGCTACTCTGCGCAACAGTTCAACTCTATTGAGTAAATTGCAATAAAACTTACCTATGCCTGATTATAATTGCCGATTATGCTGCCGATGGAAACCCGGAAATCTGGGCCACGGGAATGCGAGGAATGCGGGACAGATTTATTTTACTCCTACTCCAATCTGTCATTTTCATCAGTATCTGCCGCTGCGCCCGGTTCATCATCAGCTCGAAACCGCGATTGATAGGGGCGAGGAAATAGTTGATATGAATTAAATAAATGTCCCCTTGAATTCTTCATTGCCCGATACTTCTGATTCCGGTGCACTCCGGATACCCGGTGCAACCCCAGAATGACTCGCCAGCGTGGAGCCCAGTCCTGGCAGTGCGCTGGCGCATCGGCTTAGCACACTTCGGGCAGCTTGGGTTTTTAATGTCTGACAAGTCCGACTTGTCAGACCGGTCAGACATCACTGTTCTTGATTCCAGCCTGGCTCTGGTCATCCTCTCACGCAAGCCGCCTTGAGCAAGGAACTCCTGTTCCAGTTGTCTGATCTGCTTGCTGAGCAGGCTGCTGGCCTGGTTGATCAGGCAGAGTAGTGTGTTGGCGACTACCTCGGCCGAAGCAGTGCGAAAGGCGTAAATGTCGGACCAGTCAGACCGGTTCGACTTGTCCGACTGGTAGAGATTCCTCACTGACTGTGCCTCCGGCGAATCCATCCCCCACTGGCGTAAGCCACGCTGGCGCAGAAAATCCTCATAGTCGAGCAGCAGCTCTCCCAGGCTGGCACGAGCCACATTGGTCAGTTTTACTTCAGTTTCCTTGGAAGTGGCCGATGCCAGACTCCCTTCGGCGATGTTCTGCACGCCGCTTCGAGCCGCCTGCACCATCTGGTCATGGGTGCGGGAACGCTTATTGATAAAGCGGTCGCAGAAGATAACCGTACCGTCATAGGCAAGCTGGGCTGTCTGAAAGCTGCGCAGCTTGCGAAAACCGCCATGCTGAGGGATAAAACCTGTTGTCATATCGGAAATATCCCCCGGTCATAATCAGGCTGCGGCCTGCACGACAATGGTGTCGGCGAGGTGGATGATGAGCTCCGAGCAATGCCGCGTTGGGGGTGAAGGATGATAAAGTCGGGATGGAGCCGGGCCTGGCCAATGGGGACGTTGAACCAGCAAAGATAGTCGTCCTCCAGCTTTGCCTCCAAAAGCCGGGCAAAGCGACGCTCGCCGGGAGTGTCGAATTTGCAGGTGGTTATGCTGGGGATTAGGGTGGCCATGGGATATGTCTCATGTCAGCGGCTGACCCTGCCTTTGTTTTTTTCCGGAGCCATTCAGGTTTTCGCTCTATCTTCATCAGCCTTTTCTACATGTTGATCCTTGGCAATGCAATCGAAAAGAGCGCTGTTTTGAGTAGTCAGGGGTAAGGGTCAGAAGTGAATAGCGAGGAACAGTACTTTAAATTGCTTTGTCTGTTTATCGCTTTTTTGCTATAGTCATTCCATGAAGCGTACATGGACTGTCGAATTTCTGAATGATACGGTAGAGCAAGAGTTCCTTTCTATCCCCAAGGATCTTCAGGCTCGTCTGGTACGAATTACGGATCTGGTTGAATTACACGGCCTTGAGAATCTGGGCATGCCATATGTCCGCCATCTTCAGGACAAACTCTGGGAGATTCGTGGTAAAGGAAAGTCAGGGATCGCCCGGGCTCTGTATGTAGCTGTAGTCGGCAGACGAGTGGTTATTCTACGGGTATTCGTGAAGAAGACACAAAAGACACCGCCGGGTGAAATTGCTCTGGCATTGTCACGCGTAAAGGAGATTGATCATGGGTAGGAAAATGTCGGAAGTTAAAATAGAACTTCTGCAGGATAAGGAATTCCATGCAGAGTATATAGGGCTTGAGGATGAGTTTGCGCTTGCGGCTCAGCTTATCGAAGCCAGGAAGAAAGCACATTTGACGCAAGATGAGGTGGCAAAGCGGATGGGCACGACACAGTCTGTTGTTGCCCGACTTGAGTCCGGCCATCCTTTGCCCAGCCTCAGATCTCTGAAACGATACGCGCAAGCTGTCAATGGCAAGATCGAAATCAGAGTTGCCTGAGAGTGACCACGGGGTCGCAAGTAACAGGGGAAGTCAGCCCACTCCTTCTAATCTATCGGGCCTGTTATATCCAAAATGAAAGGGGTGAGAGTCTCCTTTTTGTGGCATAACTCGTTGATCATAGGTTTCAGTATATAAGTAGCTTGTTACCAATATACGTAACTTGCTGTTTATATGAGTAATCTACATGGTTACTTTTATAAGTAACTTCTTTCTATTGTATTATCTTGCTGCTATCCTCAAAGTTCCTGAAACAGGATACCCCCCTCTACTTCACCGGTAGCGCCCCTGCAAACTGTCGCCCTATCTCCAGCCATCCCTGTAGCGCTGCTTCGTCAGACCAGGCGCCGGTATCTACCAGCAGCCAACCTTTCATCGGCCTGCCGGTGATGTCGAACGGCCGTACATGCTCCAGCAGAAGCTTCTCCCCGGCTGTGGCCGGATCGGCACGGACGATCAGGCTCTGCTGCCAGATGCCGAAGGCGATGTTGCCACCGAGCAGGTAGCAGACTCCGCCGAACATCTTTTTCTTCTCTATGCCGGACGTTGCCGCCAGCAGTGCGTCAATCCTTTTTTCCAGGCTGCTGTCGTAAGCCATGATCCCCTCTGCCCACAAACCAAAAACGCCGCAACTGCCGGTTTCCCGGAGGTGCGGCGTCTGATCAGCTGTCCCGATTGCGCTCCATTATGTACCCCATCACATAAAAGTACGCTCACAGTAGCACAGTAATGATGATATATGAAGCAGGAAAAAACTGTCGCACTCTTTCCCGTTGACTCATCATGCTGAGAGGCTATAGTTACTGGGCAGATATGAACCTAGAAAAAGCAGTTTCACGCGACGAGCGCAACGACGCAACGTAAAATCGGGCAGTTAAACGATAATGTCATTCACCAGATTGGTGAGGTTACAAATCTTCTTAAGTATTTGAATTTCGTCGCGTTCGTTGCGTCGTTGCGGGAGTAAATGCCTTTTTTGATAAAAGAGGAGCTGGAAGATGACCCGAAAACGCAAAATCATGATTGTTGTCGGCACTGCCCTGCTTGCCGGATTACTCTTTACTGCCTTCATCCTCCCTTCAATCGTCAAAAGCCAGCTGGAAAAGCAGGTCTCCAAAGCAACTGACAGAGCTTTTACAGTCGCTGCTGTCTCTATAAACCCTTTAACCTGGTCTGCTGAAGTCCGTGGCGCAAAGCTCCTTGAAAGGAGCAGCAGCGCTGTGTTTGTCTCCTTCAGCAGCCTGAAGGTAAGAGTGAGCCCGACTTCAATCTGGCGGATGGCTCCGGTTGTTGCCGAGATGAAACTTGTTTCTCCTTATGTACACCTGGTTAGAAGCAGCGCAAACAGTTACAATTTTACCGACATCCTCGAAAAGCAGCCGAAAAAAAAGAGTGCTGATGCCGAGCCCACCCGTTTCTCGCTCAACAACATTGTAATTGCCAACGGTTCGTTGCAGTTTGACGATAATGCAGTTGATCGGCCTCAGCAGCACAAAATCGAACAGCTCACCCTGCAAGTTCCGTTTATCAGCAATATCTCCTATTTTGCAAAGGAATATGTCGATCCCCATCTCTCTGCAACGGTCAATGGCGCACCTTTCAGGTTTAATGGCAAACTGAAGCCATTTGACAAAGGGATGGAGGCGATTGTGGATGTGAACCTGAAAAGTCTGGATATCCCTTATTACGCCCCCTATTTCCCGAAAGGTCTGCCGGTTTCGATCATCAAGGGGGAGCTTTCCACTTCTTTGCAGATCAGTCACAGGCTTGTAAAGGGGGATAAACCTGATATCAATATTTCCGGGAAGCTGCAACTGAAAGATCTTTCACTGGCTGATAATACAAGAGCACCGCTTTTTTCCCTTAATTCCCTTGAAGCTGAAATCAGCAGAATCGGTATTCTGACAGAAAGTTATGACATTGCGGCAATTACCATCAACCGTCCCGAATTGACAGTTGCCAGGGGGAAGCAGGGGGGGTGGAATTTCAGTCGTCTCTCCGGAGAAAAACCGGCAACAGTTGTGGCGGATAAGGGTAATCAGCCTAAAAAGAGTCCGACTGTGACCCTCAAGCAGCTTCGGCTCTCTGATGGTATGGTGCATCTGCGTGATGACTTGCCGGAAAAAGGTTTTGCCACTGAACTGAAGCAACTGGCCTTCAGTCTGGATAACTACTCTACAACTGGCGAGCTACCGGCTGATTATCAGATGTCACTGGTAACAGGTCGGGGTGAGAGCGGAGCAGCAGCTGGAAACTTTACAACCGAGCCGATGATATTTTATGCAAAACTCAAGCTGACAGGGCTACAGCTGGAGCCTCTCTACCCCTATCTTGCCCCGCTGCTGCGGGACGCTGTCAAAGGTCGGGTCGACTTCAACTGTGATCTTGCCTACGGTAAGGAGGCAGGGCTTGCCATCGAAAAGGCAATGCTTGGTGTCAGGAACTTGCAGATCCCCTTTGGTGCTTCTGACGGTGTAAAGCTTCAATCGGTAACTGTCGAGGGGGGGAGGCTGAAGTTAAAGGAGAAAAGAGTTTCAATCGAAAGGGTTGCTGCCAAGGGGGGGACGTTTGATATTTCCAGAGATTTGTCCGGCAGGCTTTCATCGGAAATGCTTCTACAGCCCAAGGCACCGGCTGCCGCTCCCCAGACTCCTGTCAAAGAAGAAGCGCCATTTATCTGGAAGATCGGGAAAGTTTCCGTAAGCAGTGTTGATGCGCAGTTTACTGACAATATGAAGGAGGAAAAACCGCTCTTTTCCTTCGGAAAAATCACAGCATCAGCCTCATCAGTCACCGGGCCTAAAATGACTCCCATCCCCTTTACCTTTGCTTCAGGGTACGGAAAGGAGGGGAGTTTGTCTGCCAGCGGCGAGATTCTGCCTTCCCCTTTTCGTTTCAAGGGGGATGTTTTGATGAAGAAGATCCCTCTGGTAGATATTGATCCCTATCTGCCGGAAGGGGTTAATGTCGTGCTGCTCGATGGCAAGCTTGATGCTGCGCTGAACCTTGATCTTCGCCAGGAAGCAGCTCGAATTGCAGGCAATTTCCGGGGGGAGGCAGGGGTTCACGACTTGTACACCATTGACAGCGAAGAGGGGGAAGATCTCCTTAAATGGGAGAGTCTACAGCTTGATCGCTTCAGCGGTGCTCTGGAGCCTTTTTCCCTCAACATGACCGGCGTGACCCTTGACAACTATTATGCAAGGGTCATTGTCAACAAAAACGGCAGGATCAATCTTCAGGATCTGTATACACCTCCTGCAAACTCTGCTGCTTCTCCCCCTCTGCAGCCAGAGCCCGTGCAGAGCAAGAGCCAGCCTGGAACTATCGGAATAGAGAGCGTAACCCTGCAAAAAGGGGAGCTG
>JANNRW010000082.1:0-39163 GCA_031401815.1 Geobacteraceae bacterium | reverse complement strand
GACATATGTCCCCAAATCAGATGGCAGCTTAAGACCGATAGGCATACTCGTACTGGAAGACAAGATCGTCCAGAGAGCAACCGTAGACATCTTGAACCCCATCTATGAGACCGACTTCAAAGGCTTCTCTTATGGATTCCGTCCCAAACGCGGCCAGCATAATGCGTTGGATGCAATAACGGGTGGCATCACAAAGAAGAAGGTGAACTGGGTGCTCGATGCAGACATCCGTGGATTTTTCGACGCCATCGACCACGAATGGCTGATTAAGTTCATCGAGCACCGAATCGCGGATCAGCGCGTCATCCGACAGGTCAGAAAATGGCTCAAGGCGGGCGTGCTGGAGGATGGAAAGGTAACACAATCAGAAGAAGGAACCCCTCAGGGAGGTAGTGCTTCTCCACTGTTGGCAAATATCTTTCTCCACTATGTGTTTGACCTTTGGGCCGACAAATGGCGGAAGCAGGCAAGGCGAGGAGATGTAATAATCGTGCGCTATGCTGACGACATTGTGGTCGGTTTCCAGTATCGCATTGACGCCGAGCAGTTTCAGCAGGAAATGACAGAGCGCCTGAGGCGCTTCAAGCTGGAACTACACCCCGAGAAAACGCGCCTCATCGAATTCGGTCGCACTGCCGCCGATAATCGTAAGGAGCGGGGCGAGGGCACGCCAGAGACATTCAACTTTCTTGGATTTACGCACATGTGCGGCAAGACGAGAAAAGGGTGGTTCACCGTGCTACGGCAAACGATACAGAAGAAGATGCACCGCAAGCTACAAGAGCTTAAAGTAGAGCTACGCAAGCGGATGCATTGGGCCATCCCGGAAGTAGGAAAATGGTTGAAAGTCGTATTGCTGGGTCACTATCGCTACTATGGAGTACCGAATAACTCTCGAAAGCTGAGCGCGTTCCGGTACCGCCTGCGCTGCCTATGGGGGCAGGTGCTACGGCGCCGAAGTCAACGGAGTCGGATGACATGGGATCGAATAGAGCGGATTGCTGTACGCTGGCTGCCACTACCGCGAATCTACCACCCTTATCCAACAGAGCGCCTGCGCGTCAATACCTGAGGCAGGAGCCCTGTGCGGGAAAGCCGCCCGCAGGGATCTGTGCGGGGGGTGCCGGGTAACCGGCATCTCTACCGCGACACACGAGACAAAAATAAAAAGACAGAAGGCTAAAAAGGCGAACTCCCAACCAGGCAGTTCGACACCGGTCGGGCGGAAAGGCTGCCCGAACGGGTCAACTGCGCGAGCCGTTGAACTAAAAATAGAAACCCAAAGAGAAAAATTCAACGGCAAGGAGAGGATTATGTTTCGTAGATACTCAAAGACAATAGCGGCAGTAGTGTTGTGCTTATTTACGTGGACATCCGGCGGAGTGTTCAGCATTGCCCATGCGGCGCAGGAAGCCGTGCAAAAAGGAAAGACGGCGGAGCAGCAGAAAAAGAAATCAGAGGGGCCGGAAGAGCGTTTTGCAAAGGCCACCGAGGAACTGCAAGAGGCCATATCCGCCCCGAAGGCGGATACTGAAACCAAAAAGCAGCGGCTGAAGGCCGCAAAACCCGAGATTGAAACCCTCGACCCCGAAATCCGCAAACAATTTGCCGAGACGGAAAAGAAACTCAAAGCCGCGAAGCTACCCGATGAAATTCTCCAGAGGCATTACAAATTCGTAAAAAACCATGACGATAACCTCGCCGAGCTGAAAGGCAATATCGAACGGGTCGAGAAAGCAAAGGACAAGAAAGAAGCAGAGGTAGAAATTGAGAAGGTCGAAAAGCACCTGAAGCGGGTAAAAGCCCCATCGCGACACCAGAAACTCGACCCGAACAATCTCCCCCACCGGCAACCGAAAGCCCAGAAGCGTGAACCGCGAATGAATAAAGAGGAGTTCGAGCGGGACATCAAAAAGGACAAACACGCCTGGAAAAAAGAAAAGCGAATCATGGTCGCTGCAAACGGTTCGTTGGCTGGCATTCTCACCTCAAGCACTGTCGCCGCTGTTACCCCTCTCAAGAAAGAACCCGCTGGCCCTGCCGATCTGGCGGAAACAATCGATGTCCAGCTAACCCCGGAAATACGGGCCAAAGCTTTAGAACTTGAGTACAAACCCGTCAAGATTTACGAATGGGTGAGAAACAACGTCGAATACGTTCCCACGTGGGGCTCCATTCAAGGAGCCCACATGACTCTCCTCACCAAACAGGGTAACGCTTTCGACAACGCCTCTCTTCTAATCGCCCTCCTACGCGCTTCAGGAATCCACGCCCGTTACGTCACCGGAACACTGGAGCTTCCCATAGAGAAAGTCATGAATTGGGCCGGGGGCTTCACTGATCCATTGGCCGCCCTCGATTTTATGTCCAGTGGCGGCATACCAACAAAAGGGCTGGTATCCGGCGGCAAGATAGTCAAGGCCAAAATAGAGCACGTCTGGGTTGAAGCCTGGATCCATTACTTTCCCTCTCGCGGAGCAGTTCATAAAAGTGGAAAAGGCGATACTTGGATACCGCTCGATCCGAGTTATAAGCAGTATATTTACACCAATGGTATCGACATAAAGACCGCCGTTCCTTTCGACTCACAGGCGTTTCTCAATCAACTGAAATCCTCCGCCACTATCAATGAAACTGCCGGTTACGTAACAGGTGTTGATTTCCTCCTCACCCAGCAGACCATGCAGGGCTATCAGACCAGAGTACAGAGCTACATCCAGCAGAACCACCCCAATGCGACTGTTGGCGACGTGCTCGGCAAAAAAGAGATCGACAAGAAGGAATATCGTTACTTACTCGGCACCCTGCCGTACAGAGACGCTATCCGGGGTGTAGCCTTCGCAGAACTGCCAGACACATATCGCCACAAACTTTCCTTTAATGTAATAAATGACGGCATTAATACTTCATTTATCGACCCGGAGGCCCCACCTGTCGCAGACACATCCCTGAACATCACCAAGAGCCTACCTGAACTGGCGGGCAAGAAGATAACCCTCAGCTATTCTCCCGCCACTCCTCAAGACGAAGCGGTCGTCAACTCATATCTTCCCAAGCCCCACGCGGACGGCACACCGATTCAACCGAACGAACTTCCTTCCTCTCTTCCAGCCTATCTCATCAACGTGAAACCTGAACTGCGAATCGACGGTCAGGTAGTAGCGACCGGCGCGCCGGTCGGACTCGGCGGCACCAATATCTTCACCATGACCTTTTCTGACCCGTCGTACGGATCGAGTCAGGTTGTCAACTATATCGACGCCGGGGTGTACCAAGCAATAGGACTGAACCTTGGGAAAATCAGCCAAGAGCAGTTGACTGCCCTCAAGGCCAAGTTGGAAACCACCAAAGGAAGACTCCAGAACCAGGATTTTGCCGGTCTCACCAAAGACGATATTGTTGGCGACCTTCTTTACACCACCGCTCTTGCCTATCATGCCGAACTTGGCACCATGAACTACATTACCTCCCGTACCATGGGCGTGAATGCCATCACTCTACCGTCAGAGACCATCTTTGCAACGCAACTCAGAGTGGCTTGTCTGTGGGGCATACCGCGCTTTGTCAGTGCAGGTGGTCTGAACATGGATGCAGACTATCTGATGCAAGTGGTGAAACCAAAAGATGGCAACATTGACACTGCCAAAGAATATATGCTCAAAAGCGGCATGACATCCTCTGCGCTAGAGCACAGTGTGCCCGAGAATCTCTTCTCTACACCAGGAAATCCAGCGCAAGGAATAAGTGCTGTCAAAGCGCTCCAGATAGCGAATGACCAAGGCATACCAATATACACTATCAACGAAACAAACATAACGACAGTTCTACCCCAGCTTCAAGTCGATATACAGGTAAAGGAGGATATCCAAAATGCAGTCAATGCCGGGAAAGAGGTGACTGTTTCTAAATCAAACATTTCTTATAATGGGTGGACGGGTTGCGGGTACATTGTGATTAATCCAGAAACCGGGGCAGGAGCTTACATGCTAAGTGGCGGAATAAATGGGGGCATACTCTTGGTTGCTCTCTTGCTTTTAACAGCTATAGCATTACTTGCTATAGCTGTGGCAATTGGGCCTATTGCTGTAGTTATTGTTTCATTGTTGATGCCGTTTTTCTTAGCTTTTCAAGCTTGGTTGGCGACTCAAGCTAGTGATGGCGTAAGAAACTGTATAGCTTCTGTACTAATATCAATTTTATCTGTATTTACTTTTATGCGAGTGTTTCCACCTCCATATAGCAGCTTCTTTGATCCTATAAAACGCTTATTTGGATTAACGGTTGGGATTTCAA
The DNA here is from genome assembly GCA_031401815.1 of Geobacteraceae bacterium. Lineage (GTDB taxonomy): Bacteria > Desulfobacterota > Desulfuromonadia > Geobacterales > DSM-12255 > JANNRW01. The sequence continues at coordinate 34,870 of JANNRW010000082.1, read as the reverse complement.
CAAATAGAGTAGTTAATGGATGCTACGAGGGCGGCAATGCATATTGACATATATTTCATAATATTATTTCAGGTTGCAACTGTTTTACTTGTTTATCAGGTGGCAATTCCGATAAACAGAGTTAATGACGAAAACATAAAAAGAGAATTAAAAAAAATGCGTTCAGATTACGATGGCGCAATTAGCTTAGGAGATATAATTGTTTGGCCAACAATCATAACTATTATATTCCCTCTTTACATTTTGTTACGACTACTATTTAAGAGAACTCTTATACCACTGATCAAAGTTATTGTGAACGATAGGCACTTATTATTAACTGTCACATTGATCATAACAGTATTCGTATCATTGGTTACTTTCGCTTTGTTGCATTGGTTTGTTGCTTACGCCATTCTTTTTATACCTTCAGTTGTTTATTTAATTATAGGTTATAAGGCAGAAAAGGCTCGCTACGAATTGTAAAACTGGCTCCGAAAGACACTAATATGAAGGTACTGCCATTAAAGCGGGGAATGAGAGAGATCAACGCTCCATTCCCCTTTTTACTACAGCATCAAAATCGAGAGTCCAACAAAGCGCAGCACCGGTCGGCTAAAACCCGCCGCCGGTGTGCTCTCAGCCGTTGAACACTTGAAGAAAGGTAAATAATATCTTATCTCTCCTGTTCCTGAAACACTCTGCCTCGTTTGACCAATTCTTCCGAAACATTCATATAGTGATCAAGCAAGGTTGTCATCGGCCTGACCACAGCCGGTTCAACATATTCATTGGTAAAGGCGAACATGGTCACCAGAGTTGGATGGCCGGCATAGCCGCTGCCGAAACCGAGGCTGGTCTTGACGCCGCAGGCGGCCACGAACTCCTGCTTCGGCACGACCATTCGGCCCTGCGGATCCCTGTCCGTTGCAGAGTCACCGACGTAGAGCATGCCGCGATATTGGTCCGCGCGCCCAGTAGGGGCAACTTTCGTCTCCCAAGCGTCAATTAGGCCAAGGTCAAACCCTACGCTCTCGAACTGCCGGGAGAGCATGGAGAGCGAGGAGATAAACGCGGTGGAGGCCAGCGGGATGCAGCGGAAAAACGATGAGGCACGGCGGTCGTTCCACTCCGGCTTCGCTCCCCGTGTGCCGAGCAGCGTGAAGATCGGGGTGGCGGAGTTGATAAGATGGGAAGTGCTCGTGTCCCGCCCCCTGCTGTCCACGAACCGCCGGTCCTTCTCGGTCAGCTGATCATAGCGCACGGTGATGAAAAGCCGCAGCAGCACCAGAGAGTCGCAAAACCGCTTGTATATGACATCCACGAATCTCTGCGCTAACTCCTGTGCAGAGAAGCAGCACGCGATTCCCTGAATCTCTTTCAGCAACTCTTCATAATCGGCAGCCTTGGCATCAGATAAACTCTGAGTCATTGTCTCCCCCTTTTCGGTCTTGATCAGAATAGCACCATCCAGCTTCAGCCCAAAGTTATGGCGACCCCGGGATTGATCTTCAGAATTTTATGAATTTTGCAGTTATCCAAAAATTTCAGTAATCCTCCGGATTGCTGGTCGGTTAGAGCAACATCTTTCAGATTTATGAGTACGTTGATTTTATCCAGCCGAGACTTGTCAGATGTAAAATTTACATCTGAATTGATCGTAAACTCTCCGTGCGAAATCTGCTGTTTAGTCAAGTAGTCCCTGACATAATGACCCAGGCAGCCGCACAGGCTGGCGAGCAGCGTATCCACCGGGTTCGCGCCGTTACCATCCGTATCCATCACGAACTCTGCATGCCGTGTCTTTGCGTAGGATCTTGAATCTCCTCTGTTTTCAATCGATGCCTTGTACATAACTCCTCCTTTCACTTTTGGTTTGATCTGCCTTGACTATAAAGGCGTCCGGAGGAAATGTGCAGATGCAATGCCTGGATTTGATTATGGTAGCAGTTGGGAACAAAAAGTGACTGTTACCATGTTTTTTCAGCAAAACTGTATTTGCCTCGCGATCGGGATGAGGATATATTGTTCAACATGAAAACTAACGGACAAAACGGGGCTGGCGAACTGTTGCGGTATGAAGAGGTCGCCGCCAGGATCGGCGGGATGATCAAGAACGGGACCTACCGGGCTGGCGAGCGGGTGCCATCGATCCGGGGGCTGAGTCGCCAGCTGCGGGTCAGCGCCAACACGGTCATGGAGTCCTATGCCCGGCTGGAAAATCTGGGGCTGATCGAGGCGCGACCTCAGTCGGGATACTATGTTTGCTCCAGGTTGGCAGAACCGGCGGGCCTGTCGACTTCAAGGGAGAGAGGCAGGGGTCTCTCTCCGAATCCGGTAACCATCGGGGATGTCGCCCTGGAGGTTATGCGCAATATCGGCAATCCCTCGCTTGTGCCGCTTGGCGGAGGAATTCCCAACTGTGACCTGCTGCCGATCGACAAGCTGAACCGGATGCTGGCCTCCGAAGCGAGGCGTTTCAGCCTGCAAAGCATCGCCTACCCCCCGCATCAGGGGCACAAACTGCTGCGCACACAGATTGCCAGGCGTTCGCTCGATTCCGGCTGTTCATTGTCTCCCGAGGATATCATCATCACCTCGGGGTGTGTGGAGGCAATGAACCTGGCGCTCCAGGCCGTCTGCCGCCCCGGCGATACCGTGGCCATCGGCTCTCCGGTCTACCCCACCTTTCTCAAATCGATCCAGTGGATGGGGCTGAAGGTGCTGGAGATTCCCTCCAATGGCGAGGGGATGAATTTGGAAGTCCTCGACTATGCCATCCGGCATAACAAGGTCAGCGCCTGCATCACCATAGCCAATTTCAACAATCCCCTCGGCAGTCTGATGACGGACGACAAGAAGCGGGAACTAGTCACGCTGCTGGCAAAACAGGAGATTCCCCTGATCGAGGACGATGTCTATGGTGATCTGGCCTACGGTCCCAGCCGTCCACCTTCGACCAAGGCCTTCGATGAAAAGGGGCTGGTGCTCTATTGCTCCTCCTTCTCCAAGACCTTGGCACCCGGCTACCGGGTCGGCTGGATCGCACCAGGAAGGTTCAAGGAAAAGGTGGCGCAGTTGAAGGTGCTCTTGAATATCGCCACTGCCTCACCGACTCAACTCGCCGTCGCCGAGTTTCTTACCAACGGCGGCTACGATTTTCATCTGCGGAAGATCCGCCGGGTCTACGCCCGGCAGACGGCCCTGGTTCGGGAAGCGGTTATCCGGCAATTTCCGGCAGGGTCACGGATCAGCCGCCCCGAAGGTGGCTATATTCTTTGGGTGGAGCTGCCTGAGGGGTTTGACGCCTTCAAACTGTACGAGGCGGCCTTGCGGGAGGGGATCGGCATCGCGCCGGGAACGATCTTCACGTTGGGAGACAGATACAAAAACTGCTTCCGCCTCAATGCCGCCTTCTGGTCGGAGCTGACGGAGCGGGCGCTGGAAACTCTGGGAGGGTTGGCGGAGGAGATGAAACAATATCCAATCGAAAGACCGGAGAAGACGCTGATAAGTTACGTAACTTATTGAGCGAAAAAGGACAATGTCCAACTAGCGCCAAGACCGGCCCAAAACCAACCGGTCAGGCTTGTGGCGTTGGCAGAAATAAAAAGTGAGGCATAAATGAGTAATGATCTTGAACGGGAATTTGATGCAGCCATGATGAACATTTATGTTCGGGCATTGAGAGAGGCTGACTACCCAGCCCACCGATATCACCAGATGTTGTGCGAGCACGGCGGATTGGAGACAGCAAAAAGATTAGTGAATGCTCCAAACGTCTCTGAAGGTTACACAGCACTGTGGGAGAGAAAGAGACTTGACCTGACTGTTGAAGCACTAATCCTAGAGATGAAGTGGCGCGAACTTTTCAGTGAAGAGGAGTTGAAAAAAGCACAAAAACGACTTAAGGACTATGGGTACACGCCTTAACCTACTGATTCAAAGTTTCCGATAAACCTCTTTGCGGTGGCCAACCCTTACGACCCATATCACCAGGTCGGACTCTGTGAAGGTGTAAATTATGCGGTAGACCCCAATTCGGTAACTCCAGAGAGGAGGTTTGAAGTCTCCTTGCAGTTGCTTACCCAGACGAGGATCTTTCACAAGTTTTGTCTCGACTATTTCCCGGATATGTTCGGCAGCTTTGCGCCCGAGACTCTTAAGATCATGTCTGGTTCCCTTTTCCCAGAGGACGGCATAAACTGGCATCATTTATTCAGTCTCTTGGATTTTTCAACCGGCTTGTCCCAGCCAAGGTCGCGCCAGAGTTCGTCACTCGTCAGAAAGGTAGGGTTTTCTTGTTCAAGGCGGGCAACTGCAATCAGTTTATCTTCCATTTCATCAAGAAAGCTGGTAATGGCCCGTTTGACGAAGTAAGACTTGGTGCGATGGGTTTCTTTTGCGAGTTGATCGAGACGCGTTTCTGTTTTTTGGTCTAGTCGTACTGCAAGCATGTGATGCCCCCTAAAGTGTTATACGCTGTAATACACTTTACCGAATATTAGCGGCTTAAACAACTAGAAAATGAAGCTGCCAACTTGCGCCTGGACCGGAGGCGATAAACCCGCCCCGGTCAGGCTTTTGGCGTTGGACAAAAATTAAATGCTGAGGTGTTTATGCTGAGAGCTGGGGCAATCTGGATAGGGCTTTACCTCTTGTGTCTGTTTTTTTCATTTATCAGTGAGGTTACTTACAAGAAAAGGTCAATACAAGATGTCCGTCAGAACTGGAAACCCTTAGTAACCCAGACCACTCTGGTCTTCGTGGTTTTCACAGTAGCGAGCGTTGTTTGGCACTATTGGGGACCACAGAGCAGAGAGTAACAAGGTGATAAATCGGTGAAAAGCTGCAAAACCGTTGTGCTGTCAATATAGCCTTGACACTATATAGCTTGCGAGTTATTTTAAAGGCAAGGGAATGAACAAAATGGTGTGGAAAATTGTAACCGTTGAATATTTCGACAACTGGTTTCTGAGCTTGGACGCTTCGGAACAACAAGATGTGTTGGCTGCTATATTCGTTCTTGAGCAATATGGCCCGACATTGGGCAGGCCACACGTCGATAGCCTCAAAGGGATTGATAAGGTAAAGAACCTGAAAGAACTACGTGTGCAACACAAAGGCAAACCATACCGGGTATTTTTTGCCTTTGATCCTCTCCGTCAGGCAGTGATGCTGTGTGGCGGAGACAAAACCGGAAATAAGAAATTCTACGAAACCATGATCCCAATTGCAGAGCGTGAGTTTCTTAACTATCTGCAAGAACTGGAGTAAGTTATGGCAAAGCCACTTTCGGAATTAATTAGGAAAACAGACCCGACCATTGTCGCAGCAGCACGTACTCAGGCGGATCAAGAAATTTTTGAACTCCGCCTTGCTCAATTACGACAAACTGTTGAGATGTCGCAACATGATCTGGCGGTAGCACTTGGCATATCGCAACCATCTGTCGCCAATCTGGAGAAACGAGGTCACGAAGTTAAAATATCTTCTCTCAAACGCTACATCGAGGCACTTGGCGGCAAACTATCTCTGGACGTCGAATTGGCTGATGGTCGTCACATCGGAATAAACGTATAGGGATTGCAGAGGGTAAAATCCACTTAAAAGGTCGTGAGTCCGCCCAAACCATTGAGGAAGACGAGCGACCTTTTCTTTTCTGATGGGAAAAGGCCAATCGGGTAAGGGGGGGCTTTTAATCCCCCCTTCCCCACCTGCTTTATAGTTGACCTTTGAATTTTCTGGCTTGCATGTGATGTGTCAAACGAGATACAATTTTCAAAACAAACCGGAGGAAATCTGATATGCCACGGGCTGCAATGATTCATGCACGAATGGAACCAGAATTAAAACAGAACGTTGAGAGCATCTTCAAGGCACTTGGAATGACCACAACCGAAGCCGTAACTCTTTTTTACAAACAAGTAATGATGCGCCACGGATTGCCATTTTCAGTTGAGGTGCCCGATGAGGAACTGGACGTTTGGCAAAGAGAAGAGATAAAAAAAGGGCTGGAAGAGATGAAAGCCGGAAAGCTGATTGACCATGCTGATGTAGTCAAGCACTGGGCGGCTCGTCAATGAAAATTCGGTGGACTGAAGGAGCTAATAATAATCTCGACCACGTTGCGGAATATATTGCGCAAGACAATCCACCAGCTGCGATTCCCACAGTAAATAAAATTATCGAAACAGCACAGATGCTAGCAGACTATCCCACCGTTGGGAAACGTGGACGAGAACGCGTGACACGGGAACTCGTAGTTGCCAGTCTCCCTTACATCGTCATTTATACTGTGCAGCGTGAGGAGCTTGTTATTATCCGAGTGCTGCATACCTCCATGAAATACCCGTAGTAAGACCGACCCGGAAGATTGTATTCTGGAAACAGCATATTTAATTATCAGCAGTTATATGTTCTAAACCTTTATTCAAACCTCAGCCAGATGTTCAACTCCGGAACAAGGAAAGGCTCCCGCTGGCGGGAGCCTTTCCTTGTTCACTGATACAACATCACCTGCTTGCTATTTTTTCCCTTTTACCGGAAGGTCATGCACATCAAGGTGGCAGTTCAGGCATTTCGGGAACTTGCCTATGATCCCCTCCGGGTGTGGCGTCGGATGACACTCACGACAGCTTGGGATGTATTTGTGCTTGTCATGATGACATACGGCGCAGTTTACCTTCGCATGTTTACTTGGTGTTTTCTGCCACTTGGCAAAGATTTTTGTGTGACAAGAGCCGCAGGTTACTGCCGGTGAATCCTTGGTATAGGTAACCTGAAGAGGTTTGTGAACAGAGTGGCACTTGTTGCAGGTGATCAGTTCCTGGTCAGCATGGTGCGGCTTGTGGCATTTTAGGCAGGAGGGCTTCAATCCATGTGCCGTATGGCATCTGCTACAGTCAAGGTTGGTATGCTTGCTCTTGAATTTTGTCAGCTGCTCCTGTGGTCCGGAGTGACACTGACTGCATGAATTCTTCAGTGTCTGGTTCATTGCCACCGCTTTTGGTGTATGTGGATTGTAATGGCAGGTTGCGCAAGCGGTTATCCTGGCACCGTGCGGCTGGTCATGACAGGTATCACACTTGGGCATGATTTCGTCATAATTGTTTTTTCTCGGGCTATAGGTATGGATTGCGTTGTGACATTTCTGACAGTCGAAGCGATGTTTTGCACCGCTCTCCTTTATGTCGCCAAAGAGGCTCGGGTGACATTGACCGCACTGGCTGACGCTAAGCGGCTGTGGTGTCGTGGCGTATAATTCCGGTGCCGGAGCGATCTGCACCTTCATTTTCCCGTTGCCCTGTGCAACAGACGCAGTTCCGGCCATGAGGCCAAATACCAGTAAAAGTGTAGCGTAAATAGGGATTTTGACTGTTTTCAAGTTTACTATCCTCCTGGTAATAATTTACTCCGCGTATCCACGAAATCGGGTAGATAATAATATTAAACTCGATTAGTTACAAACACCTTTAACAAGTTATTTTATATTCAGTATTCTTTGGGACAACTTCTGGTATTCTGATTTGTCCTTGCCGCAATGCTGAAAAATTAGTATAACATTCAATAAATAGAGTCACTCCAACAGACTAAAGTATTGTATCTCTATTTTTTACCCCCTTTCTTGGTCAGGAACCTTAAATGCCCCATAACAGGATCGCCCTCATAACAGGTGCCAGCAAAGGTATAGGTGCTGCTATCGCGCTTTCTCTGGCACGAGACGGCTATGACATCTGGCTGAATTACCGCTCTGACCATGATGGAGCAGCTGCAGTCAGCAGACAGATTGAGGAGCTTGGTCGCAACTGTCGGCTTCTCCCCTTTGATGTTGCCGACCCTCTCGCTGTAAGAGAGACTCTGGAACCACTGCTTGAGAACGAAACCCCATATGCCCTGATAAATAATGCCGGGTTTGCCAAAGATGCCCTGATGATCTGGATGAGTGATTCAGAGTGGAATGATGTCCTTGGGGTTCATCTTGACGGCTTCTTCCTTGTCACCAAGATGCTTCTTAACGGAATGCTTAAAAAAAGATCCGGCCGGATTGTAAATATTGTCTCAACTTCCGGCCAGAGCGGCATGCCAGGCCAGGTAAACTACTCTGCCGCCAAGGCCGGAATGATCGGCGCTACAAAGTCCCTTGCCGCAGAGATCGCCAAGAGAAATGTTCTGGTCAATGCCGTTTCTCCCGGTTTCATTGACACAGAGATGATTGCAGCTCTGCCGATGGAGCGGGTACTTCCGATGATCCCTTTGGGGCGTGTAGGGAGATCCGAAGAGGTTGCAGATCTTGTCACCTTTCTCTGCTCTGACAAGGCATCATACATTACAGGTCAGGTGATAGCAGTTAATGGCGGAACTTATATGTAAGAAGTAAAACCTTTTTGTTTCATCAACCTGGATGCTCTCGCAAAAAGTCCTTATCACCCTTCGACAAGCTCACAGCTCAGGGCGAACGGACTTTGGGTCTGTAAGTGCTTGTAAATCCGTTCGTGCTGAGCTGTGAGCCTGTCGAACAGTCGAAGCATGAACCAAGACAGTGATTTTAGTTTTTGCGAAAGCATCAACCTGAACAGATTAATTAACGAGAGGACACTGTGCATAGAGTTGCAATTACCGGATATGGGATTATCTCCTGCCTTGGCAATACTGTCGAAGCGGTTGGGAATGCCATGCGAACCGGTCAATCAGGGATCATTGTTGATGAGGTCCGTCAGAAACTTGGATTCAGAAGCCCGTTGACCGGAGCGATAACCGGTTTTGACGAAAGAAGACTCCTTTCCAAGAAGCAGTGCAAAACAATGCCTGATTTTGCCATACAGTCCCACTCTGCTGCTGTAGATGCTCTGCTGATGTCAAAACTCTCCCCCGAAGAGATCGAAAATGAGGAGACCGGCCTGATTTTTGGGTGCGATTCAAGCTGTATAGCTGCGATAGAACAGGTTGACCTGTTGCGTGAGCGAGGGGAGACAAAGCTGATAGGGAGTGGCCATGTCTTTCGCTCTATGACCTCATGCATCACAATGAACCTGAATACACTGCTCAAAACCAGAGGTGCCTGCTGGACAATCAGCTCGGCCTGTTCAAGTGGCGGACATGCTGTTGGTCAGGCAGCTGACCTTATTGCGTTTGGCCGTCAGGAGCGGGTTATCTGCGGAGGTGCTCAGGAGATAAACTGGCAGTCGATGTGCAGCTTTGATGCTCTCTCAGCTTTTTCAACTAGAGTTGATGACCCCAAGGCGGCTTCACGCCCCTTTGATGCAGACCGTGACGGGCTTGTCCCTGGCGGCGGCGCGGCAGCTCTGGTTCTGGAGCGTTACGATCTGGCTGTTGCTCGCGGGGCAAACATTCTTGGTGAAATCAGGGGGTATGCTTTTTCTTCTGATGGCAATCATATCTCGGTTCCAAGTCAGGGTGGTCTTCAGCGCGCAATGCAGAAGGCGCTGTCCCTTGCCGGAATCAAACCGGCTGACATTGACTACATCTGCGCCCATGCTACATCAACCCCGGCAGGCGATGCTGCCGAAGCGAGCAATATCTCGGATCTGTTCGGCTCTGTAACTCCACCGGTTTCGTCGCTTAAATCCATGACCGGTCATGAGCTCTGGATGTCAGGCGCTTCCCAGGTTGTCTACTGCGCCATAATGGCTCAGCAGGGATTTATCGCTCCCAACATCAACTTTTCAAGACCGGATGAATTCTCTGCAAAACTGAACATTGCCGCAGAGAGGATTGACCGGACACCGGAACATATTCTCTGCAACTCTGCCGGTTTTGGCGGAACAAACTCCTGCCTGGTTCTCAGGTTCAGTTGATGAAGTACGACTACGCAGTTATCGGTGCAGGGGTTTCCGGCCTTGTATCCGCCCTTCTTCTTGCCAAATCAGGTTATCATGTTGCACTGGTCGAAAAATCGCCACATATTGCCCCCTTGCTCAGAGGTTTTACCCGCCAGGGGGTTCATTTCGACACCGGTTTTCACTATAGCGGCGCTCTAGGGAAAGGGGAGCTGCTGGACATTATTTTTCGTTATCTCGGAGTTGAAGATAAACTGACCACTTTTTCATTTCGTGAAGAGGGTTTTGACATCTTTCGCACCATCAGGGATGGGTATGAATTCCGCTTCCCGACCGGATATGATCTGATAACGGAGAGACTCAAAACTGAATTTCCTGACGAGAGCGGAGCAATTGATAAATATTTTCAAAAGGTAAGAACAGCCTGCTCTTTTGTCCCATATCTTAACCTTGATCTCGATTTCAGCGAAACCAGCCTCCTTCAGGGGTTGGATGACACCTCCCTCCAGGAGACACTTGACGCACTTACAGACAACAGACTTCTCAAGACACTGCTCTCGATGCACTCTGTTCTGTACGGAGTCCCCCCTTCTGAAGTCCGTTTCTCCCAACACGCCTGCATAGTAGGTAACTATTACCAGTCGGCAACCGGGATTCGTGGTGGCGGCCTATCTCTGGCAAACGGATTTGATGCCCGCCTGAAGGAGTTGGGTGTAGATATCTACTGCAACTCCGGAGTCACCGATATTACAGTATCAGACGGAGGGGTCTCCGGAGTAAGACTCCATGATGGAGTAGAACTCGCCTGCTCGGGCTGCATCTCTACCGTCCACCCTGAAGCGATGCTGGAGATGCTCCCTGATAACATCTTCCGGCCAGCTTACAGAAATCGTATCCAGGGGCTTCAGGAGACCATCTCTGCCTATATGATCTATGCGGTTTCTGACCGAAAACTCCCTTTTCTAGCTGGAGCCAACCTCTTCCTCCTCCCGGACATAGAGAGTATTGGCAGCCTGGGAGGCCGTACACCTGAAGAGAGCATGCTTTACCTGACAGCAGCCTATAAAGGGAAAGGGTGCGATCCCATGGGGTTTATCGGCATCTCTCCTGCCCAGTTCAAACAGACAGCTGCATGGGGAGACTCGGTCACCGGTAAACGTCCTGATGCATACAGGACTTTTAAAAATGACATTATTTTGCGTCTCAGGCATCATATTGACTCTTTTTGTCCTGAACTTGCCGGGACAATGGTATATACTGAAGGATCTACCCCCCTTACTGTGAGGGATTTCAACAATACACCTCTTGGAGGTCTGTACGGGGTAAAGCATATGGCAGGTCAGCACAACCCATTTCCTGTAACCAGGGTAAAAGGTCTGTTTCTGGCCGGTCAGGCAATTGTCTCTCCGGGCATCCTTGGTGCAGCACTTTCTGCGTTCATTGCTTGCGGAAATATTCTGGGGCATGAACAGCTCAGAAAAGGACTTAAAGAATGCAGTTAAAACGGGTTGTAATAACCGGTATCGGGATAATCTCCCCATTTGGACGGGGGGTCAGCAACTTGATGAACGGGCTTCTTGAAGGGAGAAGCGGTGTAATCAACGTTCCCGAACTTGCTGAAATAACCGGGATGAGAACCAGGGTCGCTGCTCTTGTTCAAGGTGTCGATCCCATGGAGATTCCAAGAAAATTCCGGCGCTCCATGTCCAGCATGTCTGTCTTTGCAACACTTGCAGCTCGTGATGCCGCAAATCAAGGGGGGTTGACAGAGGAGCAGCTAACAGGGGGTAGAGTCGGTGTCTCTATCGGCTCTACAGTCGGAAGCCCGCAGACCATGCAGGAGTTTTTCCGCGATTTCAGCATTGACAACAGTCTTGAGCGGATGAAGTCAACTCTCTTTTTTCACATCATGAACCATAGCTGCGCAGCCAATGTTGCCCAGACTCTCGGCATAACCGGTCGGATTCTATCACCTTCGTCAGCATGTTCGACGAGCTGCCAGGCAGTTGGTTACGCCTCCGAGATGATCGCCATGGGGAAGCAGGATTTCATGTTATGCGGGGGTGCTGATGAATTTCACCCACTTACTTCGGCAACATTTGACATAATGAATGCAGCTTCAACAAATTTCAATGACACCCCCTCAAAAACACCCCGCCCCTTTGACCGTGACCGGGACGGAGTTGTCTGTGCAGAAGGGAGTGGCATTTTGCTGCTTGAATCTCTTGACTCTGCTCTTGATCGCAATGCAACCATTCTGGCCGAGATTACCGGCTTTGCCACCACTTCGGATCCGGCAAGTATTGCCAACCCCAATACTGTCAACATTGCAGAGTGCATGCGTCTTGCTCTTAAAGACGCAGGGGTTCTCCCTTCTGAAGTAGATTATGTTAATGCCCATGCAACAGCGACCGAGCTTGGAGACATAGCTGAAAGTGAAGCTATTTTTTCTGTATTCGGTGGGAGCGTACCTGCCAGCAGCCTCAAAGGTCATCTTGGTCATGCCATGGCAGCAAGTGGAACCCTTGAACTGGCAGCCTGTATTGAAATGCTCAGAAACAACTATCTTCTCCCCACTAATAACCTGGAAAACATCGATCCGTTGTGCAGTCAGATTCAACATATTCAGGAGCTTACCCATACACCTGTAAACATATTGATTAAGAACAACTTTGCCTTGGGTGGCGTAAACTCATCCATAATTTTAAGGAGATACAGTAAATGACAGACCAGGAGATCATAGAACTCATAAACAGCTCTATTGCCAAGGAGTTTGAACTTGATCAGGATACCCTCTCACCTAAAACATCACTTTTTGAGGAGATGGGACTTGACAGCCTTGATATTGTAGACCTGGTAATTGTTCTTGAAGCAGCTTTCAGCTTCAAGATCCGGGAGGAGGAGGCTATCCTGAAGATCAGAACTCTGGGAGATATCCACACTTTTGTTATCAACAAGAAGCGGGAATCAGAGAAACAGGTATAAATGACCAGAGTCCGTCACAAAAGTCAGACTGTTTCCGATTCAAGAGTGGAGAAACCGCTTCAGTCACTCTTTCTTACTATAAGCTTCTACCCGTTGATGTTCTTATGGGTAGTGATCGGGCTTTTAGCTTCACCACTCGCATTTTTTCTCTGCAAGCTGTCAACAGGCTGGAAAACGCCCCGCATAGTCAGGTTTATCATTCGAATCCATGGTCGCGGCATGCTGGTCATCGCCTCCCCCTTTATCTCGATTGAAAGGAGAGATCTGGACAAGATACAACACCCCTGCATCCTTGTGGTTAATCACCTCTCTTTTTTCGACAGTTATTTCATGTCTGCCCTCCCGTTTTTCGACATGGCTTTTGCTGTTGGCGCATGGCCCTTCAGGATGTTCTGGTACTCAAGATTCATGCGTCTGGCAGATTACCTTGATGTCGAGAGCATCAGCTGGGAGGAGACCCTTGAGATATGCAGGAGAGTTTTTTCAGATAATGCAGGCGTACTCTTTTTTCCGGAAGGGCACAGAAGCCGTAACGGCGATATTCAACAGTTTCAATCCGGAGCTTTTCGTCTTGCAGTGGAGACAGGGATTCCGATTGTACCACTCTGCATAACAGGGACTGACAGACTCCTTCCGCCAGGTCATTTTCGTCTTCACCCGGCAAATATCATTTTAAAAGCACTCTCGCCGGTTTACCCGGAAACATTTTCAGGGTCTATGCCTCATATTAAAATGAGAAGATATGTACATAACCTTATGGCGACTGAGATTCAAAAGATGAGAGAAGAGCTATGCTGATGACCGGAACAGCACCAAGTAATTTTGATGTTGCAAAAGGGGTGGCTCTTGATTATCTCCCTCCTGAAGAGACTCTTGTCATCCAGCAGCGTCTTCTACGACAGCATATCGGATATGCTTATACAAACTCTCCTTTTTACCGACGTCAGCTCGGTGAACTGCCAATGGGCGAATTCAATGGATCAGCAGCTGACATTGCGACCATTCCATTTACCACTAAAAGTGATCTGGAAAAAGATCATCCAGACTTTCTCGCACTGCCTCAGCATGAAATTGTTGACTTCTGTCTCACTTCAGGGACTACCGGCAAACCTGTTGCAATGCTTCAGAGCCTCAATGATCTGGACAGACTCGGTTATAATGAAGAGCTCTCTTTCAGGGGCGCAGGTATCTCAAGGGGTGACCGTGTCCTTATTGCAGCCTCCATTGATCGCTGTTTCATGGCCGGGTACGCATATCTCCTCGGATTAAACCGCATCGGCGCAACTGTAGTGAGGGGTGGCTCCTGTAGCGTCGCACAGTTGATGGAACTGATCAGAATCAGCAGACCAACAGTGATTGTCGGTGTCCCTACCCTGCTCCTTGCGGCTGGAGAGCGGTTCATTCAGGAAAACAGCGATCCGGCTCTCTTTGGGATCAGTAAACTGATCTGTATCGGCGAGCCGGTCAGAAATACTGATCTAGGCCTCTCAACTCTTGGCACCAGGCTTTCAGCCTGCTGGAAAAGTCAGCTTTTCGGTACCTATGCCAGCACTGAAATGGCAACAGCATTCACCGACTGCGACCATGGCACAGGAGGGCATCTGCGGCCTGACCTGGCTCTTATAGAGATAATTTCCGATGACAACAGGGTTCTTTCTCCCGGAGAGTATGGTGAAGTCGTGGCTACTCCACTCCAGGTAACCGGTATGCCGCTGATACGCTTCAAAACCGGCGATATTGCCGTCATTCATGACACCCCCTGCCCTTGCGGTCGAAAGACTCCTCGCCTTGGCCCGATAGTCGGCAGAAAGTCCCAGATGCTGAAATACCGTGGAACAACTGTTTACCCCCCTGCAATCTTCTCTGCTCTTCAGGGGATTAAAGAGGTCAAGGGGTATTACATTGAGGTATTTGGCGATTTTGAGCTAAGCGACAGGATCAGGGTTGTTGTTGGTGTTGCTGACAACAGTATTACAGCTGAACATATTGCTGAGCTTGTTTCCGCAACCATCCGGGTAAAACCTGAAGTCTGCCTGGTAAAGCCCGAAGAGGTGCTGGAGAAGACCTTGCAGGAGAACAAGCGGAAACCGGTAACTTTTTTTGATTACCGAGTGGAAAAGGATAATTTGATCTCCACAGCTAAATAATCAGTTAACCCCACCCCCACCCTAACCCTCCCCCTGAGAGGGAGGGGATTTATCTGTTGCCTCCCCCTTCAAGGGGGAGGTCAGGAGGGGGATTGGTTTCAATACCCGATAAATTAAAATTGACAAGGAAGACCCTCCATGACAAATCGTCCCACAGTAGTATTAAACGGAAATGACCTGACAATTGAAGATATTGTCGCTATCGGTGTAGGTGATAAACAGGTTGCCCTTGATCCCGAAGCACTTGATCGTTGCCGCGCAAGCCGCCTGTTTCTTGAGGAGGAGGTAGCAGCCAAGCGTGTCATTTACGGTGTCAACACCTCCTTTGGTCCGATGTGCAACAAGATAATTCAGGATAGTGAAATTGAGGCGCTTCAGGTCAACCTCATCCGGAGCCACGCCGCTGGTCTTGGCGATCCTCTGAAACCATATATATCTATTGCAATCATGGCGGTTAGGCTCAATACCCTGGTAAAAGGGTACAGCGGGGTCAGAATTGAGCTTCTTGAATTCATGAAAGAGATGGTCAACAGGGGGATCGCCCCGTACATACCCGAATGCGGCAGTGTCGGAGCTTCAGGAGACCTCATTCACCTTGCACATCTCTCACTTGCCATAATTGGCGAAGGGCGCTCCTACTACAAAAACGAGCTGAGCAGTACTGCTGAAATATTTTCTTCGCTCGGAATTACCCCGTTTCGCCTGAGCTTCAAGGAGGGTATCGCTCTTATGAACGGCACCAGCGCCATGACTGCCCTGGCAGCCTTTGCCCTGTTCGGTGCTAAAAAACTGCTTCGAGTCAGCTGTGTTACCGGCGCGTTTGCCCTGGAAATTTTTGGCGGGATTGATGATGCCTTTGATGAAGACCTTCACCTGGTCAAACCTCATCCAGGACAGATGGAAATTGCAGAGACCATCAGGAGGCTCTACGACGGGTCGGGAAACATTACTCTCAGAAGCAACATGCACGACCTGATTCGGCAGCAGGAGACTGACGGGCCGGTCTATGAAACCAGCATAAATGTTCAGGATGTCTACTCCATCAGATGTACCCCCCAGGTGCTCGCTCCGGTTAGCGAAGCAATCGACTTTGCCTGGCGGGTTGTTGAGACCGAAGCAAACTCCTCGAACGATAATCCGATCATCATTCCGGACAAGAAAAAGGTCATCCATGGCGGCAATTTTCACGGTCAGAGCATCGGGTTCACCATGGATATGCTCTGCATGGCAATGGCCACCCTCTGTAATATTTCCGAAAGAAGAACCAACAAGTTTCTCGACCGTAATCTCAATGAAGGTCTGCCCGAATTCCTCATACCCGGCACATTGGGACTGACCATGGGTTTTATGGGGGCACAGTACCTGGCAACCTCTACAACTGCGGAAAACCGGCAGCTCTCAAATCCGGTAAGCACCAACTCCATCTCCTGCAACGCATCCAACCAGGATGTGGTAAGCATGGGAACAGTTGCCGCCCGTAAGGCGTTCAAGTCAGTGAGTAATGCCAAGCATGTAGTAACTCTTGAAGTTCTTGCTGATCTACAGGCACTCTCATTTCGTAATGCTGATCGTCTTGGCAACGGAACCCGCCGTATTTACGAAATCCTGAACAGGGAATTTACCCTGTATGACAACAGCCGAGTTTTCCATGACGACCTGGTGAAATTCAGGAAGCTCCTCTTTTCCAGTCAGATTTTCGATGATCTGGGGAGATATTATTGAACTGAGAGTAGTCAGTATTCAGGGGTCAGGGGTCAGCATAGAGGCATAAACCGGTCACACCAAGTTTTTCTACTGACAACTGACCCCTGACCAATGACTGCTGTTTTTTATTACTGACACCTGACTCCTGACTACTGAATACTAATTGGTGCTTGCATGAACATCGATCTAACTCTGCCGATGTCGGCAGAAAAACTTATCCCTCACCGCCCTCCGATGCTTCTTGTGGATCGGCTTTTAAGCTTTGAGTCAAGCTCTGGAGTTGTGGAGGCATCTCTTGCTTCTGACTCGATACTGGCGAACAGCAAAGGTGAGCTCTGCGAAGTGGCGCTTGTTGAAATGCTTGCCCAGGGGTACGCCACTGTAAAGGGGTATGAGGATCTTATAAACGGCAAACCGGTTCAGGAGGGTTATCTGGTCGGTATTCGCAGGTTCAGCTTTTCAGGTCAGGCATATGCCGGGGATAAGCTGACCATCAATATCAGGACTGTTGGCTCCTTTGAAGGTTTTTCCGTTGTCGAAGGGGAGATATACGCTGCTGAAGAAATTATTGCCTCAGGCTCCATCAAGCTCTGGCTGGTTAATGACGGCTCAAAAAGCGGAGCATAAGTGATAATGCATATAAGGATGCCTATATTGATACGTTCGCAAATTCTCAAGAAAAAGTCCCCTCCCCCCTGGCGGGGGAGGGTTAGGGTGGGGGGGAAGGTGCCATGACATCAGTAGATTGCAGCTTCACCCACCCCCTGACCCCCTCCCGTCAAGGGAGGGGGAAAAGACTTTTTGCTAGTGCATCAATATTTATCACCCTCGCAGTTACAACTTTAGTCTCTTTTGCTCCTGCTGAGACAAAGCTCTCTCCCCCCCCTGCACTCTTTACGAGGCTGGAAAAAAGTGCAGCAGAGGTAAAAACGCTTACCAGCGATTTTGTTCAGGAGAAACATCTGGCCATGTTCAAGACTCCGCTTGTTTCCAAAGGGCGTTTCAATTTCAGCAAGCCTGATCAGCTGCGCTGGGAGCTTCTCTCTCCGGTTGCCTCCGGTTTTGTTCTAAGTGGCGACAAGGGGAGACGCTGGCACTCACGGAGTGGCCGCTCCGAGACTTTTGATATCAACCGGGAGCCGGTCATGAAACTTGTGTCTGACCAGCTTTTTGCCTGGGCAAGAGCTGATTTTGCCCGCTTGCAGAGGGAGTACCGTATCACTCTCCTCTCTGAATCGCCTGTCTCGCTCAGGCTGGAACCGCTTTCACCTGCTACTGCCGGATTTCTTGACCATCTGCTTATTACCTTCAATCCTGATGGCAGATATGTACGTACAGTTGAAGTTCATGAAAAAGATCGCGACTTCACAAGGATCAGATTCATAAATACTTTTGTAAACAGACCACTTGAGCCGGATCTCTTCTGACATGCATGTACCAGCCTTCACTCTCTTTGCCAGGCTCTTTCGTTTTTTTTCCGGACGCCGCAAGTTGCTGTATGCAGCTACCCTCTCCCTGATCATACTGGGAGCTGTTGCTTCCCTGAATATCGAGATGCGTGAAGATATCGAGGCAATGCTCCCTGACGATACGTCGAGTCTGGCTCAGGATTTCCGGCTTCTGCAGTCCGCCCCATTTACCCGCAAGATCATTATCTCTGTCAAGGGGGGGCCAAAGAGCACTCCGCCAGAGCTGATCGAGACCATGGATCGCCTGGCAAAAGCGATTGCCACTCCGGATATCACCAATATCGTCACAGGCCCGGGGGAACTGGCTGGAACCAGCTTCAACTCCTGGCTGACAAGTGCACTCCCAAACCTGGTTACAGAGCAGGATCTATCCGGAATTGCTCTACAGACCTCGAACGCAGGAGTAAAGGAAAAACTGCTGGAGAGCTATGAACGGCTCCTCTCTCCTGAAGGGTGGGCTCTAAAGGGGTCAATACAGGATGACCCTCTATCATTTAACTCTATTGTCATGGAAAAGATGCGCTACCTGAACATGATCCCGAACATGCGCCTAATCAACGGTCATTTCATGAGTGACGACGGCAAAAGCACCATGCTTCTTGCCGACACAAAAATCCCCATGACCGACTCTCTTTTATCAGGAAAACTTCTTGAGCACCTCCGTACACAGGTTGCTCAAATAGTCCCTTCGCATATGAAGGTCTCCATCATCTGCGGCCACCGTTATACCCTGGCCAATGCCGATGCCATAAAGACAGATCTCTTCATCATCCTGACCCTTGCATCCCTGGCTGTACTGGCGATTTACCTGGTATTTCTCAGGAGCCTTAGCGCCATTTACGTATTTTTAGTGCCGATGTCCGTACTGGTTATTGCATCAGGGTTCATATCACTTACTGCAACCAATGTCTTTGCCGTTACCATCGGATTTGGAGGGGTGTTGCTTGGCATTGCCGATGAATATGCCATGCATGTCTATTTCTCCTGCCGCAAGGGGAGCAGCGACCTTGCGACTGTTATCGGTGAAGTATCCAGGCCGGTACTTTTCGGAGGAATGGCGACCCTTATCTCATTTGCCGTAATGCTCGGATCGAGCCTTCCCGGACAGCGGCAGCTGGCGATCTACACCATGGCAGGGATCATCTCGTCACTCCTGATCTCTCTTGTAGTGCTCCCCCATCTTATTAAACCGGCACTTACACAGACTCTGCCACCGGTAATAAAGAGCGAGCGGATCATCACTCTCCCCAGAAAATGGGTCATTGGTGTATGGCTTTTTTTCATGCTTGTCTGTGCCTGGCAGTCAACCACTCTTCGCTTTAATGGCGATATCCGCTCAGTCAGTCTTGTCCCTGCTGATCTACTCTCGGAAGAGCAGGAGCTGGCCAGAACCTGGGGGGATATGAGAGGCAAAGCGATAATCTTTGCCGAAGGTAAGAGTCTCGACAGCGCACTGGAAAAAAATGACCGGCTCTTCAGAGAGCTTTCAGATAAAGTCCCCTCAGGAGAGCTGGTCAGTATAGCTCCGCTTCTCCCATCAACTGCAACTTCCAGGGAAAACCGGGAACGCTGGACTGATTTCTGGCAAAAGGATCGGGTTGCAACTGTTGCAGCGGCTCTGAAAAAAGAGGGTGCAAATCTGGGCTTTACCCCTGTTGCTTTTGCCCCCTTCCTGAACAGGCTGGCAGGCAGAGCTGAGCCTGTAGCTCTTGAAGAGCTTCGGAGCGCCGGACTGGGTGATATAATTGATGCGATGATTATCAGCTTGCCCGGCTCAGTCAGGATCATGACTCTGGTGCCGGACAGACCGGAACTCCTGGCCTCCATTGCCGGTGACACAGCGAAGATCGAGGGGGTCAGACTTGTTTCCCAGAGCCGTTTCGGAGACAGTATCAGCAGGGCGATAAGCCATGACTTTCTCCGGTATATCCTGCTGACATCCATCCTGGTTCTGCTTCTGGTTGTTGTCGTGTTCCGTAATCTGAAAAAGATCCTGCTGGCTTTGACACCAGTTGTCACCGGGCTCCTCTCCATGTGCGGAATCATGGGTTTTCTCGGTATTCAATTCAACCTCTTCAATATAGTGGCAACAATTCTCATCATTGGTCTTTGCGTTGATTACGGCATATTTATGGTCTGCAAGCTTACTGAAGGCTCTGACCATGCAGCTGACAGGGCTGTGCTTGTGTCAGGACTTACCACGCTCGCAGGATTCGGTTCACTCGTACTGGCGCGTCACCCGGCCATGCATTCGATAGGGGTGACAGTCCTTTTAGGAATCGGTTTCGGCATAGCCTCTGCCCTGCTGGTAATACCGGCGCTTTACCGTAAGGGGTCGCCATGAAACGGCTCTGCCGGTCAACAGTATATACACATCCAAATTCTCTGATAAAATCCCCTCCCCCCTGGCGGGGGAGGGTCAGGGTGGGGGGGAAGATGCCATGATATATGCCTGTTGCAGCTTCACCCACCCCCTGACCCCCTCCCGTCAAGGGAGGGGGGAAATTCATATTGCGAGTGCATCAATACTTATCTCTCTTATTTTGTTCGTTCTTTCAGGATGCAGCAGCATCCCTTTTAAAAAGACCGAACTGGTACCGACCAGACCAACAACCGCAAAAGAGCTTGTAAGCACTCTAAGGAGCTTTGGAAGTGGCAAACTTCTGATCCGCAACTCAGCGCTCTTCGAGTTTCACGGAGTCAAGACCCCCATAGAAGGGGTCATGAAGCTGGATCTTGACAAGAAACATGCAAGAGTTGTCGCCATAAATGAAATGGGGATCAAGCTTTTTGATCTCTCCATTAACCGGACCACCAGCGACCCCCTGTTTGTAATTCTGAATCTGAAAGAGTTTCCGGGATTTACAGAAGCTGTTGCAACGTCGGTCAGGCGGATTTTCCTCGATCCGGAACCATCACAGGATGACACTTTGTCCACAAATTCAGACAGCTACCTCCTTACCCGTCGCGAAAACGGCAAGACCATCAGTTTCCTTATAGGAGGGGCTGCCCCAGGGCTTCTGGAGAAATCCTCCGTATCACCGGATGAGTCCTGGAAGGTTAGCTACTTTGAGTACCTCAGGGACTCTGACTTACCCCCCTTCCCCAGGGGGATTCTGCTTGATGACGAACTGGCGGGATACCGTCTGACACTCTGGCTTGAAAGCGTGGAAAAGAGCGATGAATAGAGTTAAACAGGAGATAATGGCAGCAGCCATTGACAGGATAATGATTGACGAGGAGAATGGCATTTCCCGTCGCTATACCTTCAGGGAAAGTTTTTCCGGATTTAGTGGTCATTTCCCAGGGAACCCCATTCTTCCGGCCATTGTACAGCTATTGACCGTGATTACCCTGATTGAGGAGCATGCAGGGGTGGAGCAGCAGCTCATTTTAGTTGAGGATGCCAAATTCCAGAATCCGGTGCTTCCTGATCAGGAACTACTGATCCGGTGTCATCAGCGGAGTATCAGAGGGAAACTGTTGCACGAAGCAAGACTAACTGTTGATAACAGACCGGCTGCCACGTTTCTGATTCAAATGGAAAGCAGGAGGGATACTTGATGAGCAGGGCATATTTTCCGACACAAAAAGGGGCACCGCTGCCACTTCGGGCAACAGTTGAGCGGCAGGTACGCTTTGAAGAGGTTGACCCGCTTGCGATTGTCTGGCATGGCCGTTATCCGGGGTATTTTGAAGACGCAAGGGTAGCGCTCGGTGAGAAGTACGGGATCGGCTACATGGAGTGTTACGAAAATGGCGTCCTCACCCCTATCAAGAAGATGCATCTGGATTATATCCGCCCTCTTCGCTATATGGAAAAATTCACCATCGAAGGGACCCTCCACTGGTCTGAAGCCGCCCGTCTGAATTTTGAGTTTATCTTGAGAAACAGTCAGGGAGAGGTGACCACAACCGGTTACACAGTCCAGATGATGCTTGATTGCCAGCAGACAATCATGCTGATCCCACCCCCCTTCTTCAGATCATTTCTTGAGCGTTGGAAAGAGGGTGCCTTTGCATGAAAGAGGTTTATATTACAGCAGCTGCAACAGTGACCGGTCTGGGAAATGATCTGGAGACTCTCTGGCAGAAAATGCTGGCAGGAGAGAGCGCTATCCGGCCAGTTCAGAGATTTGCAACAGACAGGTACAACACTGCTAACGCTTCATGGATCGCTGATATCGAGCAGGCGCATGGTAGTTCCAGGATTTATCCACTGCTTGATCTTCTTCTGGATCGCTTTGGGCCAGTACCTGCCGACTCTCTCCTTATTACCGCAACCACCAAAGGGTGCATCGACAGTATGGAGCAGATCTCTAAAGGCTGTCCGGGGGATCCGTGCGACGTTTCAGCAGGAGCCATACTTGGGTGGCTTGAAAAAAGATACTCCCTGTCTCCCGGTATCAACATGAATGCTGCCTGCGCCTCGTCCACCATTGCTGTTGCACGGGCTGCCGCCCTTATTTCATCAGGACGAAGTGAGGCTGTGCTGGTGGTCTGTATGGATCTGGTCAGTGAGTTCGTGTTTTCAGGTTTTTCCGCACTCCAGGCTCTCAGCAGTGACGTCTGTCGCCCGTTTGACCTGAACCGGAGCGGTCTTTCTCTTGGCGAGGGGGGGGGAGCCCTCCTGTTGATGAGCGGTGATCGTGCCAGAAAGGAAAACCGTCCCTGCCTCGGCTCGATTATAGGCTGGGGCGCGGCAAACGACGCCACACATGTTACTGCACCTGCCAGGGATGGCTGCGGTCTGATACAATCTTGCAGACAGGCTCTGGCAATAGCCGGTATCTCCCCTTCCGAGATTGTTGCCATAAGCGCACACGGGACAGGAACCGTGTACAACGACCAGATGGAGCTGACCGCCTTTCGCGCCCTTTTTGGTGAACGTATCCTGCCGATGCACTCGGTAAAAGGGGCAATTGGCCATACACTCGGGGCAGCCGGAGGTATTGAGGTGGCTGTAGGGCTGAAGTCCCTTCAAACCGGCCTCCTCCCCCCGACTGTCGGGCTCCTTGATCCGGCACCCGGTGCAGAAGGGCGCTTCATGAGCAGGGCTCAACAGATCAACGGATCCTGTCTTCTTACAACCAATTCAGGTTTTGGTGGTGTCAATGCAGCACTGATTCTTCAAAAGGGAGAAGCATGATGAATGCAGTCATAACCGGTATCGGCTGGGTTACTTCAACCGGCCCTGGCTGGGCTAAAGGGGGTCAGGATTTCTGCATGATTCCAGGAGCCATTCCACCAATTGCCAGGAAACAGCTCTTTTCAGAGCCGAACCAGCGCTTCGGACGTCAATCAGAGTACTCAAAGCTCGGCCTGTCAGCCATTGCCTTTGCCCTGCGCGACGCCGGACTCGAAAACTGGGTCGAAAAGCGCCCGATAGGGGTTGTAGCTGCATCAGTCCATGGCTCCCTGGTAACAGATCTCGACTATTTCCAGACTGTTCTTCCAGCAGGTGGAGGGCTTCCCAGCCCCAACCTTTTCGCCTACACACTGGCAAACTGCTTTATGGGTGAAGCTGCAATCCAGTTTGGGCTTACCGGCTCGACCATGGTTATCAACGAATCAGTCAGCAACGGTCTCACCCCGCTCAGGATGGCTCTGGAGATTATTGACTGGAATGAGCATGACACAATGCTTGCCGGGATCTGTGATGTTTTGGTTCCTGAGCCGTTCAGGGATATATGTTCAACAATTCCAGGAGCTCTCTTTATGGTTTTGACCGGGAAAGACTCCTGCATCCATTCAGGTTATGGCAACTTGTCCCTTTCCGGGAATGGAGCATTACTTTACAATGGCGAGAAAACCGCGAGTATTATTGAACTGGCCAAGAGATGCCTGGAAGACCGGAAGGCTGGAAGGTCGGAAGGTTAGAAGGTCGGAAGGTTAGAAGGTCGGTAGTTTTTGCCGACCCTCTGACCCTCCGGTCTTCTGACCTTCCAAACAAAGGAGAGTGCAGATGAAAATGACCCTGATATACCCGAGCTGGCCAAAGCTTGACCGCCAGACAGAATTCCACCTTCCACCTCACGGCCCGGTTGTCTTTGCTGCGACTGTCCCACAAGAGGTGGAGCTGAACTTTATTGACGAAAACCTGCAGAGTATCGACTTCTCTGACAAATGCGACCTGATCGGGATCTCGGTCATGCTCACCTGCCAGCTCCCGCGCGCTTTCGAGGTTGCCGCAAAATTCAGGAGGCAAGGGATTCCGGTCATCTTTGGCGGCATTGCTACCATGCTCCATGCCGATGAGGTGGCTCTGCATGCTGACTCGGTCTTCCTGGGTGAATCAGAAGGACGCTTTGGCCTGGTGCTGGATGACCTGAAGTCAGGCGGCATGAAGAAAATATACAACTACATGGGGAACCCGCCCGATGCAGAGTTGATAGGAACCGCTCGCAGGGGGATTCTAGAGCGCGAACTGTACAACTACCGGGGAGTCCAGATGCTGGATCTGGTTCATGCTTCCCGTGGATGCAAATTTGACTGCTTTCCATGCTGTACCGGTTTTCTTGGCGGCAAGAGCTTTCGTCCGCGCCCTATAGACAAGGTTATTGCGGAGATGGAGGCGATTCAGAACAACAGGCTCTTCATTGTCGATAACTCTCTTGCCCAGGACAGGCAGTGGCTGATTGACCTCTTCACTGCCATGGCACCACTCAAGAAGAAGTGGGTCTCCCATCCGATCATGGATGATGATCTAATCCTCAAGCTTGCAGCTGATGCCGGTGCCTGGTATGTCTACCAGGCGGTATTCGACACCTCTGATGTTATCCGGAACCGGATCAGAAGGCTGAAAGATCACGGCATAGGGGTCGAAGGTACTATTCTGCTCGGCACCGATGAGCAGGATGAGGATTACATAAAGCGGCTGGTGGATTTTCTTCTTGAAGTTGAGCTGGATGTAGCAGAATTCACCATCATGACCCCATTCCCCCACTCTCCCTGCCGGAACCAGCTTGAAAGAGAGGGGCGGCTCCTGAGAAGTGACTGGAAAAATTACTCTGCCGACAAGGTGGTTTTCCAGCCAAAGCTCATGACTCCGGAAAAACTCCAGGAGATGTACTACTATGCGTGGGACACCTTTTATGCTGATGGCGGACATCAGCTGAAGATGGGGAATCTGTTCAAAAAGGTGATTCAGCGCGAAATGGAGGATGAAACCTATTACCGCTATAACCCGCGCCGTAAACGCTCCTTTGCAGGAACACAAAAAAGCCATGAGTGATGCACTAGCAAATTCTCTAATAAAGCCCCCTCCCCCCTGGCGGGGGAGGGTTAGGGTGGGGGGGAAGATGCTATGATGTCAGCATGTTGCAACTTCACCCACCCCCTGACCCCCTCCCGTCAAGGGAGGGGGAAAAGACTTATTTCGAGCGCATTATGAGCAAAATTCTGCTTGTATCATCAAATATCACTACTGAACCGTATCCGGTCTATCCACTAGGACTCGCAGTGATTGCCTCAGCTCTGGCAGCAGATGGTCATCAAATCGAGCAGTTTGATTTCCTGGCAGCAGGCGAGTCCGAGGAGGCGTACAGAGCACGGATCACCTCCTTTTCCCCTGACTATCTCTGCCTCTCGATTCGCAACCTCGACAACTGTGATTCACTCAGCATCACCAGTTATCCGGCTGTAGCGAGGCGTCTGGTTGAAGTTTTTCGTGAAGTTTCCGGAGCCCCGGTCATTATCGGAGGTCCGGCCTTTTCCATAATGCCGGAGGAGCTGCTCGCCTACACCGGCGCCGACTATGGGATAATCGGTGAAGGTGAAGAGCAGGTCTGCGCACTGATCAGAAATCTGGAAACGGGTCACACCTCTCCGGCACTGTTACGTGGCGAGCGACTCCTTGCAGGCAATGAGATGATCTCCCCTCTGCACTCTGACGAACTGGTAAGATTCTATATGAGCCAGAGCAACATGATTAATCTTCAGACAAAGAGAGGCTGCCCTCACGCCTGCATCTACTGTAGTTACCCAGCTCTGGAGGGTGAACAGTACCGCTGCAGAGACCCGAAGGAGGTAGTGGATAATCTGGAGAAGATCACCCTTGATCATGGGGTGAGCAGTTTCTTTTTTACTGACTCTGTTTTCAACGACAGTGATGGACATTACCTTGAAGTAGTTGATGAGATATTGAAGCGTAACATGCTGATAAAATGGTGCTGTTACATGCGCCCGGAAGGAATCGGCAGAAAAGAGATAGCCCTGATGAAACGGGCTGGTCTTTATGCTGCGGAGCTCGGAACAGATGCAGCAACCGATACAACCCTGAAGTCACTTGGCAAGGGATTCACTTTTGCCGAAGCCCTGGAGGTAAACAGAGCCTGCATCGCCGAGCAGCTCCCTTGCGCCCATTTCATCATGTTCGGCGGACCTGGTGAGAGTATGGCAACGGTTGCAGAGGGTCTTGCAAATATTGAGAAGCTTGAGCAGACCGTGGTTTTCGCCTTTTCCGGTATCCGGATCCTCCCCGGCACTCCGCTCATGACTCTGGCTATCCGGGAGGGGCTCCTTTCCGAAGGTTGCAGTATGCAGGAGCCTCTCTATTACCTCTCTCCGGATCTTGACACAGAGGCAATGAACGAACAGATAACAAATGCGTTCAAAAACAGGCGCGACCGGATATTTCCACCCTCGGAAGGGCAAAAACGTCTCTCAATCATGCACCGCTTCGGCTATCGGGGTCTATTGTGGGATACATTGATCAGGTTTCCGAAGAAATGATCTGATCAGACAGTAGTCTCAAGGTAAAATTAATGGAGTAACAATGCTAAACAGCAAAAAAATCCTCCTTGTCCACCCGCTTGGTTACCGGGCTGACGCTGCCGGTCGGGATATCTCCCGGATCGCCAACATCATGCCCCCACTTGGTCTTGCGAGCATGGCAGCATATCTGGAGCAGCGCGGCATGACCGTTGATATCATAGACTGTTATGCACGTCCTGATTCGGATCGGGCGATAAGGGATTACCTATTAGCGGAGCGTCCGGCTTTTATCGGTCTCTCCTGTACTACTTCAGGTTTTCTAGACGGAGTCAGAATTGCCATCATGGCTGGACAGACTCTCCCCGGCATTAAGAATGTCTTTGGCGGGCCGCATGTTTCTGCTTTGAAAGAAAAGCTGATGACCGACTTCCCGGCTGTTGATTTTATTGTCATCGGTGAAGGGGAGGAGACCCTCACAGAACTCGTACAGAGCGAAG
Source organism: Geobacteraceae bacterium (assembly GCA_031401815.1). GTDB lineage: Bacteria > Desulfobacterota > Desulfuromonadia > Geobacterales > DSM-12255 > JANNRW01. The sequence continues at coordinate 7,574 of JANNRW010000082.1, read as the reverse complement.
GGGATGAGCCCTCGTCAGTAAAAGGGCTCATTTGCCGTGATCGAAATTCCGGGGAGCCTGTTTTTTCCGGCCATCGCGAAAAAAGGGTAGTTCTCGACGACCTCCCCTTCCCTGCCTATGAAAAGCTTGAGGGGTTCCCCTCCTCCTACATGCTTCCTATTTTCAATTATCCCACAACTCCGAACACGAGCTGCATCTCAAGCCGTGGCTGCCCCTACTCCTGTAGTTACTGTGACAGGTCGGTTTTCCGCCAGAGTTTCCGCTACAACTCGGCCACTTATCTTTACGAACATCTCTCCTACCTCAGAAAGCGTTTCGGCATCCGGCATATCAACTTCTACGACGACCAGTTCACTTTCAACCGCAAAAGGGTTGAAGAGTTCACTGCCTTGATGATCGACAAACCCCTGGGGATGACTTTCAACTGCGCAGTCAGGGCTGAGCATATTGATGCCGAGCTTCTGAAAAGGATGAAAGAGGCTGGATGTTGGATGATGAGTCTTGGGATCGAAACCGGTGATGAGCAGCTCCTGGCGCAACACCGGCAAAACGCTGATCTTGAACAGCTCGCGCTAAAGATCAGGATGATCAAGGATGCCGGAATCAGAACAAAGGGGCTTTTGATGATGGGGCTCCCTGGAGAGAGTGAAGATAGTATCCGCAAAAGTATGGATTATGTCTTCTCTCTCCCTATTGATGATTTCAATCTGGCAAAATTCACCCCTTTCCCCGGCTCGCCGATCTATGAAAAGATTCATGAACTGGGAGAGTTCGACGAGGACTGGGAGAGGATGGACTGCATGAATTTTCTCTTTGTGACCAAAGGGATGACCCGTAAACGGTTGGATGAGCTGTTTCAGGAGTTCTACCGGAATCATTTCAAGAGGAACAAGGTGCTCTGGGGATATATAACCATGATCTGGCGCTCGCCCGACAGCTGGCTCCGCTTTCTTGGCAATCTGGCCAGCTTCATCAGGTTTACACGTAGCTCTTCCCGCCACATGGAGAAGGATACATAGTATCATGAGCAACGAGCAGAAACAGTGGTCAAGCAAAAGCATCGGTTCCAACTGGCAACATCAGATCTTTTATATCCTGATCCGATCCGGAGGAAAGCAGCTTGCCTATCTCCTTCTCTTTTTTGTTGTGCTCTACTATGTGCTGTTTCGACCTTCAGTACGCAACCGCTCCAGCTATTATCTCAAGCGCCGCTTTCCCGGAAGAAACTCTTTATTCATGCTATGGGACAGCTACCTTCTAAGTCTTGGCATCGGTCTTACCCTTGTTGACCGCGCGATCCTCGGAATTTCAGGAGTTGAAAACCTTGATGTAAGCCTTGAAGGAAGAGAAATACTGGTAAACCTGCTGGCAGAGGGGCGTGGCCTCATACTCGTAACTGCCCACGTTGGCTGCTGGCAACTTGCCATGTCCAGCCTGAGTGCTCTGGATACCGAGGTAAACCTCCTGATCCACAGAGAGGAGGGGGATCTGGATCGGCATTTTTTCGAGCACGCAGGAGAAAAACCACCCTACCGGATAATCGATCCTGCCGGATATCTTGGCGGCGCTCTGGAGATGCTTCAGGTATTGAAAAATGGCAAGCTCCTCTGTATTATGGGTGACCGCGTCATGGGTGCCGAAGGGAGTACGATTAGTGTCGATTTTCTCGGCGCTCCTGTAAAACTCCCGTTTAGCCCATATAAACTGGCCTCAGCAACCGGCGCACCTTTGGCAGTCATCTTTCCGTACAGGACAGATTCAGGGGGGTATGCCCTGAAAGTGGCAAAGATAATCCGGGTGCCGGAAAACCTCGGCAGATCTGCAAACGGATATCTCCCCTTTGCCAGGGAATTCGTCACAGCCCTGGAGCAATTTGTCACAGAGCATCCGTACCAGTTTTACAATTTTTACAACATGTGGGAGAAAACTGACTGAAGGTCGGAAGACCGGAAGGTCAGAAGGTCGGCTCTCCAACCTCAACCTTAGCCTCAACCTTAACCTCAACCTGCCTTTAAAGGAGTCCATGAAATGAATACGATAGAAAAACTGAAAAAGATCCTTGTGACGGATCTGAACCTGGAGGAGTTGACCCCTGAAGAGATTGATGACAACGCTCCGCTCTTTGGCGAAGGGCTCGGTCTTGACTCACTCGACGCAGTTGAACTGGTCGTACTGGTGCAGAAATATTTCGGCATCGAAATCAAGGATATGGAGGAAGGGCGTACTGCCTTCCAGTCGGTAAGTGCCCTGGCAGCATACATTGATGCACGGCTCGCAGCAGCATGACGTTCTCCCCTGTCGCCATAACCGGCCTTGGTTGTATCTGTGCAGCCGGAAACAGTCTGGATGACTGCATGAGATCAATCTTCAGCGGAGCACGAAATCCTGCTCCACCGCTTCGTTTCTCCAGCAACCACCCGATCCGTTACCCGGTGTTTGAAATACCTGACTTTGCCGAACCATCCGGCATGCTCCGCACCAGCGCTCTCGGCCTGCATGCAGCCAGGGAAGCACTTGCTGACGCAGGACTTGAGCGGGAGTTTCTGGACACTCTCCGGGTCGGTGTCTGTATGGGGACAACTGTCGGTTGTGCTATGAGCAACGAAACCTTCTGCAGGGAGTACCGCTCAGGTAATCTGCCGGACATGACCTTGATGGAAACCATTCTCAGGAGCAACCCGGCCTCGGTAATTGCACGTGAATTCGGATTTTACGGCCCCTGTCAGACCATAGTAAATGCCTGCTCGTCAGGCACGGACGCAATCGGACTGGCAGCATCATGGATCCGTTCAGGAGTCTGCGATATTGCCCTGGCAGGGGGTGCAGACGAACTGGGAAGGATTACATATCTTGGCTTTATCTCACTTTTGATAAGCGATGAAAATCCATGCAGACCGTTTGATATTAACCGCAAGGGGCTTAATCTCGGAGAAGCAGGGGCAGTGCTGGTGCTCGAATCTGAAAAAGTCAGAAGCATCCGCAGGAAAAAAGCGCGCTCATTCATGCTGGGTTACGGTTCTGCATGTGACGCCTATCATCTTACCGCCCCAAGACCGGATGGCGCCGGACTTAAGAGTGCCATTACCGAGGCTCTTGCCTGTAATGTGATAAACCCGTCATCAATTGCCTTTGTCAATGCTCATGGCACCGGCACCCCTGAAAATGACAAGGTTGAAACCAGGGTACTGGCTGAAATGCTCCCTGGTGTACCTTTTCTTTCAACCAAAGGCTATACCGGGCACACCCTCGGGGCTGCCGGAGCCATAGAGGCGGTCTTTACGGCAGCCTGCCTGGAACTGGGCAGAATCCCGGCCAGTGCGGGTTTTGTCACACCTGATCCTGAGCTGGGAGGAACCCCGGTTACCGAAATCACTTCGTTTGATGGTACAATAGCACTCTCCGGCTCACTTGCTTTTGGAGGTAACAACTCTGTGATCATCCTTGGAAAAGCAGGAGAGAGCTGATGAAGATAACTATCCTGGGGATCGGTGTTGCCGGGGGTTTTGGAACCGGCGTTAAAGAGATGCATGACGCACTGCTGTCAGGTCAGGGCAACCACTCCACAATCCTCCTTGAGAACTGCGGAGAGCCGCTTGCACTCCCGGCTTTTCGGGCAGACACCTCACGTTTAAAAGATTTTGTCCCGCAAAAAGCACTCCGCAGGATTGACAATTTTTCAAAGCTCGGCCTTCTGGGAGCATATCTTGCGCTCGAAGACGCCGGACTTCTGGCCGATGGGTGCCATGACCAGCTGGGTGTTGTCATAGCGACAGGATATGGTGCTACCGGCACTACGTTTGCCTTTATCGACTCTTTTATCAATGATGGCGATATATGTGCCTCCCCTACACATTTTGCCAACTCCGTACACAACTCTGCTGCTGCAAACATATCCATGCTGCTCGGCGCAACCGGCCCCTGTAGTACGATAAGCCAGTTTCATCACTCTGTCCCATCAGCACTTCAGACCGCCTCTCTCTGGCTGACAGAAGGCCGGGCAGACCGGGTTCTTTTCGGCGCAGTTGAAGAGCTCTCGGAACTTATCGGTTATGCCTGGTACAGGCAACGCGGCTATCCGGTTCATGCCGGGATGAAGCCGCTCATGACCGGTATGGAGTCAGCCCTTATTGGTGAAGGTGCTGCATTCATGCTCCTCTCGCGCAGGGATGAAGAGCGTGAAGGATACTGCCAGCTTGAACAGGTGACTACCGGTAAAGGTCTGGCACCTGGTTTCCTTGATTGTGCGGATGATCTTCTGCTGCTGGGGGCGGATGGGCGACAGGAAATCGGGGCAGCTTATGCAACAGTTGCCGAGCACCCCCGGATTGCCTGCTTCACAGGTTTGTACAGCAGCAGCTCTGCAGGGCCTGCCTTTGATCTGGCCGCTGCTGCTCTCATGCTGAAAAATGATCAGACATACCCTGACCCTTCCGGCGGAACCTGTGATTTTCAGGCAACTGTTGCCACTGGAGGAGAAATCATCCGAACTTCTCGAATATCTTCTCTTTCACTCAGTGAAGACAATGGTTTTGGGCTGGTGACCCTGAAAAGAGTGTGAAAACAGTGGAGTCGGGTATATATCGAGTGGCTCTGGCTCTGGTTTTGACGGTTATCTGCTGCTTTCCCGGCAGCAGCATGGGAGATGAGCCGAATATCGGTAGAGCACCGGATCGCTACGGGATTTCAGCAGATCTTGCCAATACATATGACCCCGGAGATGACATCAGCTTTTTGTTCATAAAAGGGGTTGGTCTGTTCGATTACGGCAAGGTATGGCAACAGGATCGCCCGAAAGAGCTCTGTTTCAAGGTTGAAGGGGGTGTTGGATCGACCTTGAGACCTGATGCCAGGGCAATCGCCTCAGCAGGAATGCTGGCGCTCTACTATCTGAACCGGATAGCCACCCCCCTGTATCGCCCCTACTTCGAGGCTGGTATCGGTATTATATATACCGACTTCAGGGTCGAAGGGCAGGGTCTGAGATTCAATTTCAATCCACAGCTCGGAATAGGTGCTGAACTGCTCCATAAAGAGCATGCCGGAAGTTTTGTGGCATTGAGGCTTCATCATTTATCAAATGGTGAGTTGCACCGCGACAATCGGGGTGTGAACTCCATTGTTTTTCAGATTGGCAAGCTCTTTTAGCATAGAGGTTTATATCATCAACAGATCTGCTCCTTCCATATCACTGCCTGATTTACCCGGCGCAAACAGTGCCAGAACAGCTGCTTTGCCACTATTGGAAGTCAGGGATCTGGTCAAGCTCTATCGGGGAGCTGCCATACCGGCAGTAAACGGGCTCTGTTTCGACGTCAACAAGGGGGAGATATTCGGCCTGCTTGGACCAAACGGGGCAGGAAAGACCACGGCCATCTCCATCATCTGCACCCTGCTGAGACCGACCAGCGGAACTGTAATCCTCTCTGGTCACGATGTGACAAGCCATCCTTCTCTCGTCAGACCACTGTTCGGTCTTGCTCCACAGGAACTGGCGCTCTATCCCTCACTGACTGCAAGGGAAAATCTTCGCTATTTCGGGCGGCTCTACGGATTAACCGGTAAAAAACTGGAGGGGTGCATTGACTGTTGCCTTGAGACTGTCGGACTCTCAGGAAGTGGTGACCGGCTGATCAGCGAGTATTCAGGCGGTATGAAACGAAGGGTTAACCTGGCTGTTGCCATTATTCATGAGCCTCAAATTCTTTTTCTTGATGAACCGACTGTAGGAGTTGATGCTCAGTCACGCAATCTGATTCTTGAAAATCTTATCCTTTTTCACAAAAAAGGGATGACCATCATTTACACGACTCACTATATGGAAGAGGCCGAGCAGCTCTGCACCAGGGTGGGTATCATGGATAACGGGAGTATCATTGCAGGTGGATCGCCAACCAATCTGCTTGAGCAGCACCCGGAGTGCGGCAATCTGGAAGAGCTGTTTCTGAAGCTTACCGGAAAGAGCCTGAGAGATTGATCTAAAGGTCTCCGGAGTCCGTGACTCCGGAAAAGCGCTGACTTGTCCGCTCAGGCCTTTGCATTTAGCCTCCCCTCCCTTGACGGGAGGGTATTGAGGGGTGGGTGAAGATGCCGACAGCGTCAAATATGGCAAATTCCCCACCCCCTGCCCCCCTCCCGCAAGGGGAGGGGGAACTTTTATGGCAACTGCATAAACCAAACCGGACACTACTGGGAAAAAGGATATTCATGCTGGCCATATGGGCGACATTTATCAAGGAGCTGCTTGAACTGCGAAGAGACCGGGCTGGTCTGCTCGTGCTGCTTGTTATGCCGATGGCTCTTGTTCTGATTGTCTCGCTGGTACAGGACAGTGTGATGCAGGCAACCGGAGAGGCATCTATCCGGGTGCTCTTTGTAGACAGTGACAGGGGGATTCTCGGAGAGTCGATTGCAAAACAGCTGAAAAGCGGAGGTGGCCTCAATCTTGTAACCACTCTCAAGGGAGAGCAAGTCACTGAAGAGAGAGCCAAGCAGGCTGTTGTAAAAGGGGATTTCCAGTTCGCAGTAATCATCCCTGTTGGCAGCAGCAAGGTTTTCAGGGAGATTATCAGAGAACGTGCAAAAAAGACCCTGGTCATTAGTGGCAAAGAGACATCACAGCGAAAACCTCTCAAAGAGGCTGATAAGGCAGGTCTGGTTGTCTACTTCGATCCGGCAGTGCAGGGGGCGTTTCGCACAGCAGTGCTGAACTCCCTTCAGAGAGCCGTTCTGGGTCTCGAATTCAGCGAACTGGCTGCCATGTTGTCCACTACATTCCCAGCCGAGATGAAAAAAACACTCCCTGAAGGTGCCCCCTTTCCCGAGATGAGCCTGAAAATGGATACTGCACCGGTGCTGAAGCTGACCGAAGAGGTCGCCTATAACAGCCGTCTCCTGAAAAGACCCACAGCAGCACAGCAAAATGTTCCTGCGTGGGCGCTTTTCGGCATGTTCTTTATTGTTGTCCCGCTTTCCGGCGCACTTATAAAGGAGAGACAGGCAGGCACCCTCCGCAGGCTGATGACCATGCCGGTTACACTTGTTGCTCTTTTGACAGGAAAGCTTTGCGCCTACGTGCTTGTCTGCCTGCTCCAGTTCTCGCTCATGCTTGCGGCAGGGATATACCTGCTGCCACTTCTTGGCACCTCCGGACTGGAAGCAGGAGCCGAACTGGCAACCATAATCCCGGTTGCTCTGGCAGCCTCTCTCGCTGCAACCGGTTACGGACTGGTGGTCGGATCTCTCGCAAAAACATATGAACAGTCCTCCATGTTCGGAGCAGTTTCCATTGTTATTGCAGCTGCACTCGGGGGGATCATGATACCGGTATATGTCATGCCCCGTCATATGCAGGATATCAGCACCTATTCACCTCTGTCATGGGGACTTACAGCTTTTCAGGATATCTTTGTCCGGGGTGGAAGTTTGCACTCCGTTCTTCCGGAAATATCGTACCTGTTACTCTTTTTTGCTGTTTCAATCTCAATATCCGGATTTGTGATGCACAAAAACCGTAACCAATAAAAATTTTAAGCTTATGCTCTTGAGTAACTTCAAGAATTGCACCCTTCGACAGG
>JANNRW010000081.1:0-4658 GCA_031401815.1 Geobacteraceae bacterium | reverse complement strand
GCGCTCCACAGTGAGGGGCTGGATGACCAGGTGGTCGAGAAGCTTAATATCTGGACAAAAACCCCGGATCTCTTTGCCTGGCAGAGCGTGGTTGAAAAGCTGCGAGCCCCTGCAAATGGTGAGGTAAAGATCGCCATAGTCGGCAAGTATGTTCACCTGGCCGATTCATACAAATCTCTCTCGGAAGCGCTTACTCACGGTGGTATTGCAAATGATTGCCGGGTTGTTCTTAAGTATGTAGATTCTGAAAAAATTGAGCAGGATGGCGTTGCCAGCTCTTTTGACGATGTTGACGGAATCCTTGTTCCAGGCGGTTTTGGTGAGCGTGGGACTGAGGGGAAGATTGCTGCAATTGAATTTGCCCGCACTAAAAAAATACCTTTTTTTGGAATCTGCCTCGGCATGCAGATGGCTGTTGTCGAGTTTGGAAGGAATGTCTGCCACCTGCAAGATGCCTTTTCGACCGAATTCAGGGAAGAGTGTATAAATCCCCTGATACATCTGATGGAAGAGCAGAAAGGTGTGCTCAAAAAAGGGGGAACAATGCGTCTGGGGGCGTATCCATGCTCTCTCACCAAAGGGAGTGTAGCCCAGAAAGCATACGGTGGGGGCGAAATTTCCGAAAGACACCGCCACCGTTTCGAATTCAACAATAGTTACAGGGAGATATTGACTGCAAACGGCCTGACCCTCTCCGGGATTTACAGGGAAGGCGATCTGGTCGAGATTGTCGAGATTGCCGATCACCCCTGGTTTGTCGGCTGCCAGTTCCACCCTGAATTCAAGTCTCGCCCATTAAATCCGCACCCTCTGTTCAAGGCATTTATTGCTGCGGCTATGAGCAGTAGAGCCAATTGAAATAGCTTGATAAAAAGAACTTTTATTATCAACACCCAAAAGGACAATCATGGTTAAAAAGATCACTGTCGGCGATGTCAACATCGGCGGCAACGCCCCATTACTGCTTATTGCCGGTCCCTGTGTAATTGAAAACGAGGCTGCCACCCTGAGGACTGCCGAGCTGCTGATTGAAATTACTGCTAAAGTTGGTATGCAGCTGATCTTCAAAGCATCCTACGACAAGGCAAACAGGACATCTGTGACTGCCTTCCGTGGCCCAGGCATGGAGGAGGGGCTGAGGATACTTGCCAAAGTCAAGAGTACCTTTGGCTTGCCGCTCTTATCTGATATTCATGGGATTGAGCAGCTTGAGCAGGCAGCTGAGGTTCTCGACATCCTGCAGATCCCTGCTTTTCTCTGCCGCCAGACCGACCTGGTGGTTGCTGCCGCCAAAACCGGCAAAGTGCTAAATATCAAGAAGGGGCAATTCCTGGCACCCTGGGACATGGAAAATGTTGTCGGAAAGGCTGTAGCTTCGGGAAATGACAAACTGATCCTTACCGAGCGGGGCGTGTCTTTTGGCTACAACAATCTTGTCTCGGATATGCGCAGCCTGCCGATCATGAGAAAACTCGGTTATCCTGTTGTATTTGATGCGACCCACAGTGTCCAGCTCCCTGGCGGTCAGGGGGGATCATCAGGCGGCCAGCGCGAATTTGTTGAATACCTTGGTCGGGCAGCTGTAGCAACCGGCATAGATGGCATCTTCATGGAGGTTCATGAAGATCCTGACAAGGCTCTTTGTGATGGGCCTAATTCGGTAAAACTCGATGATCTTGCAGAACTTCTGAAAAAACTGATGGCAATTGATGCAATTGTAAAAAAGTAGCCAGGGGTCATAAAATCAGTAGTCAGGGGTCAGTATTCAGTTTTAAACGCTTTCATTCTGACTCCTGACCCCTGACTACTGAATACTGCTTTTAAAGGTTCGACCATGATTATCGCAGAAGCAAAAAAAGTTATCAGAATTGAGGCCGAAGCGCTGCTGGCTTTGGCAGAATCCATAAACCACGAGTTTGAACGAGCCGTGAAGTTGATTCTTTCTTCAAAAGGACGGGTCATTGTCACCGGTATGGGCAAATCAGGGCTGATTGGCCAGAAAATTGCCTCTACAATGGCATCTACCGGCACCCCGGCCTTTTTTCTTCACCCTGCCGAAGCCATTCATGGCGATCTTGGAATGATCATGAAAGGGGATGTCGTGATTGCCATCTCCAGCAGCGGTGAGACTGAAGAGCTTCTCCGTATTCTCCCTATTGTAAAGCGGATCGGGGCTCAGCTTATCTCCATGACAGGGAGGCCTGGCTCAACCCTGGCCACTACAGGGGACGTACTGCTCAATGTTGCTGTCAAGGAAGAGGCCTGTCCTCTTGGTCTTGCTCCGACTGCATCCACAACAGCAACCCTTGCCATGGGGGATGCTCTGGCAGTAGCGCTTCTGATTGAACGGGGTTTCAAGGAGGATGATTTTGCCCTGTTTCACCCAGGCGGTTCGCTCGGGAAAAAGCTTCTTCTCAAGATAAGCGATCTGATGCACGCAGGCTCAGCACTCCCTCTGGTGCAGTCCGAAGTTCTGATGCGTGAGGCTCTTTTCGAGATCACCTCAAAAGGGCTTGGCTGTACCGGAGTTGTTGACTCAGACGGTGCCCTTGTCGGGGTAATCACCGATGGCGACTTAAGGCGCGCACTGGAGAAAGGGGTTGCTTTTCTGGACAGACCGGCAGCGGAGTTGATGCACAACAACCCGAAGCGGATTCTCGCTGCTGACCTGGCCGCAAAGGCGCTCCAGCAGATGGAAAAATACTCCATTACGTCCCTGTTTGTCTTCAATGATGAAAACTCAGCTGCACCTGTCGGAATAATCCATCTTCATGACCTGCTCAAGGCAGGCCTTGCGTAATTTGATATATACCGGATCAATAGGATTAATAATGCTAGAGAGACTTAAAAGGATAAAGCTGTTGTTGCTTGATGTTGACGGGGTTATGACTGATGGCAGGATAATCTTTGACTCCAATGGAGTTGAAACCAAGTTTTTCAATGTTAAAGATGGTCACGGTATAAAAATGCTGCAAAGAGTCGGTGTTGAAGTAGGGATTATTTCCGGTCGTGAATCCGCAGTTGTTACAAATCGGGCAGCTGAACTCGGAATCAGGATTGTTTATCAGAAATCACTGAACAAATTGTCCCCTTTCAGGAAGATCCTGACTGACACTGGTCTTGCCGCAGATCAGGTGGCTTTTATGGGGGATGACCTTATCGATATTCCTGTGCTACAGCTGGTTGGCTTTGCCGCTACACCGGCTGATGGTTGTGCCGAGGTACTGCCGTACGTCCATTACGTAGCCTCCAAAGGGGGCGGGTGGGGGGCTGTAAGAGAGCTCTGTGACATGCTCATAAAAGCTCAGGACAAATGGGAAGAGACCACAGCCCGTTATTTCCGTGCTTCAACTGATTCTGAATGAATCAATCTTGATGCATCAGTAAAAAGCCTTTCCCACCCCCCTTCTTCCCCTGCTTCAGCCTCTCATCAAAGCAATAAACCGCTGATACAATCTTTGTGCCAATGATGCAAAACCTGCCTCAAAACTCTTTACTGTAAACAGCAATAATGCTATAGTTGCTGCAATTCTATGCTCAGAATCCTTCATCTCAGGCGATTATTGGCGCTGTTTATCATTTTGAGTGCCGTTGTACTGCTGATAATGGTATTTCGTTATTTCAGTGGCACTTCTTTTATGACAAATCGCCGCAGTGCTCTTCAAAGCTCTGTTGACCTGACTTTAAAAACTATTCACCTTACTGAGTCTTCCGGGAAAGAGATAAAGTGGGAACTTTTTGCTGCTAATGGCGAGTACGACAAATCCGCTGAAATTTCAACGCTGAATAATATCCGTTTTGTGATAATGCAGACCGGACAGTATGGCAATATTGTGGTAACGGCAAAAAATGGTCAATTCGCCCATGCATCGAAAATAGTGACCCTTTCGAACAACGTTCATGCAAAAAGCGCAAAAGGGACATCCTTTGAAACATCACGCATCATTTATGACTCCGGTAAAAGGCTCTTCAAGACCCTGGATCAGGTGCGAATGACTGATGGCAGCCTGACAGTTGAAGGGAGAGGCATGGAGATGTCGCTGGAAAAGGGAGAAGCAATTATCATGAGTCAGGTCATGGCAACCATCCGCCCTGCAAAGTTGGGTAAATGACCAGGCACCTGATTCTTCTGTTTACAGCTTTTCTTATAACTGGAACAGCTGTCCTGGCAGAACAGAAATCTCCGATGGACAGAAGCAGTGCGCCCATCCATATCAAATCGGATCAGCTCCTTACAGACAACAACAGAAAAATGGCTACGTTTTCAGGAAACGTTGCAGCTCGGCAGGGAGATCTGACAATATATTCCGACAAACTGGTGGTTAGTTACTCGGAAACAGGAGATGAAATAAGCAACGCAGAGGCATTCGGGGCTGTCAGGATAGTTCAGAGCGAACGCCGTGCGCAAGCAGACCACGCCATATATGACGCCAAAGGGGGAAGATTGATTCTTGATGGAAACCCCAAGGTGTTTCAGCACAATGATCTGATTTCCGGCAAGACCATAACATACTATCTTGATCAGGATAAAAGCGAAGTAACATCTGGCGCCGACAGTAGAGTTGAAGCGGTTATTCACCCTCGGGAGAAAAGATCTGATGGACGCCCGGGAAAAAAGTAGCTCACTTCAGGTAATCGGGCTTAAAAAAGCCTTTGCC
>JANNRW010000080.1:0-4849 GCA_031401815.1 Geobacteraceae bacterium | reverse complement strand
AGATGCAAAAAAGATCGCACACTCCGGGTTAAAGCCGCAAGCCGAACGACTACTAGAAATTATCAAAGAAAATCCCTTCAAAAATCCCCCGCCATACGAAAAACTTGTCGGCGATCTGTGAAGAGATGGGGGACGTTGTTTGATTGCTTGCTAGTTGACAGGTTTTCTAAACCATGCTAATAAATCCACATGCCAAGACAATCAAGACTTGATGCTCCAGGAATACTTCAACACGTAATTGTGCGTGGTATCGAGAAGCGTAAGATATTCCTCGATGACACTGATCGCGAGATCTTTCTCAAGCGGCTTTCCGGGCTACTCGCCTCCACTGGAACACAATGTCTTGCGTGGGCTCTTATCCCCAATCACTTCCATCTCCTGCTCCGCTCCGGCAGCGGCGGCCTGGCAAGCTTCATGAGACGACTGCTCACCGGCTATGCCATTAATTTCAACCAGCGACACAGACGAGTCGGACACCTTTTTCAGAACCGCTACAAATCAATCGTCTGTGAAGAAGATCCTTACCTGCTGGAACTAGTACGTTACATCCACTTGAATCCACTGCGTGCCAGAATAGTCAAGAGCATAGCAGAGCTCGACAGCTACCCTTGGAGCGGACATGCCGCTATATTAGGTAAACAGCAGCATGATGGTCTGGAAGCTGGCGAAATACTGAGTCACTTCAGCCAGCGGAACAAACTTGCCATCGAGAACTATCGCCGGTTCGTTGAAGATGGTGCCAAGCAGGGGCGTCGCAATGACCTTATTGGCGGCGGTCTGCGGCGCAGTCAAGGTGAGATTGAAGAAGGTCGCAAGATAGAAAGCTACGATCAACGAGTACTTGGCAGTGGTGAGTTTGTGGATTATCTGCGTAGTGAGCTTAAGCTGGAAGACAGGCTGACAAGGCGATTGCCACTGAAAGAGTTATTGATGCGGGTTGCCCGGCATTTTAATGTTGACGTTGAAGCAGTTAAGCGAGGCGGCCGCATATTGGCTGTGGTAGAAGCAAGGGGGGTTGTCTGCTATCTTGCCGTGCGTGAACTGCAACAGAGTGGAGTTGCGGTAGGAGCGTTGCTCAATATGAAAAGATCAGGAGTCTGTTTGGCAGTGAGGCGCGGAGAGAAGATTGTAAAGCAGGATCAGGTAATTATGAAGGTGGTATTTGGAGGCTAGCAAGCCAGCAAACAACGTCCCATTAAGCCCGTTGTCCCGTTAAGCCCGTTAAGCCACTCCCTGATGTCCCCCCATAATAAAAGGAGCCAATAATGGCATTTAATGTACGTCAGGGGACTTTAAACGAGTCCAGGAAATCAGGTAAACCAGTCCAGCTCAGATTGACGACTGGCGAGGTTTTCGAGGGGATAATCAGTTCTTTCGATGATGAATCCATTCTGTTTATTTGTCCTCAGTTAGAGGCCCCGGTTCTTATCATGAATCATTTTATCGGCTGGGTGCTCGGTGTGAACGCACAGCCAGAAAAATATGATAATCGAACCCCTCCGGGGACGTTGCTCACTAATTAACTAACCATCCATTTTCACCAATGCTTGGCGCAGTTCCTGATCACCTTTCAGCAGTTCTCCTCCCCGTCTGACCGGAGACCGGATCCAGGAGGGAGCAAGAGGGGCCCATAAATTTATAAATTTCAAGACATAAGGATGAAACAGGAATGCCTCGTCAGGCTCGCATTGACGCAGCTGGTACGCTGCACCAAGTCCGTTGCAAATGCAGCGGGCGGGTATCCCGAGACGGAGATTACTTTGGAGGGCTTGAGCCGTATGACGGGAAACTGTCCGTACGATTCTGAGGGGGGAAAGGAGCCGAAAGGCTCCTGACCTGCCCAGGGATAAATACTAGGCTGTCCAATCGATAATATTAAGGGTGGGGATACGTACGAATTCTCGGATGTTGTTGGTAATCAAAGGAATTCCTAAAGAAACGGCATGAGCAGCGATCAGCATATCCATGGCACCAATTGGTGTGCCTGCCTTTTCGAGCGCCGCTCGAATATCACCGTAAATATGAGCTGCTTCTTCATCAAAAGAGATAATTTCTAAAGGCGTAATAAACTCATCAAGGGCTTTTGTGTTTTTCTCTTGGTGTGTACTTTTGGCAACTCCATAGCGTAATTCTGAGAGAGTAATGGAAGAAATTCCTATGTCGCCAATCTGATATTCAAGAAAACGTTTTAGCACGGCAACCGGCTGTTGCTTGACAATGTAAATGCAGATATTAGTGTCGAGCATGAGCTTCATCAGAATGTCTCCCGCTTGTCCAACTCTGGTTGAACACGTTCAACCATGAAATCACGGGAGAACTTTTTTAAGCTCCCAAACAAGGAGTTCCACGAATCGCAGCGAGGAATCAGCTGAACGACATTACCGGTCTTTTTAATGAACACTTCACTATCGTCAAAACGAAACTCTTTGGGCAGTCTGACTGCTTGGCTTTGCCCATTTTGAAATAGTTTTGCTGTTTTCATGATCTGCCCCCATTGAATATATATTTAAAGTATATATTTATTTTCAAATATGCAAGTAATATTTCAGTGGTAAAGCTTTGGGGTGCTAGCCATGCTTCTGAACAGTTTTGGTCCAACCAAAGAGAGCTGATCCCAACTTTCGAGAAGGCCTTTGGCGGGCCTTTGGGGACTCCCTTCACATATTCATATTTCAGGAAAAGTGATGCCCAACTTGCACTTGGAGCGTGTCCGGGCGATAAGGCTGCCCGGCAGGTCAAGTGCTGCCCGTTTCGCAGAAAATTGATTTGACTTGAAGCAATCACTAGCGTACGATTTAACGTACGGAAGGGAGGTGATTTAATATGACAACGCTATCAGCAACAGAAGCAAGAAAATCCCTATATAACCTTGTCGATGATGTCGCTTTATCGCATGACCCAATCCAGATTGTTGGCAAACGTCATTCAGCAGTTCTCATCTCAGAAGACGATTGGCGTGCTATTCAGGAAACATTGTATCTCACATCAATTCCTGGCATGCGAGAATCCATCAAGAAAGGCCTCAAAACCCCAGTATCCGAGTGCAGTGAGGAACTTGCATGGTAAGTTGGCAACTTGTTTTTACTAAGCATGCGCAAAAAGATGCAAAAAAGATCGCACACTCCGGGTTAAAGCCGCAAGCCGAACGACTACTAGAAATTATCAAATAAAATCCCTTCAAAAATCCCCCGCCATACGAAAAACTTGTCGGCTATCTGTCAGGTGCATATTCCCGTAGGATCAATATTCAACATAGACTGGTTTATGAGGTCTTAGACGATATCAAGACAATAAAGGTTATCCGGATGTGGACGCATTACGAATAACAGAACATCCAACCACTTGAGTAAAAACCCAGTACCACGCAACCCATATGCAAGCCAAGTCAGCAAAAAAAACAGTTTGTCCAAATACCCTGAAAGGGTTATTTTTAAACATGGAAAAACGTCGACCGCACTACGACCTCAAAGCAATCCTTGCACAGATGATTTGTGTTGAGAATATGAATCTTACTATGTCTGCTCAACAGGGAATCAGAGTAGCAGGAAAGACGCGGAATGAAGCACTTGCGGTGATAAATCAGCTCTCAGTCACCAATTTTTATAAAAGCATGTCAACACACCAGAGTCATCGAGTTTGGCAAGATGTTTATCATGCAAAATGGCGAGAAAAATTGCTCTACGTGAAGTTTCAACAGGCAGGCGAGTATTTCGTAGTATCTTTCAAGGAGTTATGGCCATGAAATCAAAATGGAACAATAAACAATGCCCACTATGCTTGGAGGGCTCACTGCATGATGGAAGCCAGACGAAAGCCTTGGAATATCGAGGCCGTAAATATGAATCCACAATACATGGAGCTTTCTGCGATCATTGTCATGATGGTTTTCCCGATTATGATGAACGCGAGGAAGTAGAGTGGAAAACATTTCGCGATAAAGTAGACGCAGAAGAAGTTGCAGAACTCGCTAGAATCAGGAAAAAGCTGAAACTCACCCAAAAGGAGGCAGCACTTATTACTGGCGGCGGCCATAATGCTTTTTCACGGTATGAGCGAGGAGAGGCAAAGCCAATCCAGGCTGTACTTAATTTATTCAGGCTACTTGACCTTCATCCAGATCTATTAAATGAGTTGAGAAATATAAGGACGGCTTAAACAGTAGAGCTGCTTCGCAGCTGTAGATACTCTCTTAGTGCTTCCCGCCAGTGTCGACGTTTGAAGCCGGTATCCTGCTCCAGCTTGCTACAGTCAAGGGTGGAGTAAAGCGGCCTACTGGCAGGGCGATTCAGTTCAGCCGTGGTCATCGGATTTACCACTATCACCTGACTCTCTTCCTCAAAAATCGCTTTTGCAAATTCGTTCCAGGAGCAGAAACCGCTGTTGGCGGCATGATAAATTCCACTGCACCCCTTGTCCAGAAGAGCCTTTATTGCCAATGCCAGATCTTTGGTAAATGTCGGCGAGCCGATCTGGTCATCAACAACTGCAAGTTCACTCCGCTCGCCAGAGAGCCTCAACATCGTATCTACAAAGTTTTTGCCGTGAATGCCATAAAGCCACTGGGTTCTGACTATCAGGTGGTCAGGTGCCATGGCAGCATTCAACTCCCCTGCCAGCTTGGATTCACCATATATGCTAAGAGGGCATACAGGATCATCTTCCAGATACGGAACACCTTTACTGCCGTCAAAAACATAATCAGTGCTCACCTGTACCAGTTTTGCGCCAATCTCCCTGGCAATGAGCGCCAGGAGACCGACCCCCTCGCCATTCACCGCCATAGCCTGCTCTACACTCTTTTCACACCCGTCAACATCAGTATAGGCAGCAGCATTGATGATGACGGGTG
>JANNRW010000079.1:0-3451 GCA_031401815.1 Geobacteraceae bacterium | reverse complement strand
ATCCTAGAAAAAGCATTTAACACAGAGACACAGAGGCACTGAGATAATCATTACAGAGACTTAGATAAAATATCAGCTTCATTTGTGTTCACCTTTCAGGTTGTACGGTGATTTCAAATAATCTCAATGATTTCCTCTGTGCCTCTGTGTTTCAACTGCCGTTTTTAGGTTTATCGGTAACGGCATTGAATTAATCCTTTTCTCAACCCGGACGTTGGTTCTTCACGGCACCGCCACAAAAGGGAGGCGAGGTAGGGCCGAGAGGCCGGATGCGGAGGAGGTGGTTTCTTCTCGAACAGCACCGGCGTGCAGTGTTGCAGCAGGAATGGGTCGGTCGAAATAAGGCCAGCCACGGCGGCCCGCTCCAGTTCCAGTTCCTTCTGCACGGAGCTTATGAAGATTCGCTTTTTTGTGTTCATGCGGATAGCCTCCCAGACCAAGTCAATTGTAAATTCAGTGAGTTATAGCGTGTTAGTCAACAAATCAACAATGTCCCCGCCCCCCCAAGCAAACCACCTCCCAACGTCCACCCTTTTTCCCGCCGCTACGTTGTATTATCCCCTTAGCTTTCAGCTTATCGGTATGGTAACGAACCCCCACCTCACTCAGATTCAATCGGTCGGCCATCTCTTTTTGAGTAACTGAAGGGTTGGCGGCAATCATGCTGACAATTGCTTTTTCAGTAGCTGAAAAATCTTTATCGATAGTTTTATCGATAGTTTTATCGATAGTTTCCTGGTTACCCCGCTCAGAACTTTCGGAGAAAGATGGTCGCCCAAAGCTGGTGATGAAGATCTTTGCAATCTCCTTGAACTCTACGCCTGGCTCCTTTTCAAGAATGAGCGGCACACCGCGTCCCCAGGCTTCGACCAAATGCACCCGCCGTAGCAGCTCCGCAACTAGCGAATTGCGCCGCTTAGAAACGTTTCCCTGCTTCAATGCTTCAACGGTCAACCCTTCGAAAAGACCGCCTGGGCTGCGGATTTCGACACGGTTCCTGAAAACCGCTATCTGGATGTAGTCGGGATCGCGGTAATCGCGATGACAGAAAGCGTTGATAATGGCTTCGCGCATTGCTTCGCTGGAGATCTCGGGAATATCTTCGCGCTCCAACCCCTTGAGACGCATGCCGATATGAATGTTTTTCAGGATATATTTCTGCGCTTCCTCAATGAGTTCGAGAATATCACCGTCAAAGTCGTGGCGGTCGATAATGCTGGCGCTGCTGGTGCCGCCAAACACGGCGCAGCGCAATTGGAGTTGGGGAGTTTTGGCGAAAAAAAGCAGCGCCGCATTGAGCAGTCGGCCAGCTTTGAGCAGCCCGAGCTTTTCCAAAGCGCTTGAAGGCCCATCCCAGGCCAGTCCGGCGCGTTCCACAAATTTCTTCAGTCTGGTTTCATCAAGATCGTCAAGGGAGACGGACGAGACCTCGCTATCCCAGCGAAGCAACTCACGATTTTTGGAGAGGATCAGGTTTTCCAGCTCTTTGGCGCTGAGTTGCCGGTCTTCATCGGCAACGCGCATATAGGCGCGGCCATAGGCGAAGTAGGGGGCATACTTACCACTGAAGGAAATCTTGACACAAGTTGCCTCATCCCGGATTTCGATTCCCACATGGGGATATATTCTTGGCTCGATGTGAGCGGCAATGGATTGGGACAGGTCCCGCAGGCTCTTTTCACTCGCATCCAGTCCCAGCGCCTTGCCGTCATTGCGAACGCCGAACCAGAGCTCGCCTGCGCCATGCTTGTTCAGAATGGCGGCAATGGATACAAGGCCCGTTTTGAGTTCGGCAAAGCTCTTTTTGAATTCTACGGTTTCGGTTTCTTTCATAGAGCGCTGTCCCAGCATTCGAATAGTGAATAGGGAATTTTGAATAGGGAATTCATTTTGAGTTCTCTTTTGTTGATTTAATTATCACAGTGAGGATTCCAACCAGTTCGTTGGCTTCAGTCCGGATTTCCTTTAATCGGTCATCTGGAATGACTTCCGCCGCATCCAACAATTTAAGCCAATACAAAGTTTCACGAGCTTCTTTGCAGGCTATGGAAATTTTAGACAAAAAGTCTGCCCTGCTTTGTCCGCCTTGCGCTTCTTCAACATTTGCACCAATTGACGTACCTGATCGAATAAGCTGTTGTTTAGGCTCAAAGTGCGAGAAACACCGGATTGTTCATCAAGAAATCTGCACAGCTTCACGATTCGTACGGAAAAGTTAAAAGTTCTCTCGCAAATGTCAGTTTTCACAACTCACTCCGTTTGTTGTTCAAATAGTGAATAGGGATTTATGGATAGTGAATTCGATTTAGTCTTTTCAATTCTCAATTCTCAATTCCCTATTCTAAATTCTGACCTTAATCACCCGCCAGCCCAGCCGCTCCAGATCGGCCTTTACCTGCTGGTCGCGGATGACGTTGGATTCGAGTTTCTTCAACCAGAAATTTGACCTGCTCTTTTCAGCTTGAGCTTGAAACAGGCACTACCCTCCGATACCAGCCATTTTTTGGTGAACCGACAAATTCGATTTTTCCAAGATTTTTCAGACCGGCAATATCGCGCTTTGCAGTCACCAGCGAAACATTCCAGCGTAGAGCCAAGTCGGCGGACTTAGTCTTAGCGCCACAGCCAAGTTGCTCCATAAACCACTTCTGACGTTCATATACAAGATCATTTACAAGATCATTTACCACTTCACCATGATCCACATCCGGATGTGGACGGAATACCACTCGGACAGCAGCACCAAGTTCCTGCCATTCCGGCTCCGGGTAGCCACCGGAATGGCAGGCGTCATTTATGCGCTGATAACCCCCGATCAACCTCAGTTACCGGTTTCATTTGCTGCCGTAGTGTTTCGCTTCCTTTGCGCCAGTATTCAAGCTGCTGCTCAACAGAGAGAGTGGCAACCCTCTGATAAACCGCTTCAGCTCCTTTGCGCTTCATTTCGACACAATCAAACGATTTATTCTTCATAGTTGATCACCTCCAGTGGCGAGTGTATGGCAATCTGGCGATAACCCTTCAGCACGTTGACCGCATTGAAGAGTGTATTTTTCTGAAGTTCACAATGTGCTTGAAATTCCAGCTCACGATGACGTTGCATTCGGCTACAGAAGCCAATGCCACATGTAATGCATCATCATACCATTTTTCAGTGAGGATGCCTTCGGCGATGCATGCCTGTTGAAGCTCAAGCGCATCCGGGTCAATGTCAAGTAGTTGCGCTCCGGGAAGAAACTCACGAAAAACTGCGTTCACCTTTTCGGGGGCAGCTGTAAGTTCCTGGTGTACTACTTCGGAGACGCACAGGGTGTGATTTTTCAAGACCATTCCCCCACTTTTTGACCTGATTTTTCAGAAGCATTCCCCCACCCAATTTTCAAGAGCATTCCCCCACCCACGGCAGGATTCTCACCCGGCGCTCTGTACAACCTGTAGCATCGTTACTTCA
>JANNRW010000078.1:0-7716 GCA_031401815.1 Geobacteraceae bacterium | reverse complement strand
GGTTTCGTATTCCAGCCGGTTCAGCTTGTCATAGCTGAAAACGGTGTGCGGCTGACTGTCGAGCGGTGTGTTCTTTGTGGCATTAGGATCGAACAGGGCGGTCAGCATATCCACGCCGCTGCCGGTTGTGCCGCTGTACTTGAAGACCGTGTCGTTCTGTTTGGCGTCGGTGATCTTCTTTACTTGTCGGTTGTAGTTGTATTCGTAGGTCGTCTTACGTGTCTCGGCGTCGGTCAGTGATGCCAGATTACCCAGATTGTCATAGCTGTATGCTGTCACAATATCCGCAAAGGCTGGGGTGGCTTTTGTGCTCATCCTGGTTAATGATGTGAGTCTGCTGAGAGCATCGAAAGCCATTGTCGTGCCGACCGGGACATCGACACCATTCTTGTCACTGATTTTCACCGCTTTCGCATTGCCGTTGATATCGTAGTCGGTGAAGGTGGTAGTGATGCCATCTGGTCTGGTAACTGCCTGCAATAGCCCGACAATGCCGGTAGTGCGGTTGGCCTGGGTGTCGGGGTAGTAGCTGAAGCTGGTATGTTTTTGGTTGGCGTCAATGGTTTCATTAACTGCACCGTCCGAATTCTTTTTGATGACCGTGACGTAATTGCCTGGTGTGGTGGTTGCCGTCACCACCTCTCCGTTGTTCTCGGTGGTGTAGGCAAAGGCGGTGGAAATATTCGGAGTGCTTCTCAAATCGCTCACGCTGGTGATGCGGTCATAGTTGGCGTTATCGTAGGTGTAGCTGATTGCCGGGGTGATCGGCGGAGATTTGCTTGCCAAAGTTGCAGGGTCGGTGACAGTTTCAGGATCGATAATCGGGGTATAGGAGTTGAGATCCACCGGTTCGGTTTGCGTCAGGAGATTACCGAAATCGTCATACGTATAAAAGGTGGTTAAGCGGTCATTATCGCCCTTAGGTTCGGTCTTGGACTTGAGAAGCCCGTTTGCATAATAGGTAAAAGAAGTGGCCTTGTTGTTCGGATCGGTCTTTGACTTCAGCACCCCCGCCGCAACGTCGAAGGTATACAGCCACTGGCCGGAATCCTTCTCGGTAAAGGTTGTTGTTCTGACTGTGTCTGTAGTAGTCGGGTAGACATACTGGCGAATGTGCTTGTCAGGAGTTGCGATGCCCTCGGGATCGATGGCCTTTTCCATCTTGTGATCGGCATAGTAGGTGTATTGGGAAACATTGCCGTTCGGGTCCCGTTTCAATTTCAAGAAACCTTGAACCTGGGGATCGTACTGGTATTCCCAATAACCGCGGTCACTGCTGACAGCGGGGTCGGCGGCGGGATTGATGACCTTCCAGAGAGTGTTGCCCTGGTAAGAAAAATCGTAGGTCTTCTGGTTAGGATCGATGATGGACGAAATACGATGGGGCGTAGTAATCGTGTCGTAGACTAAGGTCGTAGATCTTTGCGCTGGGTCGGTAATGGCGATAAGGTCGCCGTCGGTATTATAGTCGAACTTGATGGTTTTGGTGTAGCGATCATCAATGGAAGCTATCTTGCCGTCCGGACGGAAATTGAACTTTTGACCATCCCGGTATGATACGACATAACTGTTGTCATCATTCTTCACAAGCTTCGAGAAATCGCCGATCGGGGCTGTATAGACATTATCTGAGTTGGTGCCGGGGTTGGTATCGCCGGTCTTGGTATAGAAGGTGGTTGCGCCGCCACCGCTACGCAGCAGAACAGAACCATCGGCGTTCTCGGTCAGGCTGATGTCGTAGCTATGGCTCCAGTTAAGCCCAAGGGAACCGGTATAGGACGGCATGCTGTTGTAGAAGAGCTGAATTGATAGGGAATAAGCCGTTCCTTTTGTGCTGAACAGCTCCTGATCGTGGGAGAGTGCGCCGGTGGCAACATTCGTCGAGGAACATGCTGCGGAACAGAAGCTTGTTTCCGGCGTTTCCGAGTTCTTATTGAGCATACCGTTGGTGAAGACGGCATAGGAGGAATACGGGCCGGTGTTGATGCCGCTGACACCCGCCACATGCCAGTAGTACACCGTGCCGACATTGTCGAAACCATTCAGTGAAATGCTGATTAAATTGCTGACGGTGGCTTCGTTGACTATGTGGGTGAAGTAGGGATCGGTTGCAACCTGGATTTTATAGTGATCTGCCCTGGCGCTGGCCCCCCAGATGAAAGATATCGTGGAGCCGGAAGCGTTTGTACCATTCACCGGCGAGACAAGTATCGGCGCGTCAGGTATGACGGCGCTGGGGCCATTGACGAACGGCCATGCCGGTGTGCTGATGGGACCGGACGAGTCGGCGTTTCGCGCTTGGATCTGCCAGGTATAAGTTTCACCGTTATCGGCAAATCCGGGCAAATCGATCCCGTCAACATTACCGAGCCAATTGTCATAAAATACGGTGCCGGATGATTTTGTGATTAAGAGATGGTAGTCATTGGCACGTTCGACGGGTGACCATTGAAACGAGACCGTTGTGCCGGCTTCATTGGAGTTGTGGTATGGGATTATCTGGGCAGGCGATTCCGAAGGTCCGCTTGGGCCGTTGACAAATGTCTGGGGTGGATCGAAGTACGCACTATCACCGTTATAATTCGATGCCTTGACGTGCCAGTAATATTCCTGGCCGTCATCGAGGAAACCGGAGCAAGAGGCGAAAGTATCGCCATAGCTGGACCCTTCGCATGCAATATCGTTGAACGCGTTGTCAAGCGCGACTTGCAGATAATAATCGACGGCTCTTGCTGAGGGGTACCAGGAGAAAGAAATTGTGTCCCCCGAATCCAATATTCCCTCTGGTAGAGGTATTTCGGGTATTTGGGTGCCGTTGACAAAGGATAGGAATTCACTATACTCGCTATCACCATTGTAATTTGATGATTTCACATGCCAATAATATTGACGGCCATCATTCAGGAAATCAGTACAGGAAGCATACGTATTCCCCCCACTTACTCCTTCGCATACAACATTGCTGAAAGTACTGTCCGTCGAGACTTGCAGGTAATAACTGTCGGCCCGTGCTGCGGAATACCAGGAAAAATAGACTGTATTGCCATAATCCAATTCACCTTCTAACTCTGGAATAGCAGGAGGTTGGGAGCCATTGCGGAATGAGCCAACTGGGTTACTATACGCACTTTCTCCGTTATAATTCATTGCCTTGACGCGCCAGTAATATTGTTGGCCGTCATTCAGAAAGCCTGGACATGTGGCATCAGTATTACCTCCACTGTATCCATAACATTTAAGATTGCTGAAAGCGCTATCCGTTGCGACTTGCAAATAATAATTGTCAGCACGGGCAGCAGGATACCAAGAAAAATCTACTGAGGTACCAAAATCCAATTCACCTTCTAGTATTGGAGAGCTTGGCACTTGAGTTCCGTTGCGGAAATATGAAGATGAGTAAGAAGTGGTCCCTTTGGAATTTTTTGCGGCTACCCGCCAATAGATTGTCGCTCCGTCATCAAGAGCGTTAATATATTTTCCAATGGTATCACTGCCATACCATAAATCATATATTTGACCACCGTAATACGATGTAAAATTTGGGTCGGTCGCAACCTGTAGGTGATATTCGCTGGTTCTTGCTGTTTGAGACCATAACAACAATACAGTTGTTCCAGGCTGGTTTGCTCCGTTTATGGGTGAGTCAAGATTGGGTTGACTGGGGGGAGCGCTTGGACCATTTACAAAAGATAGGGTTGCACTTGGTTGACCTGTATAGGTATTATTTCCCGCTTGAACAAACCAATAAAATGTATCACCACTGTCATCGAAATACCCTGAATCAAGGTCTATACCGATAGAATTACCGATCCAGTTATCATACACCACCGTCCCAGCAGAAGAAACGACTCTCAGTCGATAATCATCCGCTCTAGGAACCTGCGACCAGCGAAAAGACACCGGATTTCCTGCTGCATAACTACCGGGACTTGTTTGGTTGGGTGCTGGTGGAGGTCCGCTTGGTCCGTTAGTAAAGCTGATATAATTTGACCAATAGGTGTCATCATCGCCCTCATATTGACCGGTCGCATTATCATAGAAACTATATCTTGCAAAAACTCGCCATGTATATGCAGTGCCAACGTCTTCAAACCCTGGGAGATTATAACTGCCGCTACCACCGGTCCAGAAACCGTATATAGGAGTACCGTTCTCAGATAACTCAATATATATATCAGTGAGATATCCGGTAGTTCCGGGGAAATAACCAGAGTTATAAGCCCCAACCGAGAAATATACCGTCGTACCTCCATAGTAACTTGATGGTGAAAATTGTATTGGTGAATCAGGATAGTTTCCAGAGCCTGCAATAGCTTTATCTGCATTAGAAAAAATGCTGCACATCATTATAATTAGCAAAAAAATCAGCAAGCGACGCATTCGAAAATACCCCCTTCTATTTCACACAATTGCATAAGGTAAGTCAGAATTACTTGATATCCGTATTTTTGGGTGCAAGCACGGGTATGCCTTGTTTATGAGGATATACAACGTGTTGAGTAGGTGGATTGTTAGGTGGCTGTGCGCCTGAGTTGATTTGCTTGAGTTGCTTTGAGTGCTGTTTTACTCTGGGGGCGACATTAATGGTTGAATTGGTCCCAATCGGATTATTCCGATCTATTCCTGTAATACTCTCTTGTGATTTCGTCTGGTTGTAATGCAGCTCCTGTATAGGGCCAGTTGTGGGAGCCGGTTCAGCTGCTATATGATGAGGTTTCGAGTCTACCGGTATTTTGTGACTTTGAATAGTCATCTCAGGCTTAATCATACGCGGTTGTGGCTTCTGTACATTAAGTACTTTCGGGGCATTATTTTCGTTATGCGGTACTGCAACTACGTTAATCCGCTTAACAGAATGATTAATCGGTTGCTCTATATTTAGAGCTGATTTAATCGTGTGCGGCTTTGTTTGCAGCGTCTTTATCGTAGGAGCTATCCCCCGTTTTTTTGATGGCAATGAATTTACAATAGGAAATTCAGAATGGTCGCGAGTTGGTATAGGTAGGGGCGGTGGTGGCTGTCTTAATGATGGGTTTGGGTTATCGGATTCTTCAGCGAAAACATTGCCGAGCAATAAAGACTGAAGCACGTAAATCAACAAGACGTATTTTTTCAACTTGCAACCTCCTGTATATATTCAATTAGTTTAGGCCGTAATTTACATATAAATATGTGAGTAATTTATAAAAAGCGAGGGCTAATCTAGCATGCCGATTTATTGATTTCTACATTAATCTTAAGAGTCAATGACCAGGCAATTTGTTTCTATCCCTTTCTCAACTCCACCGCTACACTTCGTTCCCGTTCCATATGAGCAAAATTTGCCATTATATAATGTTGCCTATTTCAATTGGAATGCGCCTGCGCCTTTCGCGGTTACCTTGGCGGGTTTGTAGGAAAAGAAATGTTCGTTCTGTAACTGAGTCTCAGCCTGAACAGCATTGATAACATCGCCATCGTCCTTGTGTTTGCCAGGATTGGATTTAAACTTATCAAGGAGTACTTTCCGTTCAGTTTCGTTTTTTTTGTAAAATTCAACTGGTTTTGGATCTTTCGTACAACCAGATAGAATTAATGATAAAATCAACAATCGAGTAAATGTTTTCATGATTTCCCTTTCAATTAACACCGTGATTTTTTTTATCAGTATCACACGTTAGCGGTATTCTATTGAAAAGGACTCGTTTTTAGTGTTTCACCCTTTTTGCTGCACATTGGCGGGTTGACCATGCCAAATGTAAGAGCATTTCCCCCGTTGATTATGCAGGTATATTCCTTACCTGTTTTTGTTTTGGCGATGTAATTGGTATTGGTCATTTCTGTTCGTCTATTTTGAATGGTTAGCTCGTCTGGGGACACGCCAAGTGCTCCAGCCGTTTCAGAGGCTATTCTTTCATTTGACAACATAGTTGAGGCACAGCCTGCAAGTAAAGAAACACTGATAACACCAACTGCTACAAGAAACCGTGTGCGTGACATAAATTCTCCTTTATTAATAACATCTTAATTTATTTGATTAACCAGATTTTGAACGATTTCACTTTCTACTACGCCTGAAGATATATCTCGCCACATTTATTGCAATGCCAAGACTCAAGCCAATGTTTGTATAGTCCCGGCCATTCATTGGCATTATGCTTCCACGCTAAAAAGGCAAAGGCAGCGCCTGCTAACGTGAGGGCAACACTCAGCCAAGTAACTGTCCCAAATAGAAAAAAACCGAAAAGTAAACTGATCATCGGCCATTTGAACGATTTTTTTATAGGTGGTGCAGTTCGTTGAGCCATCAAAGATTGTGACGTCCCGGTTGTTTTTGTGGCCGCTCCGCCAAGTCCTACCAAAGAGCCTATACCTGTGCCTGCTGTGTAACCAGTGGTGTTAATATCCTTGGTCCCACTTTCGTAGATTAATTTGAGCCTCTGTGTTTGGTCTGAACTGCATTTCGGACACTGCATATTGTTACCCCCCCATACCAAGAATAGATGACGCAATTTTGTAAGGTAATCTTAAAAAACAAACAATAATGTCTTTTGTATATCTATGAATTAGTTTTTTAGCAAATAAAATAATATACAGTTAGTTATATAGCGCTCCACCTGCCCTGATTATTAACGGACGGAGGAGCCATGAAAACTACAAAGCAATTGTTAGGGGCTCGCATTAAGGAATTACGTAAACGGCGTGGTATCTCTCAAGAGCAACTTGCTGATCGAGTTGACGTTGACCCCAAATTTATCAGTTTCATTGAGTGCGGCCGTAGCGCCCCATCACTCGAAACAATTGAGAATATAGCCCGTGCGCTTAACATGGAAATAAAGGAACTGTTTGAATTCGCCCACCTCCAAACAGGAACGGTAGGCGTAGAGGAACTTCAGTCGTTGGTTCATGAGGCTGATGAAGGGACGAGAAAATTACTCTTGAAATTTATGCGGGCATTGACGAGGTAATGGCAAAACTGACAAAAGTTGGGGAAACCTTGTACGCTGGTTATCAATCACCTTTATCGGTTTTGTTCATTTAAAGTTACGTAAAGCTCCATCAGGGAAGTAAGTAATCACCACCAGACCGGCGAATAGAAACAAATCTATGGATCGCCCTCGAAGTTTGTCCCGGCATCTGCGTCCGGTTTGACCCACCTCCAAATGTAATATCGATGATTATGAAAGCAGGTGGGTTAACTTCGACGCAGATAATGGCCAAATTAAAAATTCGGTTCACAAATAATAGGTGAGGGGATAGACGATTGTCTATTCCCCCCTTTTTTTTGTGTTACCTAATTGTTACCTGATAGAAAACATAAAACGTATAAAATCAATTAAAACAGCATGTTATCAGAAATAATAACTGAAATCCTTCATTTCAAATGGTGAATCGTTGAGACATTCAACGAACACGTCAACCAGGAACGGGTCGAATTGTGTTCCTTTCTCCTTTAGAATTTCCTTGATAGCGGTTTCCTTGTCAAGTCCGTCCCGGTATGAGCGGTTTGACATCATGGCGTCAAAAGCATCGGTGATGCAGATGATACGGGCGTGTAGGGGGATCTGTTCACCCTTCAGGCGGGCTGGATAGCCTGTACCATCCCAGCGCTCGTGATGATGCAGGATGATCGGGACGATATGACTCAGGCTGTCGATGCCTATGATGAAGAGTGTGCCTTTGATGGGATGCTCCCGTACGAGGGTTTCTTCACGCAGGTTGAGACCTTCCGGTTTG
>JANNRW010000077.1:0-2878 GCA_031401815.1 Geobacteraceae bacterium | reverse complement strand
AACTGCAACTCGCTGCACACAAATGCTTACAATGAAGCAGTCACAACCCCTACAGAAGAGTCTGTGCGCCGGGCAATGGCGATTCAGATGATTATTTCAAGAGAGTTTGGCCTGACCAGAAACGAGAACCCGATTCAGGGCTCATTTATCATCGAAGAGCTTACCGATCTGGTTGAAGAGGCGGTGCTCTGCGAATTCGAACGGATCGATCAACGCGGCGGGGTACTCGGAGCAATGGAGACCCAGTACCAGCGCTCGAAGATACAGGACGAGTCAATGCTTTATGAACACAAGAAGCATTCTGGCGAATTGCCGATTATAGGGGTTAACACCTTTTTGAACCCACGCGCCGACGAAGAGGGTTTCAACGTCCCTGGAGAGCTGGCTCGCGCTACCAAAGAGGAGAAGGAGCAGCAGATTGCCAACCTCCGCGCCTTTCAGGAACTAAACAAGGAGAAGGCACCGGCTGCGCTGCAACGGTTGCAGGAGATCGCCATAGCTGGCGGAAATATCTTTGCTGAACTGATGGAGACAGTGAAGGTTGCTTCACTTGGGCAGATTTCGCATGCGCTTTATGAAGTTGGCGGGAAGTACAGAAGAAATATGTAGCAGCAAAGCTTTCAGACCAGTCAGACTAGTCCGACTGGTCTGACTAGTCTGAAACCCAGACAATCAAAAGGAGCCATTATGGACATCTTTCAGGTAATCAGGGATCGCCGCAGCATCCGCAAATACAAGGATACTCCGGTTGAACAGGAGAAGATCGAACAGGTACTAGAGGCTGCCAGGCTGGCACCGTCCTGGAAAAACATGCAGTGCTGGCGTTTTCTGGTCTTGACCGACAGTGAAAAACGTAACAGCCTGGGGGCTGCCTTGCCCGACGAAAACCCAGGGAAGAAGGCTATCCTGATGGCACCGGCAGTTATAGTTGCCTGCGGTAATCCGGCTGAGTCTGATGTTGAGAACGGTATCGACTATTATGTGGCAGATGTGGCAATAGCATTTGAGCATCTCTGCCTTGCCGCCCATGCACTCGGGCTGGGGACATGCTGGATCGGATGGTATGATGAAAAAGCCGTCAGAAACGCTCTTAAGATACCGGAAGAGTTCCGCATTGTCGGGATAACGCCACTAGGCTATCCGGATCAGGAGCCAAAACCAAGGCCGCGCAAGGAACTTGGCGAAATTGCGTTTTACAACGAATGGAAATGAACCTGTAAAAAGGCAGCGTTGTCGGTTAGGTCTTTGCATTTAGCCTCCCCTCCCTTGACGGGAGGGGATTGAGGGGTGGGTGAAGCTGCCATTATGCTCAAATATGGAAATTACCCCACCCCCTGACCCCCTCCCGCAAGGGGAGGGGGGACTTATGTGGCAACTGCAATTACCAAACGGACAATACTGGGGAAAAGGGGTGAAAAATGCTGACTAAAGAAGAAACCGCTGCTCGTATAGCCAGAATGCAGGCGCTGCTTGCCGAATCAGGAGTTGATGGCGCTCTTTTTATCTTCCCGATAGATGTTTATTACTTCAGCGGCACCCGCCAGAACTCTACCCTATGGATACCGGTCTCGGGCGAGCCTCTGCTTCTTGCAAGAAAGAGCTTCTCCCGCGCAAAGATGGAGAGCCCTCTCTCTGACATCAGGCCATTCCCTTCAAGCAAGGAGTTTTCTGCGGTAATTGGTGAAGATGTCAGGAAGATAGGTTTTACTTTTGATGTTGCCCCGGTCGCACAGCTTAATTTCTATAACAAGCTTCTCCCTGGCCGCGAGTTTATAGACATTTCCCCGCAGAACCGGGAAATCCGTTCTATCAAGTCACCCTTTGAACTTGAGCAGTTGCGTCAGAGCGCCAGGCAGCTCTGTTCCGTATTTTCAGCTGTGCCGCAGTTTCTGAAGTCAGGGATGCGCGAACTCGATCTGGCTGCGGAGTTCGAATGTCATCTGCGTAAAGCCGGGAGCGAAGGGTATATACGGATGCGAGCCTTCAATCAGGAGCTGTTTCTCGGGCTTGCCGTGTCAGGCGGTGGAGCTTCGTACGGGTTCTTTGACGGAGCTGTCACCGGCAAGGGGCTCTCCAGCGCAGCTCCCCAAGGGGCGTCAACCGAGCTGATTGTTGAGAACCAGCCTGTGTTTCTCGACTATACCGGGGTGATCAACGGCTACATAACCGACATGACCCGGATATTCGTGATCGGTGAACTTGACCCTGAATTGCAGCAGGCATTTGATGTTTCGCTGAAGATTCAGTCATATCTGCAAAGTGCCTTGAAGCCGGGAGCAATCTGCGAAGAGCTGTTCAAAAACGCTGCCCAAATGGCCGACGAAAGCGGCCTGGGCAACTATTTCATGGGGATGCCGGGCGAAAATGCGAAATTTGTTGGTCATGGAGTAGGGCTTGAGCTTGACGAGTTCCCTGTAATTGCTCTGGGGTTCAAGATGCCTCTGAAGGCGGGGCAGACCATTGCTATCGAACCAAAGTTCGTTATCCCGGGCAAAGGGGTGATCGGCATTGAAAATACCTTTGTCGTTACTCCGGCTGGTGGTGAGAAGATTACCGACATCCCGGATGAAATTGTTTATTTGTAGGAATTAAAACCGGAGGTCACACAATGAGTGAAAACGTATATGTAGTTGAAGCGAAAAGAACACCTTTTGGCTCTTTCTGCGGAGTACTTTCAGATATCGAAGCACCGAAGCTGGCTGCATCGGTAATTGAAGGTATCCTTGCCAGCAGTGGCGTTGCGGCGGGAGCAGTTGATGAGGTAATCATCGGCCAGGTGCTCTCTGGCGGCTGCGGACAGGCTCCTGCCCGTCAGGCCATGCGGCTGGCAGGCATCCCTGATTCAACTCCTGCAATGACCATCAACAAGGTCTGCGGC
>JANNRW010000076.1:0-7194 GCA_031401815.1 Geobacteraceae bacterium | reverse complement strand
CAATAAGCAGGGGGTGAAATTCGGGGATACGGTGCTGCTGGAAGCCTGGC
Organism: Geobacteraceae bacterium; assembly: GCA_031401815.1. Taxonomy (GTDB): domain Bacteria; phylum Desulfobacterota; class Desulfuromonadia; order Geobacterales; family DSM-12255; genus JANNRW01. The sequence goes on along the minus strand of JANNRW010000076.1, from coordinate 7,144 downwards.
GGGATGGGAATGACAAGGATGGCCGGGTTTACACCATAACAGCTGTTGTTACTGACCAGGCAGGGAACAGGACAACCAGATCAACAACCGTGATTGTGCCGCATGATATGAGGAAATAGATTTTTAATTCCTTGACCTTCCAACTGCTCCAGTGATATATCATTTGACATATCACTGGAGCCCACTATGAAAAATATCTCTAGCCGTCAACAGCAGGTTCTAGATTACCTTATCGCCAGTATCAAAGAAAAAGGTTACCCCCCGACCTTGCGGGAAATTGCCCGGCATATCGGCACCCAGGGGACTGTAACCGCCATACATCATCTTGACGCCCTTGAGAAAAAGGGGTTTATCCGGCGTGAAGCAGGGAGTTCCCGTGGCATTCACCTCCTCAGGAAGTCGAAGGTGGAGTTTGTCCCGGTGCCGATTGTCGGAGTAGTCCGTGCCGGTATGCCGACCCTTGCAGTCGAGGAGATAGAAGGGTACTACCCGGTAGATAAAATGCAGCTTAAAGGTGGTGCTTTTTTTCTCCGTGTCAAGGGAGATTCAATGATTAACGACGCTATCATGGAGGGGGATCTGGCGCTGATTCGTCCCCAGAAAACAGCGATTAACGGAGATATTGTCGTTGCCCTGATTGATGGTGAAGCTACCCTGAAAAGGTTTTACCGGGAAAAGGATCATATACGTCTGCAACCTCGCAATCCGAATATGGAGCCGATAATTATCCCTGCGAATGAGGAGATAACCCTTATCGGCAAGGCTATCAGAATTATCCGTGATATCGACTGAAAAGCTGCGGGCGGAGTAAAGGTTGATGCTGTCAAAAATCAGAAAGAACATACGGGTTGCCACTATTTTCGAGCCAGGGAGAGGTATCCGTCCGGTCTGGTTTGAGTGGAATCACCAGCGGCATCTGGTGAAAGAGACTACTTACTCCTGGAAGGGGAAAAAAGGGGAGGCGGCGCTCCTTCACTTTGCTGTCACCGATGAGGCAAACCTTTTTGAATTGACCTACAACACTGCTGATCAGAGCTGGACTCTGGAAGGGGTGGAAGCAGGGTAGGGGAGGATGAGGTAACAATGGAAGAAATTGTCAAAATCATGCTGTTATCCGGAAGATCTGCGCTGGAGCTTGCGCTCTATGTGTTACTGCCGATACTGGTTATCATGATGGCAGTGATGAAGGTGGTTGAAGCCCGTGGTCTTCTGGCGCTGGTTGCTCGGTTGCTGGAGCCGCTGCTGCGGCTCTTCGGTATTCCTGGTGCAGGAGCTTTTGCCATCCTCCAGCTGCTGTTCGTAAGTTTCGCTGCTCCGGTAGCCACTCTGGCAATCATGGAAAAGGATAGCACCTCCAGGCGACAGATAGCTGCCACTCTGGCCATGGTTCTTGCCATGTCGCAGGCCAACGCGGTTTTTCCGATGATGGCGGTCGGCCTGAATCTCGGCGTCATCATGCTGACTTCTCTCCTTGGAGGTTTGATAGCTGCAGCACTTACGTATTACTGCTTTGCCCGTTCCGCCGGAGAAGAGAGCGTTCAGATTGAAAGCTGTCTGGAGTCTGAGGTCAAAACCCGCAAGACCTCAACTCTCAACCTGATGATAAACGGCGGTCAGGAGGCTGTCCAGGTGATCCTCGGAGCCATTCCGTTGCTTATCCTGGCAATCTTCATGGTGAATATTCTTAAAACAACCGGAGGGATAGCTCTGCTGCAGAATCTGCTCTCCCCCTTGTTTGGCCTTGCCGGTTTTCCGGCAGTGACCGTACTCCCACTTGCCACCAAATATCTTGCAGGGGGAACCGCCATGATGGGGGTTACCATCAACCTGGTGAAAGAGGGGGCAATCACAGCTCTGGAGCTGAACCGGATGGCCGGTTTCATTATCAATCCCTGTGATCTGGTCGGAGTGTCAGTACTCATCTCAGCCGGAGCTCGCTCTGCCTCGGTAGTGCGACCGGCAATCGCCGGGGCAGCGGTCGGGATACTGGTTCGCGGAGTGCTGCATCTGCTGATATTCTAAAAAAGGGGATGAGAGATGTCCCGCACTATCCTCCATATAGACATGAACGCCTTTTTTGCCTCGGTGGAGCAGCAGGCCAATCCGGATCTGCGGGGCAAACCGATTGCGGTCATCGGTCGTGGACGGACAGTCGTTACTACTGCATCTTACGAAGCAAGAGCCTTCGGGGTAAAGACCGGCATGAACAGCTGGCAGGCACGCCAAAAATGCCCACACATAATTTTTGTTATTGGCAATAACCGCAAATATACACATACTTCCACAGAAATTATTAAAGTTCTGCTGGAGTATACACCGCTCGTTGAAGTCTTTTCCATTGATGAAGCATTCATGGATCTGACTGACTCTCTCTCCCTGCATGGTTCTGCGGAACGGGTTGCCTTCCTCCTGAAGGCTCGTATCCGTCATCTCTTCGGATTAACCTGTTCCATCGGGATAGCCCCCAACAAGCTACTTGCGAAACTTGCCAGTGAAATGATGAAGCCTGACGGCCTGACCATAATAAAACCTGAGGATGTAGCAACAGTCCTGGAGAGGATGCCGGCAAAGGAGCTTTGCGGAGTAGGGGGGAAGAGTGCCAGGCAGCTGGCTCTTTACGGCATAACAACTTGCGGAGAGCTCGGCAGGTTCCCGGTCTCAATCCTTAAAAAGAGATTCGGGGTTATCGGGGAGCGCCTCAGCCTTATGGGAAGAGGCATAGATGATTCTCCTGTAATCCCTTCAGAAAATGCTGCCGAGGTTAAATCAGTCGGCCACTCCATGACCCTGGAGCATGACACAGACAAACGGGGAGAGATTCTGAAGTTTCTGCTGCAACTCTCTGAAATGGTCGGCAGGCGAGCCAGGAGATACGGGCTGCTGGGTAAAACAGTTACACTGTCGATCCGTTATGCTGATTTTGACACATGGGAAGGGAAGCAGAAGACACTGCTGCACCCTGTAAACAGGAGTGAAGATATCTACCGGAGTGTGGTGGAGATCCTTGATAAGATTGTTTTACAGCAGCCGGTCAGACTGCTGGGGATAAGAGTCAGCAACCTGCAACATGAAAGTAACCAGTTACCGCTTTTTGAAACCAAACTGAAGAAGAATTTTCTGACAGATGCCATGGACAGTGTCAATAATCGTTACGGTGATTTTACGGTAACTTTTGGCAGCCTGCTTGACGGGAAAAAGAGTAGTGAAAAGGGGAGCCATGTTATTTCGCCTGCATGGCGTCCTGACGGAATAAGAAACGTTGAGGTAAAATAGAGTGTTTACGTCACATAAGATATATTATGTCAAGTTGGAGGCATGGAAAAAGGATTGAAGTGCTGGGAAATCTAAAAGAGCTGTTGAGCTCTGGTTCCTACTGATCCCTGACTACATATACCTGACAACTGATCCCTGACTACTTGCTGTTCCGCCTGTCAACAACCCTTGACGCTTTCCCTTCAAACCTTGTAATGCTTTTGGGCTCAACCAGTTTTACAGAGATACCGATACCAATAACATGCTCAACCTTTTTCTTGATCTTCTCAAGAAAGGCGCGTTGCATCTTCATCTCATCAAAGAAGATATTTTCAGTGACCTCTATCTGCACCTCCAGGGTATCATGACTCCCCATCCGGTCAACCACAAGCTGGTAATGTGGCTCGCAGCCGTCCACCGACAAAATGGCTTCTTCTATCTGTGACGGGAATATGTTGACACCTTTTATGATCAGCATGTCATCAGTGCGCCCCATGGTCTTCCTCATCCTGACAAGGGTACGTCCACAAGCACATTTCTCATAGTCTAGAGCAGTAATATCCCTTGTCCGGTAGCGAATCATCGGGAAAGCCTCTTTTGTTATCGAGGTTATGACCAGTTCACCTACGCTGCCGTGTGGAAGAACCTGGCAGGTTTCAGGATCTATAATTTCGGGTAAAAAGACATCTTCAAAGATATGCATGCCGCATTTGTGACGACACTCACCGGCAACACCCGGGCCTATCACTTCAGAGAGTCCGTAATTATCAGTTGCAGTTATGCCAAGTCTTGTTTCAATTTCAGTTCTCATCGCCTCTGACCATGGCTCACCACCAAAAAGCCCTGTTTTTAATGAGAGACTCTTGGGGTCAATGCCGAGCTGCTCCATCCGATCAGCTATGGTGATCGCATAACTCGGGGTACAGATAAGAGCTGTAGTGCGATAATCCTGCATGATCATGATCTGCTTTTCAGTGTTGCCACCACCCATCGGGATGACCGAGGCACCTATGATCTCGGCTCCATAGTGATGACCAAAAGCGCCTGTAAACATTCCGTAACCAAAAGCAATCTGCACTACATCATCATGAGTGACACCTGCTGCTGTCTGAAGACGTGCAATAAGATTTGACCATGTTTTTATGTCATTGCGCGTATAGCCGACAACTGTCGGTTTGCCTGTAGTCCCCGAGGAGGAGTGAATCCTGACAACTTCACGAAGCGGCACGGCAAACATCCCGTAAGGATAGTTGAGACGAAGATCGTCCTTGACGGTAAAGGGGAGAGTTGCAAGATCGGTAAGAGATTGAACGTCATCAGGGTCAATGCCGGCACTGTTGAATTTATTTCGATAGCAGGTCACATTTTTATATGCCCTGTGCAGCGTGGCCTGTAAACGTTCGAGCTGGAGCTGTTCAAGCTCTTCACGTGGCATGCACTCGTGCTCGCGATCCCAGATTTCCATAAAAACTCCTTGTTACAATTAGCTTTGATTTCCTAACCCGGACAAGCCGGAACCAAGCAAAACCTTAATAGAACGCAGAAAAAGCGGATTTAACGGATAAATGCGGATCAACCCAAATTCATAAGTCTTTAAATCCGTCTTGATCCGTTCAATCAGATTTGATCCGTGTGCCATGATTCATGGTTTTAGTAGTGCTTTTGGGTTCATCCAAATCAAGTTGAAATATGATCTAAAAAGCTGTAACTAGTTCCTAAGTCCGACAGACTCCTGCGGATTTTCTCTTCTCCCTGCCAAGATACGCTCTCTGCACATCCTTGTTTTGCAGCAACTCCTGAGCAGACTCCTCAAGTATGACTCGGCCTGTTTCAAGTACATAACCCCGGTCAGCAATGGCAAGAGCAGCCTTGGCATTCTGTTCAACCAGTAAAACAGTAATGCCGGAATCACGGAGCTTGCAGACTATCGAGAAGATATCCTTGACAATAAGGGGCGCAAGACCCATGGAAGGCTCATCCATCATTATCAGCTTGGGACGTCCCATCAATGCCCTGCCTATGGCAAGCATCTGCTGCTCACCTCCGGAAAGGGTTCCGGCCAGCTGTGACTCACGTTCGCGAAGACGTGGGAAAAGATCGAAAATCTTCTCCATATCCTCTTCTCCACCCCCCTCCCCTCTTTTGACCTGCAGATAGCCACCAAGAATCAGATTCTCCCTGACTGTCATGGGGGCAAAAACCTGTCTCCCCTCCGGGACTAAAGAGCAGCCGAGGAAAGCAATCTTTTCCGTGGCAAGACGGGTGATATCTTTGCCGTCAAAATGAATCTCGCCTCTTTGAGGGGTTATCAATCCTGTAATGGTTTTAAGAAGAGTGGTTTTCCCTGCTCCATTAGCACCGATTATGGTTACAATTTCACCATGGTTTACATGAATGGAGGCTTTTCTTATAACCTTGATCGAATCGTAACCCGACTCCAGATTTTTGACTCTAAGCATCGCTCTCCCCCAGATAGACCTTGATCACATCTTCATTCTCCTGAATAGCAAGAGGGGTGTCGTCGGCAATTTTCTCTCCATAGCTAAGCACTATGATTTCATCAGAAATATTCATCACCAGTGACATGTCATGTTCAACAAGTAGTACCGTAACACCTGTTTTGCAGATTCGGGTAATAAGATCAGCCATCTCTTCTGTTTCATGCATGTTAAGTCCGGCAGCGGGCTCGTCAAGAAGGAGGAGCTGGGGCTCGCATGCAAGCGCCCTCCCCAGTTCAACAACCCTCTGCTGACCATAGGCAAGACTCGTGGCTTCCATCTCTGCCAGGTCGCTCATACCGAGAAAATCAAGAACTTCGCAACTCTTTTTCTTGATAGCTCTCTCTTCAATTGCGGTATACGGCAATCTCAGCATACCTGCAATAAAACCGGCTCTGGAGTGGATATGACGACCGATCATGATGTTTTCTATCACAGACATTTTCGGAAAGAGCCTGATGTGCTGAAATGTACGCGCCATCCCTCTGGATGCGATCTGATGGGGCTTTAAGCCCTGAATCGGAACTCCGCCAAATGAGATGACTCCGCTATCCGGAACAGAGACACCGGAAATAAGATCAAACAGGGTAGTCTTCCCGGCTCCGTTTGGGCCGATAAGCGCTTTAATTACCCCTTTCGGGACAGAAAAGGAGACATCATTAACTGCCTGAAGGCCTCCAAAACGTTTGGAAATCCCTTGAACAGAGAGTAGTGGTTGAGAGGAATCGCCATTCATCGTGGTGACCGCCATAATAATGATTTAATCTCACCGATCACCTGTTTTCTGACCAGGCCATCAGGTGCAAACAGCATGATGACAATCAGTATGAAGCCAAAAACAGCGTCATCATAAGAGCCGAAGGTGCCTCTCAAGGAGAGATAATTCAGCACAAGACTCATCGAGAGAGAGCCCCAGAGATTGGACATTCCGCCAATGGCAACAATGGCGACGTAACGCACCGACTTCATGATTGAAGCCTCTGAAGGGCCGATCCCACCGTTATAGTGGGTAAGAAGAACCCCGGCAAGGGCGGCGAAACCGGCACTTAGTACGAAAATACGGAGCTTGTAATCCGCAGTAGGAATCCCCATTGACTCCGCAGCATCCTCTGCGCCATGGATCGCTGAAAGGGCTCGACCAACACGGGATCTGATCAGGTTCAAGAGCAGAGCCATCCCTATGAAAACAACAGACCAGGCAAAATAGTAATTAATGGTTCGCTCGGCCTCTTTTCCGGTGATTACAATCCCGGGGAGTATAGGGAAACCTGGCACATCGGTTATTCCATCAGCCGAGCCGAGGTTTGAAGATGCAAGGGTTATCCGGTAAATGATTATGCCGAAACCGAGCGTCGCCATGGCAAGATAATGTCCCTTGAGCTTTAGCACCGGGC
>JANNRW010000075.1:0-16619 GCA_031401815.1 Geobacteraceae bacterium | reverse complement strand
TGTTCCTAATTTTGAAAGTGAGAAAATTTGTTGGGGAAATCTTGCAGTTTCAGCACAATTCGCACTGGTGAAATCAGGTATGTTTGTGAGCGCTCCTAGCCCTTTGATAACTCCCGCTTCTAAGTTCATGCTATCGGTACTCAATTCGACTCTTGGTGATTATTACATTCGATCTATGGGGGTCACCAGAAGCGGCGGATTTCTTGAATACAAGCCTATGTTTGTCGAACAACTCCCCATCCCCAAAATCCCCCCAGCCGCCCAACTCCCCTACGAATGCCTCGTGGACTGCGTCCTCTTCGCCCACGAAAAGGGGCTGACCAGTGAGGCGGCGACCTTTGAATGGGTCATCAACGTCATGGTCTACGGCCTCTATTTCGAGGCGGAGATGAAAAAGTCCGACTGCTACATAAACGATCTGGTGGCTAAGGTTGTGAAACCGTTCAAGCAGGATGATAGCGACGATTTCAAGACGGAATACGTGCAGAAACTGAATCAGTTCTTTTTAGCAGACAAGGATATCTATCGTGGCCTTATTCACAGCCGCACTGTCGGGCCGGTTGAGATCATCAATGAAGCGAGGGGAAAATGAGCGACGAACGTCTGGACATGTTGCAGCACACCATAGCAGAACCTGTCACCGGTTATGGCGCGGTAAAAATAAATCGCATCAAGCTATCAAACTACCGGTTCTTCCACGGTGATTTCGAGCTTTCCCTTGATAACGCCAATGTTCTCATCTATGGCGAAAACGGCAGCGGTAAAAGCAGCATCTATCGGGCGTTGGAGCATCTCGCCAGAAACCGTTTTGCCAGTATTGCCACCGAGAAGAACATCTTCTGCGAAGATGGTGAACCGCTGATAGAATTCGGGTTCAACAATGGCAAGGAACTGCTTATCCACAGTGACCTTACCGAACTTCCGCTGGATTTCGATTTCATCAAAGGGCTTTCAGTATTTCTCCCGATGCTGGACTACAAAAAGCTGCTTAAAGTCCACTTCACAACAGCGGCAGGGGCGGACAACATTAATGTCTATGACATGTTGCGGGAACTCTTCAATAAGTACCCGAACAAAGAAAGCAGGACGCTTTCGGGAATAAAGGATTTCTTTGTCTATATAAAAGAGCTGGAAAGCCTCGTAAATGGTAGCCTTCTTGTGGAAATCAACAAACTGATCCGATTCTTCGACGCTGATTTCAGAATTGAGCGTTTTGTGTTTTCAACAGAATCCGCAGAAGACGGACGTCCGGAACAGGTAGTAAAAATAGAGATTGATTTCAGAGAGAACGTACTTGAGAACTATCATTCATTTCTAAACGAGGCCAGGCTGTCCGCCCTGGCGGTTTCGGTCTATTTTGCCGCCATAAAGACAATGTTCGGCACACTCAAGGAAGACTGTCTGAAAATGCTCGTCCTTGATGACCTCCTTATCAGCCTGGACATGAGCAACCGCCTGAAACTCCTGGAAATCCTCAAGGCGGAGTTCTCGGACTTCCAGATCTTCTTTTTCACCCACGACAAGGAGATGTTCGAGATCTACAAAAACAAGATGCCGTGGGAGAAGTACGAGCTGTACCTGGACGACACCGCCGATATTCCATCTGTCATCGTCAAGAAAGGAACTTCCGAAACCGAACGGGCCAAGGAGTTCTATGCGGCAAAAGAGTATGACTGCTGCGCCCTGCTGCTTCGGAAAGGGTTTGAAAAGGTTCTGAAGTCGTACCTGACACCCAAGGAACAACGGGATAAAAACTGCAACGAGCTTGACCTGTCAAAGCTTGTTGCAAAGGCAATTTCAAAGAGTGACGGCGAATCAAAAGCGATTCTGCAAAAGCTGGATGCAGACAGGACACACATCCTGAATCCATTGAGTCATAATGACGACCGGAACATTTACTCACTGGAATTGCGGTCAGCCATGGAGGATTTGGAGAAACTGAAGGGGATGCTGAGATAATGGAAGGTCTCCATCTCTATCCCGACGACTGGCAACAACTCCCCATCCCCGACGTCCCGCCGGAAAAACAGACCCCGATTGTGGCGCTGGTGGAGCAGATTCTGGCGGCGAAGAAAGCAGATAAAACCTCCGATATATCCGCTCTTGAAGCCGAGATAGACCGCCTTGTCAACGACATCTATGGCCTGACCGCAGAAGAAATTGTGGTGGTGGAGGGGAGAGAATGAAGACCGTCAAAGTTCGCGGGGGAAAACGATGAAGCTTATTGAGAGTCATAATGACTAATGCAAGAGGACAAAAACCCCTTAGCGTCATGGTCTCATCAGCAGTTCACGGCATTGAACCGTTGCTGGATCAGATATATGCGACCCTTGAAGGGTATGGCTACCACGTTTTGATGTCGCACAAGGGAACCATCTTTGCCAATCCCGGATGGTCAAATTTCCAAAACTGCCTTGCCGCTGTTGATAACTGTGATGCCTTTATCGGCATAATAACCGGGAGTTATGGCAGCGGGCGGGAGGCTGACGGCAGATCTATTACGCATCATGAAATGGAAAGGGCAATCGTTCAAGACAAACTACGCTGGTTTCTCGTTCACCACAATGTGGACGTTGCCCGACAAATTCTGAAACAGTTCCGATTCAATAAAAATGGAACTGCAAAAAGGCTTTCGTTCAAAAAAACTGCTGTATTGGAAGATATACAGGTTCTGGATATGTATGAGATGGCAACAAGAAGTGATATTCCATTGTCCGAAAGAAGGGGTAACTGGGTGCAGCCGTATTTTTCGCCTGAAGATGCATTACGATTTATCCATTCCCAGTTTGCTCAACCAGGGCGTGTTGCCGCACTGCTTGGGCCGTTGCCGACAACTAGAGGTGTTGAATGAAGAATATTCTTTTGCAGCAGATTATTGCGACAGGTGAATCTGAGCGCGTTGAGTTCAAGTCGAGCGTGCCCACTATGGATGTCGTTGGGCAAAATGTATGCGCCTTTCTCAATGCTCAGGGCGGTACTCTCATTTTGGGGGTCGATGACAATGGAAGAGTATCAGGCATTAAAGATGCTGCCCAACAAATTGACAAGATAAAGATGGAACTGATTGACAAAATTACTCCCAGAGCACCTTTTTCAGTACAGATTGAGGAACTTGACCGAAAAAAAATCATTCTCATTGAAGTGCCACAGGGAATGGAAAAACCATATATCCATGCCGACCGTATTTTTGTACGCCGTGGCACAAGTTCAGTGGTCGCGACTGGCAGCGAAATTAATGTCCTTATCGAACAGAGAAGCTCTTCATGGACACCTTGGGAGCGTTTGCCTGTGTTTGGTTTTGATGTAGCTGATCTTGATAAGGATGAAATTTTACGTACTGCACAAGAAGCCCGGAATAACCGCCTTGTCAGAGACCTTGAGCAGAAAGATCTCTATGCAATCCTCGAAAAATTTTATCTTTCCGCAGGGGGGTCAATTTTCAATAGTGCGTTGATCCTCTTCGGGAATTCGCCTTCTCGACGATATCCGCAAATCCGCGTCAGAACGTCCCGACTCAAAACAGAGAAATCTACCGACTTTATTGATAACCGCATCTTTGAAGGGCATCTATTCGCTCTGCTAGAGAATGTAATAGGGTTTATTCAGCAGAATATTCCGATACGGTCTGAAATGCCTAAAAGCGGATTAATAAGAAAAGACTCACCAGCCTATCCGATGGCCGCTATTCGAGAGGGGCTTCTCAACGCTTTGGTACACCGAGACTACGCAAGCTTTGATGGTGGAATGTCGGTCCGCATCACTGACGAACAGGTAGAAATTTGGAACTCCGGCGTTCTGCCGGAAGGCTTGACCATTGATGATCTGAAAAAAGGACACACATCCCGTCCACATAACCCTGATATTGCCTATGTCTTGTTTCTACGAGGGCTTGTTGAACAAATGGGAAGCGGCACTCAGCGAATTATCAATGAATGTCTGGAAAATGGTCTTCCAGAACCGGAATGGAAAATAAAAAGCGGGGGGATCGCTTTAACCATTAGGCTGAAAGCGTCAAAAGTTGAGAGAGTCTTTACTCTTAATGTACGTCAGTTGGAATTGCTCAATGGAATTCGACAAAGTGAGCAGGTCTCGCCACGTGATTATTTCCAGCACGTAGCCGGCAAAATTCAGGAGAGAAGGGCAAGGACGGATCTTGTTGAGCTTGCGGACGCTGGGTATTTGGAGAGGATGGGAAAAGGACGTTCCATCGTTTACGTCAGAACAGATAAACAACAGGAGTGAATGCGGCACAATCCGGCACCTGCTTAGTGTGCCGCATAGTGCCGATAAATGCCGGATTGGTGCTAGATTGATACCGGCACAATGCGGCAAGAATGGAGGTTGCCGAGAAAGACCGGAATATGCCGTATTAGATGGGGAATGAAACCGAGACAAATTGTCACGGTTTGAAAATGACCGCTTCTGATGGTAAAGATGATTGATGCAATCGATAAACATTCTCGACAGAGTAGACTCCCTATCCCCGACGTCCTGCCGGAAAAACAGGCCCCGATTGTGGCGCTGGTGGAGCAGATTCTGGCGGCGAAGAAACATAATACTGTAGGGGCGAATTGCGTTCGCCCGCCTTTGGGTGGCGATACCAATGGTGGTGGTATTGCCAATTCTAGTGGCAATGCCGACAAGGGCGCATGCCATGCGCCCCTACATGAACCCCAACCCGACATCCCCGCCCTCGAAGCCGAGATAGACCGACTCGTCTACGCCCTCTACGGCCTGACGGATGAGGAGATTGCTGTTGTGGAAAAAGCATGAGTTTCAGGTCTTAGGTGCTGTGTTTTTGCTTAACTGGAAAACGGAAAAATACCGTAACGCTTCGTTATTAAATATCATTTTTGCTTAACTGGAAAACGGAAATGATCAAAAACTGGATACAGAAGGCACTGGATTTTCTTGACCACAGCCTTAACCCCATTCCGCAAGAGCTGAATGAACTGGATTGGAAGGAAGAGATTTCACCGGACAAGGTCAAGCTTTCCAGGCATCTGTCGGCATTCGCCAATCAACCGGGGGGCGGCTTCATGGTCTTCGGTATTGAAGATAAGCCCCATCGACTCGTTGGCGTTAATCAGCAGACTGCTGAAAATATTGTGCAACGGCTGGGTAACCTTTGCCGGGATTCACTGAACCCGGTTGTTACCATTGACCATGCCATTGAAAACTATCAGGACGTTTCCTTGTTGTTTGTCCATATTCGGGAGAGCGCCGTTAAGCCGGTTCATCTTAAAGCCGGGACCATGGAAGACGCCTACATCCGCAGCGGCGGGAGTACAAGAAAAGCATCACGGCAGGAGATAGGCGGGTTGATGCTGAACAGCAAAACCCCACAATATGAAGAGTTGCACGCCTCCAAGCTCAAGCTGCCGCCAGAAACACTGGATATTCTGGACTATCGCAGCATTTACAAACTATTGGGCAAACCTGTCCCGCAATCAAATAATGAAGTACTGCAATGGATGAAAGATGAGAAGATGCTTTATGAGGTGGACGGAGCAGGTTATTACATCACCAATTTCGGCGCTTTGGCAGCAGCGCAGAATCTGAAAGATTTTGACGGCCTGGCTCGTAAGAGCATTCGGCTCATAAAGTACAAAGGTATCAACAAGCTGGAAGCTGAAAAGGAATTCCCCGGTTCAAAGGGATATGCCATCGGTTTTGAAGGACTCATTACTTTTATCAAGGCGATGCTGCCAAGCAGTGAGATCATAAGAAATGCGTTGCGGGCAGAAACTACTGTCTACCCTGAAATAGCCATCAGGGAGTTGGTTGCTAATGCACTCATTCATCAGGATTTCAGTATCCGTGGTTCGGGGCCAATGATTGAAATCTTTGCCGATCGTATAGAAATATCAAACCCAGGCAAGCTGTTGCCATCCAAGAAAATCGACCGTTTGATCAGAACCACGCCAGAATCGAGAAATGAGATATTGGCGGCAGCCTTTCGCCGATACAATATTTGTGAGGAACGGGGTTCTGGGTTTGAAAAAGCCGTTGCAGCCATAGAATTGTACGGCTTGCCCCCCTTGAAATTTGAAGAACTGGAGAATTCCTTCAGAGTCACCCTGTACAGTCCAAAGACATTCGCCGAATTGACGCCAATGGAGAGGATTGAAGCCTGTTACCAGCATAGCATTATTAAATATTACTCCAGTGGCGGCATGACCAATACCAGCCTTAGAGAACGGTTCAAAATGCACGAAAAGCAAAGGCCGCAGGTTTCCTTGGTCATAAAAGAGGCTTTGGCACAGGGTAAGATCAAGCCCAAAGACCCCAACAATGTTTCAACAAAATTTGCTGAATACATACCCGGTTGGGGCTAGTTTTTACGTAATTCCTAACCGAGCAAAACAAAAAACAAGCTGATATTATTGTGCTTTTTTGCTTAACTAGAAAACGGAAAGTCGATTGATTGTTTGATGATGGGGCGGTCAAATAAAGGTTCAATAGTTCCCTCAGAAAAAGCTGATGCCGCTTTTGAGGGCGGCATCGTTACTACTTCCACTCGTGGTGGAAAAGCTGAAAGATGACGTCCCCGCCGTAACGGGGGCGTAGCTCCTTCCACGCATGGCGGATGAGTTAAGGACATGAAAGCATATCGATATGAATGATGCAATTGTAAAATGTACCCGACAGAGCAGACTCCCCATCCTTGACGTCCCGCCGGAAAAACAGGCCCCGATTGTGGCTCTGGTGGAGCAGATTCTGGCGGCGAAGAAACAGATTCACGTAGGGGCGATACCTTGTGTTCGCCCGCCTCTGGGTGGCAATGACAAGCATGGGGGCAAATCCGAACAGGGCGATCACAAGGATGCGCCCCTACAAAACCTTCAAACCACCGACATCCCCGCCCTGGAAGCCGAAATAGATCGCCTCATCTACGCTCTTTACGGCCTGACGGAAGAGGAGATTGTTTTGGTGGAGGGGAAGAAATGAGAGAGAGATTCATCAACTACGATATCAAATACCGCATGGGTTTGAACGGCGGGGAGGCGGACGCCGATGAGTGACATCACCCTCTTCCTTCTCGAACCGAAGGTGAAGATGGAAGAAGCCAATATCAGCGTCGTCATTAGACCGGTGCGGGGAGAAAAAAACGGGGCGGCTTTATGATCAAAGTGGAACAAATAAGGCAATGGGCCACTTCCGGTGAATCAGAAACCGTGGAATTCAAGCGTACGACAAGCGAACGACGCGAAGCCGTACGGACTCTGTGCGCCATGCTCAACCATCGGGGCGGGCGGGTGGTGTTCGGCGTGTCACCGGCTGGGCAGATCATCGGACAACAGGTAAGTGATCACACCATTGAAGAGATTGCCCGGGAAATCAAGGAGCTTGACCCTCCGGCATTTCCGACGATTGACCGTCTTGCGGTTGGGGATGGCCGTGAACTGCTTGTGGTGACGGTGTCCCAGGGACCTGTCCGGCCATACACCTATAAAGGTCATGGCTATCGACGTGTCGGCAATACCAACCTTGCCATGTCCAGGGATGAGTATAACCGGATGCTCCTGGAGCGGCTCCATGGCGAGACCCGGTGGGAAAATCAGTTGGCAGAGAGATGGACGGTTGCTGATCTCGATATTGCAGAACTGACAAGAACCGTCGAGGAGGGAATTCGGCGTGGTCGGATGGAGGATCCCGGAACCCGCGATCCCGTGGAGTTGCTCAGGGGTCTCGGCCTTATGAGAGACGGAGTGCTTTTGCGTGCCGCTGTTGTCTTGTTCGGACGAGCTGACGCTCTTGAAGCAGATTTCCCGCAATGTCTCTTGAGAGTTGCCCGTTTTCGCGGAATTGACCGGACTGAGTTTCTCGATAATCGCCAATTTCACGGTAATACCTTTCAATTATTGCTTCTGGCCGAGCGTTTTCTCCGGGAGAGCTTGCCGGTTGCGGGGCGTGTTCTGCCGGGGCTTTTCGAACGTGTCGATGATCCACTGTATCCACCGAGCGCACTCCGCGAGGCTCTGGCAAACGCCTTCTGTCACCGTGACTACAGTATAGGCGGTGGATCGGTTGCAGTGGGGATTTACGATGATCGCCTTGAGGTGACTTCTTCCGGAAACCTGCATTTCGGGCTAACGGCGGAAGCGCTTTATCAGCCTCATGAATCTTTGCCATGGAATCCGCTTATTGCCCGGGTTTTCTATCGTCGGGGCATCATCGAGTCGTGGGGGCGAGGAACTTTGAAAATCGTCGAACTGGTGCAGCAAGCGGGTCTACCTAAGCCAGAGATTGAGGATGTCGGTGGATGTGTTACTGTACGGATGCGGCCAAGCAGATACCTGCCGCCGCAACGCGTCGCTCATAATCTCAGTGAGGAGCAGCAGCGCGTTCTTGCACTACTTGAATCAAACCTCTCTGGCATGGCGCTTCGAGAGATCTGCTCACGTTTGTCTTCCGATCGTCCTGAGTGGGAAATCAAGGAAGATCTGGCAATGCTCAAAAGACTCGGTCTCGTGGTACCACGTGGGCATGGACGAGGAGCGTACTGGTTTTTTGTGAATCAGATTGGCAATGAATTGGAGTGAACTCCAATTCACTCCAATTCACTCCAATTCACTCCAATTAAGGATGAAAAACTTACGGAACCGTTTGATGATCTGGACAATGCAACAGCCGGAGGATTTTGCCACAATAAAAACTAAAGCCCCCGAGGCTTGTAACCTCGAAGGCTTATGAAATCAGCGGGTCCCAGGAGTCGAGGATCCCACCCATACGGGCTGCCACTCTTGACGAGCGACCTCTACATCCCCTGCGCTTACCCGAATTAACTTTGATATAACTATATCAGATTGTCAAGTAACGATTTAAACTTAGCCGTATAAGGCCGACTTCCCGATCGTCCTGAGCCTGCTCAAGGGGCGTCCACTCGGAAACGAAGATATCAGAAAGTTTACTGATCTTGGTAGGCAACAGGTCTATCGTATTCTAAAGGAGTTAGAGGCGGAAGAACTTATTTGCCAACAAGGGCATGGTCAGAGCTCTCTTTGGCACTTGAAGCAATCATTAAGCAAACCATGAAGCAAAGAAAGATGTTTGCATCATTCTTTGCTTCATGGTTTCCACTGTGATGCAAACGGTTCAAAAAATCGGTTTGCTAAGGTGAGTAAGCCCCAGAATTTCTTGACAATCTGGAGGTTAGCTGTTGAGGCTATGTACTGACAAAACTCCTTTGAAGGGAGTTTGTTATTTATCACGCAAGATAATAAACTTTAAAATTAACAATAACGCCAAATAATCAATATGATAGAAGAAAGTTTATTATCTTTTTGGTCTCTAGAGACAGGTGAGCGAGGTATCGGTAACGCAACGTTACTCACCCAACCACTGACCGCTTTCTTTGCTTCCCGCCAATGTTCCGGCGTGGCAATCCGTGCGGCCATGGGTTGGGCAATCGAACAGGCGCGCAGCAAAAGCCCGGTCATCAGCGGCTTTCATTCGTCGCTAGAACAGTCGGTTCTGGAGGTGCTGCTCACGGCTGGTGCACCCTGCGTGATGGTTATTGCCAGGAGAATTGATCAGGCTCACTTGCCACCTTCCTGGTTACAGGCCGCGAAGAACGGAACTGCGGCGGTTGTCAGCATGGCAGATACCACACGGCGCTTGACAGCCGAGCTTGCCACGCGCCGCAACGACTGGGTTGCAGAACATGCAGCCCGAATTGTCATTGCCCATGCATCAGAAGGGGGGAGCCTGCTGATACAGTCCGCACAATGGAAGCGAGACGGGCGAATTGTTGAGTCTCTCTAGCGGGCTGTTGAGTGGATATCCATGAAAGCTTAAGCTATCCGACCATTTTACCCTTTGAAGTCAGCTTTATTATTTCCCATTGGCTTTTCCTGGCTGGTAATCAAAACGCTGGAATCGTAGCAAACTGAATGGTAGTATGTATTACGTAAGTGGTAGGTAGTACGAATGGAGGTAGCACCATGCAAAAGAAACTGACAATATCTTTGAATGAACTGGTGTACGACGAACTTTGCCGGGTTGTTGGGCGCGGCAATATCAGCAAGTTTATTGAGAACCTCATCAAACCCAGGCTGAAAGCAAATGATCTGGATGCTGCCTACTGCGAGATGGCTGCGGATAGCGTTCGTGAACAGGAAGCGCTTGAGTGGTCAAATGCAGTTGTGGGGGATAGCACCAATCATTATTGACCGGTTTTGAAAGAAAGGAATCCCGACAAGCAGGCCGAAGAGGTTAATGGAGTTATATAAACAGTTTCCCGGCAGCAGCCAGCTGCTCCGACGATCCCAGCAGCAGCACGATATCTCCTTTTTGCAGTTCCCAGACCGGATCAGGATTGGGAACAATCTCATCCCCCCGCTTGATGACCATGACAGATGCTCCGGAACGGCTTCTGATGATCCCTTCGCTCAGGCTCTTCCCCTCCAGCGCAGATCCTTTCTGTACCCTGAAGGTTGCAAGCTCAGCACCAGAAAGATAGCCGCTGATCCCGACAGCATGGCTGTGCCGCCGACTCATGGTTCGGAGCATTTCATAACCGTCGCTCCGAACCTCGGCTATGCAATGCTCGATATCATCCTGGGGCACGAGATAATTGCGCAGAACTCGCGAAAGGATCTCCACTGAAGTTTCAAACTCCTCGGGCACGACCTCATTGACCCCCAATTTGTACAGCGGCTCTACTTCCAGCAGATAACGCGTTCTGACAATGATGTGAAGAGCAGGGTTAAGCTGTCTGGCAAGGGCTGCGACCCTTCTGCTGGCTGCGGCATCGGAGATGGCTACTACAACCCCCCGTGCCTGTTCAATACGGGCATGCTGTAGAACTTCCCGTGTTGAAGCATCACCGAACAGAATATGGCACCCTTTCTTCGATTCCTTTCGCACCGTAAAGGGATTGGTCTCGATGACGACATACGCTATTTTCAACTTGCCCAGCACCCGTGCCAGATTCCTGCCATTCACACCATAGCCGACGATGATCATGTGATCAGCCATGACAAGCGGCTTTTCATGCTTGGCGAGCACCCCCCTTCCTCGAGACCAGTTGTGGGGGAGGACGCCGACAATATAATCCGCTATCGGTGTGGCGAACTTGAGACAGGCCGGAGTAAGTCCCATGGTGGCAACGGAGGCTGCCAGAAATATCTGATATAGTTCCGGGGTAAGAATTCCTGCTTTGACACCTGCCTGGGAAAGAACAAAGGAAAATTCCCCTATCTGGGCAAGCGAGAGGGCGGTGATAATTGCAATCCGGAGCGGGACTCCCAGTGCAAGCGCTGCTCCTGTAGTTACCAGAGACTTGATGACAAGAATGGAAATGACCAGCGAAGTGATGAGGAGGGGGTATTTGAGCAAAATTAGCGGATCAAGCAGCATTCCGACTGAAATGAAGAACAGGCTCAAAAATGCTTCCCGAAAAGGGATGATATCGCTCAATGCCTGATGACTGTACTCTGATTCGGAGATAGCCAGACCGGCGATAAATGCTCCAAGGGCAAGGGAAAGCCCGACCAGAGAAGTCAGCCATGCAGTGCCCAGACCGATGAAAATTATTGAAAGGATAAAGAGGTCGCGGCTCCGGGTTTTGACTATCTGCGTGAAAATCCAGGGGATCAGGAAGCGGGCGCCATAATGCGCTGAGACCACCACGGCGGCAGCCTTGGCAAAGACCAGCAACATCCCCTGGAGATTTTCGCCACCACCACCCAGTAGAGGGGTAACCAGAACCATCGGCACAATGCAGAGATCCTGAAAGATGAGGATGCCCATTGCCAGGCGACCATGTGGCGAATCTGCCTGACCGCTGTCGATAAATAGCTTGATTACGATTGCCGTGCTTGAAAGAGCTGCCAGACAGCCGAAAAAAACAGCCCGCTGAACCGGGAATCCGGCACCAATACCCGCAACCGTCACCGCCAGAATGGTTATCCCAACCTGCAAACCACCCCCCCACAAGAGGAGATGCTTTATCCGCATCAACTCCTTGAGGGAAAGTTCCATCCCGATAGTAAAAAGGAGCAGAACCACGCCGAACTCGGCCATCCTCTCCACTTCATGAGTATTCTTGATGACGGCAAAGGCATGAGGCCCTGCCAGAATACCGGTAATCAGAAAGCCAATGATTGACGGGAAATAGAGTTTCCGGAACAGGAGTACTGTTATCAGCGCCAGCCCGAAAAGAATCGCTATATCTTTAAGGAAGTCATGTTCCATGTCTTCTCTCCTCACTGGAGTATTGTCATGGTACAGTATTATATGATATGCAAGGATTGCAAGTTATTCGGGTCAAGAGAAAGGAGCCTTTAATGAACCTTCGCAAGAATTTGTGTCTTATGATTTTAAGCTCTTGCCTTACAGGACTGTTTACTGTGCAGGCGTGGTCAACTACCGGCGAGATCCGGATTTCAAAGGGGCAGACGGTATATGTCCCGGTGTATTCCAACGTCTATAGCGGGCCGAAAAAAAATCCTTATCAGCTGGCAACCATGCTCAGTATCAGAAATGTTGATCCCGTCGCCGGTTTCAAGGTAACTGCAATTGATTATTTTGACAATGACGGACGACTGATCAGGCGCTATCAGAATACCCCACTGGCTATTGGCCCATTGGGCAGTCATCATGTCTATATAGAAGAAAAAGACACCAGTGGCGGCTTCGGAGCCAACTTTATCGTGCGCTGGAGTACGGAAAAGCTCATTAACGCACCCATCATTGAATGTGTGATGATCGGTGCCACGGGGGGGCAGGGGTTCTCATTTATCAGCCCCGGCCAGGAGATCCGGGAGTGATTGTTAAAGGATATCATGGACAACAACTCTGGTTTGCAGTACAACTGCATTTCCATGCTATCCAGTTTTTCCTTGTTGACAGGGCTCCATGATCCATAAACACGAAGACTCCTTCTTTGGTGGTATTGTCAAGGCTCTTGGCCTGGTGTTCGGCGATATCGGCACCAGCCCGATCTATACCATGACCGTGGTTTTCGCCGTGACAAAGCCAACCGTGGCCAATGTCTACGGCATACTCTCTCTGGTCTTCTGGACTATGACCATCCTGGTAACTGCCGAGTACGCCTGGCTGGCAATGAGCCTGGGGAAAAAGGGGCAAGGTGGGGAGATAGTCCTCAGAGAGATTATCATCAAGCTCTTTAAAAAAGGGAGGGTACTTGCCTTTGCAGGCTTTCTCTCCTTTCTGGGAGTTTCACTTCTCCTGGGAGACGGGGTCATAACCCCTGCCATTTCGATCCTCTCGGCAGTGGAAGGTCTTCTCCTGATCCCTTCACTGGCCGCCACCAAGCAGTCAGTCCTGGTCGTCATCGCCGCCATTATCGCATTCACCCTCTTCTTCATCCAGAACAAGGGTACTGACAAG
The DNA here is from genome assembly GCA_031401815.1 of Geobacteraceae bacterium. GTDB lineage: Bacteria > Desulfobacterota > Desulfuromonadia > Geobacterales > DSM-12255 > JANNRW01. The sequence continues at coordinate 3,260 of JANNRW010000075.1, read as the reverse complement.
GTCGCGGTTGTTTTCGGGCCGATCATGGTTATATATTTCGGCACACTGCTGGTTTCAGGGTTGATCTCCATTGCAGACACACCGGGAATAGTCTCGGCAGTCAACCCCTGGCACGCAGTCGAGTTTTTTCGACAGAACGGTTTTGCCGGTTATATCGTCCTCTCCGAAGTAATTCTCTGTTCCACAGGTGGAGAGGCGCTCTATGCAGACATGGGACATCTGGGGAAGAAGCCGATCATCCGGGCCTGGTACTTTGTCTTTGTCGCCCTTTACCTGAATTACCTCGGACAGGGTGCCTTCATTCTCCGCAATCCTGAAGCGAAAAACATACTTTTCGCCATGTTCCAGAGCCAGTCTCCGTTTCTTTATATCCCGTTTCTTCTTCTGACCATCATGGCGACCATCATAGCTTCCCAGGCCATCATCAGCGGCGTCTTCTCCATTGTCTACCAGGGGATAACGACCCGTCTGATGCCGCTTTTCAAGGTGAATTACACCTCAAGCCAGATCCAGTCGCAGATTTACATCGGCGCAGTCAACTGGACTCTGATGGTGGCGGTCATCTTTGTCATGTTCTTTTTCCAGAAGTCCGGAAATCTGGCTGCAGCCTACGGCATGGCAGTCACCGGCTCCATGACAATAACCGCAATCATGATGATCTTGGTCTTCTCAAAAACTACCAAGAAGTGGAAGGTGCCGATCGTGGTTGCGATTGCCCTGATAGATATCATCTACTTTACCTCGACGTTTTCCAAATTCCCCCATGGCGCCTACTGGTCACTCATTCTGGCTTCGATCCCCTTTGTTACCATCATGATCTGGACCAAGGGGCAGCGGGCTCTTTACCTTGCTCTGAGGCCACTGGAGCTGGATATTTTCCTCCTCTCCTACGAGCAGATCTATGCCAAGAAAAGGAACATTCCCGGCGTTGCGCTCTATTTCCTGAAAGGGCTTGATGTTATCCCCCCCTACATAGTGCACTGTGTAATCCGCTCCAATATCATCTACGAACGGAATATCTTCATCTCCATTGTCCGGACTGACGATCCTTTTGATATTGTCTGCCATCACAAAAAGGATGTTGGCTCGGGACTTGAATTCTTTGAAATCAACGCTGGCTATATGGAGCTGCTGGATATAGAAAAGACACTGAAAGCGCACGGAATCAGCGAAAAAGTCATCTTCTACGGAATTGAGGATATCGAGACGAAAAACCCGATCTGGAAAATCTTCTCTCTCATCAAAAAACTCACCCCGAACTTTGTCCAGTTCAACCGTCTGCCAGCTGCCAAGTTGCAGGGGGTTGTGACAAGGGTGGAGATGTAGCGACACTTCAGATTATATTGCTGAAACATAATTGGTAGCGTCAGGAAAAAGAGAGAGGTGCGAACATGAAAGAGAGCAAGGAACTAAAACTGTCGTGCAGCAGCTGCAACCCGGTCTGGCAGAAAAACGGGACTACCAACTGCTGGAGCGGCGATCCGGCCACAGCACCGCCACGACCCGGCTACTGCCCCATTAACAGCGCTGCCGGGGTAATCGATGCTTCAGTTGCCGAGTACAGGGGGGATAGCGAAGATGCCCGTCTTGCAAGGGTTGCTGCAAAAGTTGAGGGACTCTGTTACCAGAAGACCCCAGGGAGTTTGGCAGTAACTGCCAGGTGGACAAGAGTCGAGGACACTATTGCCCTGGCCAGGCTTATGGGGTGGCAAAAAATCGGTATTGCCACCTGTATCGGACTTCTGGCGGAAACCGAGCAGCTTGCCGCAATTCTGACTGCGCAGGGGCTGGAGCCGCAGACTGTATGCTGCAAGGCAGGGAGTATCGACAAAAAGAGTCTCGGGATAGCCGAAGAGGACAAGGTACGTCCCGGCACCTTTGAGCCGGCCTGTAATCCGGTTGCCCAGGCAGAGCTCTGCAACCTTGCCGGAACCGACATGAACATCATTGTCGGACTCTGCGTCGGCCATGACATGCTTTTCAACAAACACTCGAAAGCGCCGGTGACAACTCTCATCTGCAAGGATCGGGTGACAGGTCACAATCCGGTTGCTGTTCTGTACGGGCAGAATTTCTACTTCAAGCGGCTACAGAAACAGAAGATGGAGTTTTGAGGTTTACGATAAGGGATGAGAGGCAAACCGGCAAAAAAATACTCCCAGGCGGCAAGGCTCCACGACACAATTCGACTGATTGAATCGCGTCGCGGTTTATCAATTGAGGAGCTGGCAGAAGAGACCGGGGTCAACCGCCGCACCATTCACCGGGATCTGAATGCCATTACAGATGCGGGCTACCCGCTTGTGTCGGAATGGTCAGGCAACCGGAAGCTCTACCGCTTCATCACCGGATTCAGGGATGTTCCGCCAGTCAGCTTTTCGCTGCAGGAGCTACTCACCCTCTACTTTTTCCGTTCCAGTCTGGAAATGCTGAAGGGGACACCGTTTCATGACGATCTTGCTGCCATCTTCAGCAAAATCAACTCGGTGCTCCCCCCCCGCTATGCTGCACATCTTGAGCGAATTTCCCGCATTACCATCCCGCTTCTCCAGGGTCGGCGGGACTACTCCAGGGCTGCTGAAGTCTTGACCGGTCTGCGCCAGGCGCTTTTATTCCAGAACCGGATAACCCTTGTCTATCGTTCCCCCTCCAGAAAAGAAGACGAGACATACAGCATTGATCCGTACACTCTTCTTTTCTACAAGGGGGGGCTCTATCTGCTGGGCTTTGCGCATAACCGCCATGCTGCACGAACTTTTGCCGTAGAGCGGATCTCCGCTCTACAGGTGGAATCAGCAAGGTTTGAGCTCCCTGAAGGGTTTCTTCCCGAGGAGCAGCTTCAAGGGGCATTCGGCATTGTCAGGGAAGAGCCGCTGCAAGTGCGGGTACGTTTTACACCTCTTATTGCTCATGCGATCAGAGACAGGGAGTGGCATCCGGATCAGACTGTAGAAATACTTCCGGACGGATCTGTTGAACTCTTTTTCACTGCCGGTGGCAAAATGGAGATTCTCTCCTGGCTCCTCTCCTACGGCAGCCAGGTTGAGCTGCTTGAACCGCTGGAGCTGCGCTCCGAGCTGGCAAAAACCGCCCGTGCAATGGCTGAACTCTACCAGTCACCCTGCCCCCCCCTGACATTGACAAATCGCACCCCATGTTCTATAACAGGCTGACTGGAGAACCTTTGTGGATACAGCCGATGACAGGAGCTTGCACTCCATACTTCTTGTGCGGATAATGGGTGGGGGGAAGTTGACGTT
>JANNRW010000074.1:0-3983 GCA_031401815.1 Geobacteraceae bacterium | reverse complement strand
GACGCTGCTGCTCGGGATCTACCCCAGTCTGGTGACAGACATCATCGGCCCGTCGGTCGGGGCGTTGGTTGCCGATTATCACGCCGCCCTCCCGGTCCGGGATGCGGCACAAGTGGCTGAGGTAGAGATATTAAAGTCATTCAACTTTTTCTCTCTCTCAATCTCTTTCTCAAACAGATATGAGTTGACTTTTACAGTCAGCTCCGCTTAGTTTCTTCTGATGGAACATACGCGAAAATCAAAAACAGTACACCCGTTCAAAAAAGGGGATGCAATTGAGCTTGCCGTATCTGTAATGGATCGGGACGGCTACGGCTTGGGGATTCTCGACAACCGCCAGATCAGGGTAAGTGGTGCCCTGCCTGGAGAAACAGTGCTGGCGAAGATTGAGCACTTTGGTGAACGGAGGATTATCGCCCGGAAAGTTAAGACACTCTCCCCTTCTCCAATGCAGGGAGCCTCCATCTGCAACTGCTCGGGAGATTGTGACAGCTGCCAGCTTATCAGCATGGATTACCAGGCACAGCTTGCATGGAAACATGAGCAGGTGTTGAATCAGATTCAGTGCCACGACACCCTCTCAACCGCTCCTGTACTGCCGCTACTCCCATCACCAAAGCAACTTCACTACCGCAACAGCGCCAAGCTTGTTATTGGCGGTCGCTTTCTGAATCCTGTCATTGGGATCTACAGAAGAGAAAGCCACGAGATTATTGATATTTCTGAATGCCCGCTGCATCATCCACTGATAAACCGGATCATTTCTGTGGTTAAAAAAGGGATTATCAAGGGGAAGATCCCCATTTATAATTCCCGTTCGATGCAGGGGCTGCTCAGATATCTGCTTGTAAGGGTTGCTGAAATCGAAAACCGGGCAATGGTTGTGTTCGTGGTTTCCAAGCGCAGCTACAATGAACTGCATCACCTTGCCGCTTTTTTACGCAGGGAAGTACCAGAGGTAGCAGTTGTCACCCAGAACATCAATGCAACAACAGGTAATGTTATTCTGGGGGAGACGGATATCCCTCTTTTGAAGGAGAGCTCGCTTCGTGCTTCGATCAACGGCATGAAATTCATGCTTTCTCCCCGCTCCTTCTTTCAGGTAAACAGCGGGAGCGCAGGGATCATATATGATACTGTGCGTAATTTCGCCGGGATTAAGGGTGGCGAGCTCATACTTGATCTTTACTGCGGCATCGGCGCAATATCTCTCTTTCTGGCAAAGGGGGCCAGGTCTGTCCTTGGAATTGAATTAGTGGAATCGGCTGTAAATGATGCGATCCTGAATGCACAACTGAACCGGATAGATAACTGTTACTTTGAATCAGGGGATGTATCCCTCATCCTTAAGCACCTGATTGATGAAAATACCCGCCTTGACCTGATAGTCTTGAATCCTCCCCGTAAAGGGTGTGATCCGCTTGTCATTGAGCAGGTGGCCTCCCTCTCCCCGGAGAAGATAATTTATGTCTCCTGCTCTCCGTCATCTCTTGCCAGAGACCTTGTTCTCCTTGAAAAGGCCTCCTACCGGATTGAGAAAATTCAGCCGGTAGATATGTTTCCACATACACCTCATATCGAGAGTGTTGCACTGCTCCTGAAAAGCTGATCTTTTCCTTGCCTTGCCGCATGTTTTTTTAGTATTAAATAATTATCTATCTCATACGGAGGTTTCATGTATAAAGAGGCAGGTAAAACCAGATTTCAGCTCGACCTTCGCAGACACCTGAGAAGCCAGAATATTTGTGACAACCTCATCCATCTTATCTGCGAGATTGCCGAGGGGAGCAAATACGTCATAAATGCAGTACGTACCGGTGACCTCGGTGTTGCCGGGACTTCAAATCTCTATGGTGAAGAGCAACTTGCCCTGGATGTTCTCTCAGACAGGATATTGAGAAAACGACTGATTCACTCAGGGGTTGTCTGCAATATTGCTTCGGAGGAGATGGACGAAATCTACTCTGCACAGGCTGATGCTGACGGTCTTTATTCTGTGGCATATGACCCGCTTGACGGATCATCACTTGTAGATGTCAACCTCTCTATCGGCACAATTGTTTCCATCTACAAAGGTTGCGATCTTTTTCAGGAGGGGCGCAAACAGGTTGCAGCGCTCTATCTTCTTTACGGCCCCAGAGTCTCGATGGTTTACTCGGTAGGTAACGGTGTTCACGAATTCACCATGAACCAGCTTATGGAGTATACCCTTTCAAGAGAGAATATCTGCATGTCCTTGTCCGGGAATATCTACTCGCCTGGCGGACAGCGAAACAAATACTCCAAAGGGACGGAAAACTTTGTCAAATATCTCGAAGAGCGGGGGAACAAGCTGAGATATTCCGGCGGTTTTGTCCCTGATATCAACCAGATCCTGATGAAAGGGAAAGGGATTTTTCTTTATCCTGCACTTGCAAAGGCACCAAAAGGGAAACTGAGACTTCTTTTCGAACTCAACCCGATGGCGTTTCTTGTCGAACAGGCCGGAGGATCTGCAAGTAACGGCGTAACTCCCATTCTGGATATTAAACCGGAGTGCCTTGATCATACGGAACCTGTTTACATAGGTTGCAGGGATGATGTGCAGAAAGCTGTGGAATTTCTGGCAGGCTGTGACAAGGAGTAGCATTCATGGATGCAGGGGACAACAAGAAGCCCATAGAAAGATTATGCAGCGAGATACAGCTCTTTGATCTTTGTGATCTTGACAGCTGCGGCTTCAGGGTAGGAAAATTCTGCACTGACAGTGATCTTCTTGCAAGGTTTGAAGACATAAATGAAGAAGATGATCAGCCCCTGCTTGTTTATGGTGAAGAAGATCTGGAAGATGATCCGGATACTCCGTATGATGATGAATTCGATACGGATGAGGATGAAGAGCAATAAACCTGAATATACAACAGTTGCGCTACAGTCTACTCCTTGAATCGATCAAAAGAGATAACCTGCAGCTCGTTTATCACTGACACAACCCCCGGAACAGCCTTGACAAGTGCAACAGCTTCCGCAAGTTCGGCATCAGAATGGACATGTCCGACAAGATTCACTTTTCCCTTGTAGGCTGCAATCTTCAGATGGAAGCTCCCTATTTTCCCGCAACGCAAAAGCGCTGTTTCCACTTTTTTCGCAAGTATGATGTCATCCAGAAGCCTTGCGACCTCCTCCTCATTGCTCTTTAGCTTACCATCTTTCGCAGCAGCGATAATACAATCTACAATTACTGACGGTGTCATTACCGACGTATTTAAAACCAGATCATAACAAAGCGGGTCGTTCCAGTTACGATCAAAGTAGAAATGTATGAAACCAGCTCTTTGATGATCACTTTTTCTGATTATTTCGTGGGCAAGATCAGGATCGATCCATTCACGCTCGGCAAATTTCTCGACCCTGTCTTCAAAAGGGGCAATAAATCTGATTTTGAGTACGTTTGACAGCCCTTTCAATAGATCCTGACAGCCTCTGCCGTACAGAATTACATTACCCTTTTTTGCAAAATCAAGCAGTATCAGCTCAAGCATGTTCAGGTGAGCTGCCTGCAAACAGTCTTCCGCTGTTCTATATACCGGCGGTTTTTCATCTACACGCTCAAGTATTTCGGTGGTAAGGCCATAAGCTCCGGCAACCTCGGCAATCTTGACTCCATCCACAAGAGTGTACTTCAACTTCTTTGCAAGATCCTTTGCAATGCTGTATGCACCGGTACCCATTTCTCGGGATATCGTTATAATCGCCATCTTGAACCTCCTTGCCGGGCGTTTGGAGAAGTGATACTAGCATTAAATTTTGCTATGCACAATAGTTCAGTTAGCAGCTAATTCCAAGCCCGCTAAAAATAAACTTAGAAAAAGCATTTAACACAGAGACACAGAGGCACTGAGATAATCATTACAGAGACTTAGATAAAATATCAGCTTCATTTGTGTTCACCTTTCAGGTTGTACGGTGATTTCAAATAATCTCAATGATTTCCTCTGTGTCTC
>JANNRW010000073.1:0-8023 GCA_031401815.1 Geobacteraceae bacterium | reverse complement strand
TCATGAATCACGCAACGACGCAACGACGCAACTAAAGGCAAATACTGCCCCACCCTCACCCTGACCCTCTCCCTGAGGGAGAGGGGATTTTATCGGGTCTCCTCCCCTTTCAAGGGGGAGGTCAGGAGGGGGATGGGTTATGTGTCAGATTCGTCTAAGGGGGTATTTCAATGCAGATAGATTTTCACCACGCAGTAACCTACGTAACCGCCCGGATAGCCGGGTTCCCTCACGAAGATGCGGAGATCATCGCCTACTCTGCCCAGTACGTTGATGATGCAACCTGTAGCGGGCCGGTCTGTTTCAACAACGGTGCCCGTTATCACCGGATAAGTTCGGCGCATGTCATGTGGGATCCGAAAAACCTTGTTGATGGCGATAACCGCGAAGTCTGGCTTCCGTTTCATTTTCTTCCGGGCAACGGCAATCTGGAAGGGGATGCAACTCCTGAAGGAAAGTTCATCAACAAGCTGATCTGCCTGCCCGACTCTCCTGTTGCCAAAGACATGGTAAAGGCCGCAATTTGCGACAGGGACAAGCCGTATGGACTGCATCGGCTGGGAATTGTCATGCATGTCTATGCAGATACCTGGGCGCACCAGCAGTTTGCCGGTGTGCTGCATGAAGTAAATGAGGTGGAGAAGGCCAGGGAGACCGGGAAAACAGGGGTTTTCAAGAATCTCGATACCTTTCTGGGCGATCTGCTGGACGATGCCATCCCCGCTCTCGGCCATGGTCGCGCCAACATTCTGCCTGACATGCCCTTCCTCTCCTGGCAGTACAAAAATGGTCGAAAAGAGCCGGTCAGTAGGAACAACACTGAAGAGTTCTGCAAGGCAGCTGACCGGATGTGCGTTGCCATGAAACAGTACCTGGCAGGAGATCCTGAGGCCAAAGTCACAGGGCTTGACGAAGCAAATCTTGCTGCCATGAAACAGCTCTTTAAAAGCATCAGGGAGAAGGATGGCAATAAGCGGCACAAGCAGTGGCTGAACGCAATCAGTGACGGAACCTTCAAAGCTGGCGACACCCCGATTGCCGAAGAGCTTGTCTACAACGACAAGGGGAGAAACTCCTGGAAAGCCGAAGCGCTCGGGAGTGCGGTGGAGCTTCCTGAGTACGAGTACAATGACGGCTTTCTCACCAGCAACTGGAAGCGGTTCCACGACGCACTACAGATGCACCGCCTGACAGTATCCCACGAGATTCTGCCGAAATACGGCATCTGCGCGGCATAAACAGCCGATACAGCCACAAGATTCAACTTGATTAAAGGAAAGGAGGAAGAATATGGCTATTGATGAATCGATACTCGTCCCTGCCTTCCGGGACAAACTGCATGAACTGCTTGCAGCCTGCCGTGAACAGGGGGTGGAGATGCGCCCCTATTTCGGCATAAGGACACCGCTGGAACAGGCAAAACTCTGGCGTCAATCGCGTACAAAAGAGCAGATCAACCTGAAAATTGCCGAACTGACCGCTGCCGGAGCGCCATTTCTGGCCGACTGCATCGCCACGGCAGGCCCACAGAACGGCGCACCGGTCACAAACGCCATTCCCGGTCTCTCCTGGCACCAGTGGGGTGAGGCAGCTGACTGCGTCTGGATTGTCGCAGGGAAAACCGAGTGGTCAACCCAGAAAAAAGTGGAAGGGATTAACGGTTACGTTCACTACGCGCAGCAGGCCAAAGGGGCCCGGTTAGATGCAGGCGGACTCTGGAAGAGCTTCAAGGACTGGCCGCATGTTCAGCTCCGTGGCGCAAGCAGCCCGCTCAAGATCATGTCGCTCGCTGATATCGACAGGGTGATGAAGGAGAGGTTTGGGGGGTGATGTTGAGGGGTTGAGGGGTTGGAGAGTGTGATGGACGTACCGTTACCAATGGAAGTAATCAGAGGAAAGATCTATCTCATCCGTGGGCAAAAAGTCCTTATGGACAGCGACCTTGCTGAAATGTATGGCGTAGAAACGTCGAATCTTAACAAGGCTGTAAAGCGCAACATTGACCGATTTCCGCAAGACTTCATGTTTCAGCTTACGAGCGAAGAAGCTGATTCTTTGAGATTCCAAATTGGAATGTCAAAACCGGAAGGTCGAGGTGGCCGTCGTTATCTTCCACATGCCTTTACCGAACAAGGAGTTGCCATGCTCTCCAGCGTTCTGAACAGCAACCACGCCGTCCAGGTGAACATAGCCATCATGCGGGCGTTCGTGCAGCTGCGCGAACTGGCCGCTTCGAACCGGGTGCTGGCAAAGAGGCTTGACGAGCTGGAAAATAAATACGACAAGCACGACAAGCAGTTCATGGAGGTATTCGACGCCATCCGGCAGTTGATGGCTCCGCCTGAGAAAACGAAGCGCAAGATCGGGTTTTTGTAGAGTTGAGTGGTTGAATTGTTGAGGTGTTGAGGCTTGTTGATGGTTCGGTAAATGGAGAGTTACGATTTTGGAGAGAGAGGGAAACATCAGATAAAGGAGGGTAAAATGCCTGATATCATTGATCCTAAACCAGCAGGGGCAGCTGTAAATGCGCAAGGAACTGATGTTGCAGTACCGGCAAAACCAGCAGAGACAGTCGTAAGTAAACAAGGAGCAGATATTGCCGTTCCACCAAAACCGACCGGGACAGTCGTAACTCCGCCAGGACCAGATGCAGCAGTATCAGCGCGTAACGAATCCTGGCTTGCAAAAAACACTGGGCCGATGCTCGCTATCGGCACGGTCATCTTGACCTTTTTCATGTTCGGATATTTTGTCTACGTGGCGAAAACCCCTTCCAGAGAGTCGGTTGAGTTGCGATCTGCCCTGAAATCGCTGGCAGATGCAGAAGCTGCATTTAACAGAATCAGCTCTTCAAAAGCTGAAAAAAAGGAGCCCGGCAGAATGGATGAGCAGCGCAAAGAGCGGGACAGGCTCAAGCTTCAGGTCGCCAATGCCAGGGAAGCTGCTGAAGATGCAAAGGAGCGGCGGGCAATGGTGAAAGACTTTGTGCTCTACATTCTCGGTGTTCTCTCTTCAGCGTTGACCACGATATTTGGGTACTACTTCGGCAGTTCAAAAGGGAGCTCGGACAAATCCACTGCATTAAATGCGATAGCTGTGAAGAGTCAGCAGTGAACCATTGCAAAAGTTTCTTATGAGGATTTCAATTAAACTGGAGGACGTATGAAACGATTTTTCATTATCATTGCAGTCGTCTTAACACTATTACCAAGTGTTGTCAAAGCAAGCACCGACACGATCATTCAGGGCACCACCGATTTTTTGTTGGAGCGGGCAAAAGAGAACAATTTTTATATTTTCGAGCAGAGGTTGAAAGATAACAATGAATTCAAGAAGTTCTTCCCGCAAACCTACTCATATATTGCCGACGGCGATCTGAAAGTACTGCTGTCGTCAAAAAATATCTGGGAGAAAGCGGTTCAAAACGATCTGGCCACTTTTGTCACCAGAACCTTCGCCCAAAGCGTTACCAAGCAGATCGATCTGGCAAAGTTGGCAGGTGATGGCATGGAGCAGTACTTGAAGTACGCTCAGATCCTCAGCGTAGAGATTAACGGTTCCCCACAGCCAATCAACACAATGCCGATAAACGCTAATCAGCAGACCCGCGATTTAATCAACGGATTCTGGGATCAACCCGTCGCCGTACGGCAGGAACTTGTCGCCTTAAATGATTTACTGAAGAAATATTCCGTCATAGAGTCCGTGACACCAACATCTATATCCGACCTGAAGGCACAAGCTCAAAAATCGATTGATGTATTCACTCACCTCGACCGACTGCTCCGTCACTACGAAACAAACAAGGGTAAGTTGAGGATTAACACGGACGGATTCAAGGCAGCATGCACCACTGATCCGGCTTTATTCTTTTGCAAGAGAGCGGACGCTCCAATTATCGAGCATGTTGAACTTTTTCAGGGTGAGATAACGGCACTCTCTGCAACAGTCTTGGCTTCTTCCAAAAAGCTGGCTGTTTTCCTTGATGACAGGTTAAGGGAAGAGAGCGATGCCAAAGCAGATCCGAAGAAAAAAGCGACCATAACCGAGAATGTAATAGCGGCGATCCGGTTGCTTAAAGAAATAGGCGCGGACAAGGATATAAATCTCGACAAACTTAAACATCAGATCCTCTTTTTCGCTCGACTGGCAGATGCGACTTCTTCCAAAGAGGTGAAGGCTATTCTCAGCGAATACACCCTGCCGGCTGTAAGTTTTTCCATCAAGCGGCAGAACCGGGTCGCTCATGTTTTGCTCTCGTCTTATTTGGGTTTTGGCTACGGTACTACGTTCGATACGAACAATGATGGCAAGAAAGACAGGAGCGGCATCATCGCTCCAATTGGCCTGGAATGGAGTTACGGACTGCCCAGCGGCGATTCTCTTGGCGTAATGGTGTCGCCGATCGACCTCGGATATCCGGTTACTCTGAAGATCAACGGTATCAAGGAGAAATTATCGTTCAGTGACATTTTTACACCGGGTGCATACCTTTCCTACGGTGTCCGGAAACTCCCACTTGCTTTTGGCCTTGCCTATCAGCGGGGTCGGCAAATCGAAGGGAGCAAGGATGTGGAAAACAAAGTACTCTTCTTTATCTCTTACGATATGCCATTATTTACTCTTTATTAGCAGGTAAGGTCAGCCTGAGGCAAAATTGCGGAAAGGAGAACCTTGAATGAAACTAGGTACATGGCTATTCCCCAAGGCTAAGGAAATCATTTATAGTCTTTCCCCTCTTCTCTGTGTTGCGACTATCCTTCTCGTTTTTGCAACTATTATCTATGCCTTAAAATTACACACTACCGAATGGCAAGGCTTCACCATTAATTTCCAGTACGACCAAAAGCTCTTGGCAGCGAAACTCCTGACACCACGCATTCGCTGGGGGACTTCACTCTTCGTCTTCTATCTCGCTTTCATTACCCTGATTGTAACTAGCATTGCGGTAATCTGGCGCTCTCTTGACGCCTGCGAACGAATCGAGAGGGTTGGCGTCATAGTCGGATTGGGCATACTCTCTTACATCACCTGTTCGCTAATTCAACTGGAAAACACAAGCATTCAAATAATAGTCAATCTGATGGAGAACTATTTAAAAGATTGCTCGAAGGTAATTCTTTACGCCTCGTGGAGTGGAGCCATATCCGTTGTCTTCGTTGTTGGCGCGGCCTGTTTTATCCTCTTTTCTCCGAGACAGAAAGATGAAGACCGAATTGGTCACATGATTCGGCAAACTACCGAGTTGCGAATCCTCCTTTACATCTCTTCCTTGATGCTGGTTGCTGGAATCTTTGAAATAAAGACTCTTTTTTCGTATCTCACTGTTTTGGTTTTGCCGGAAGATAGCCCAGAAAAATTGAATCTTCTTCTTGTAAACGCTACTGAAGACAAGTTGTTCAAGCAGTTAAGCGGACAGGCAGCGCTCCTCAAGGATGTTGCAGATGCAACAAAAACAGCTGCCGGATGTGTATTTACTTCGCTTTTGGCCGGAATGTATCTGCCTGCGGCGCTTGTACTGGACAGGCGGATGACTGCCGTTGGCGAGCGATTGGCTAATGCAGCGACCACCGCCCAAGGACAAGTGCCAGTAATGCTTCAACCACCGGCAAAGGTGATCATCCCACCGGCGCTCACCCAGATGATGAACCTTGTGGCAGCACTGGCACCGCTTGTCCTCGGGACTTCACTTGATATGCTCGGGAAAATCGGCTCCATTGGATAGCTCCATTGATTGAACTGTTCAGTTGGTTGGGAGATTGAGGCTTATACTTTTGTAAGGAGGACTATAATGAGTGATATTCGTTACATCCAAAGCAATCTGGTAAATGTCAACGACGCAGCCGGTAAGTTTCTTGTGACCCTGTTCTGGGGGGATAAGGTTACGGTAACCGGCAATAGCGGCAACAAAACCGAAATCGAACTATGGTTGAAGGTTCCAGTCGCTGGAGGCAAATCGGTTTGGCAGCTTGGTAAGGGCTATCTTCCTGCCAAGGCCAAGCTCTCGGAACAGACTGATGTCCTGAAAGTACGTTTTGTAGATGTTGGCCAGGGAGACGGGGCAATCATCGAAACCCCCAAAGGGGAGATTGTCATAATTGACGGCGGCAAGGGTGATCCGATGGTTCGCTATACGTCGGTTCTTTATGAACTCTCCCGGAGAAGTAAGCCGCTTCCTGTGGGTGCCGTGGTTGTGACCCACGGCGACGGCGACCATATCGAAGGGCTGCTGAAGATTCTTGACAAGCAAGTCAATGGAAAACCGGCTATTGCACCGCAGCGGGTATTCCATAACGGGCTGTTCAAAGTGTCAGGAAAACCAAAGGATAAAGATGCCTTCGGAGCAACTGTATTGAATGTTGGCAAGCTCTACTGCTCAGAGCTTGTTGACGACCTGACTACAATCGCATCTGCCAGGCTGAGCGAAAACTTTCAAAAATGGCAGCAATCCCTGATTAATCTTCGTACGGCTGGGGCATTAGGCGAAGTCCGTCGCATTGCTTACGGAGACGATGCCGTCTTTGACTTTCTCAAGGCAGAAGGGGTAACCGTAAAGGTTCTAGGGCCGATTGTCGATACACTCCAGGGCAAACCGACGCTTCGATTACTCAATAAGCCCGGTTCGAGGAATTCACCTTCGGACTCTCACACCATCAACGGCCATTCTGTGGCTCTCAGGTTGACCTATGGAAATGTCCGTTTCCTTTTAGGCGCCGATCTCAATGAAGAGTCGGAAGAACGCCTGCTGGAGAAGAGCAAGACCGACGACATTTCCCTGGAGTCAGAGATACTCAAGGTTCCCCACCATGGTTCTCATGAATTCAACCCGAACATGCTTTCAGCTATTCGCCCGGTAGTCAGTATCGTCTCTTCAGGGGATGAAAACGCCATGGAGGAGTATATTCATCCCCGCGCAACACTCATGGGTGCACTTGGCAAATACTCCCGTCAGTCAGTCGCAAAGCCTCTGGTCTATGTCACTGAAATGGTGGCTTTCTTCAAAAAAGAGGCGAATCTTTGCCGTAAAGGTGAGACTGAACCGGTTGACAATGCCTACATCAAGAGCCAGTACGGTATCGTTCATATCCGTACCGACGGTAAACGGGTTCTGGTTGTTACCCACAGCGGGAAAGCAAGCATGAAGGAGCATTATGTTTTCTCAGTTGATGATCATGGAGAGATTAGTTTTGAGGAGTAGTCGTTGCGTGAACAATTGTTTTTGTGGATCTTGAGGAGAAGACCAGCAGGAGCGTGATGACAGGGGGAGAATTTTTTGCCGCCAGGACGAAATAAGATCTCGGATAAATGAAGTGAGCGGGATTGTCAGAAGGGAAATAGGGGGCATGTCCCGAGTTTCCCGAAAACAGGTTACTCTCATGGAGGCACAAAGAAAACCAGGAAATACGCAGAAATCTTAGGGGAAACATCAAAGCCTGTTGGTTTTGACTTCCCCCGTGCCTTCGTGCCTCTGTGAGAGATAAGTTTTTGACTCTGCACGGGCTTCAGTTTCGTCTGACCCAGACACTGGACAATCTGGCAGGCGAACGGAAACCCAGAAATTCTCTGTAGCCGAGCTTCAATCGCCCATAAACAAATGCCTGATAAAACATGTTGACACTAATTAAACGCTGTTATAATGTGAGCGAAATTTGATGTGATGGAGTGCATAATGGCAGGATGGGATAACGATTAAAACAGAAGCCGCCTTGCCGGGATAACCGGTGGGCGGTTTTTTTCGATTAATACGAATCCCAAAGCAGAGCCGATCAACTCTAAACCGATCTCACGCAGCGCCGCGACGACGCAACGGAAGGCTTTAATAAAAAGATATGACTTAAATTATTCAGCTCACGTCAAAATCCTTTTTTTACAGGGACAAAGGCAGTAGTGTCCGGTTTGGTATTTGCAGTTGCCTTATAAGTCCCCCCTCCCCTTGCGGGAGGGGGTTAGGGGGTGGGGTAATTTGCCATGCTTTACGATGACGGCACCTTCACCCACCCCTCAATCCCCTCCCGTCAAGGGA
>JANNRW010000072.1:0-1518 GCA_031401815.1 Geobacteraceae bacterium | reverse complement strand
GCACCTGATTAATCCCGGAAAACCCTTGCAGAGTAACAAGCAGTTTCTTGCCGTGAATGGCAGCCGAAGTGACTTCTAATTGAGTAATCTCTCCCCTTGCGTCTCGCACAAAAAGAGATTTGCAGAGAAGAAGATTATCAGCCATACCCGAATATGGAACAACCCTGAGCTGACCTTTGATGCCGTGGGTTGCAGCAATCTTCCCCATCAGAATCAGGTTATCAGCAGTCATTACTCAACTATCTTGAGGATGGCTTTCTTGTTGTCCTTGGTAGAGACAGCATTCAGCAGAGTACGGACAGCTTTCGCAGTGCGTCCCTCCTTCCCGATTATCCGCCCCATATCCTCTTTGGCAACAGTGAGTTTGATGACGATAGTATCCTCTTCCATCTCCTCGGTAGCCACAACTTGGGAAGGGTCATCAACAAGTGCTTTAGCAATGGTCTCAACGAGCTGTCTCATGTCGGTATCCTTGTATCACTGGAATATCCGGCGTGCCGGTTTTGGAGCAAGTGAATCAAGCAGTTTTTGTTTTAAATTTAGCCCAGACTCCAGCACCCTTCAGGAGCTGCCTTACTGTATCGGTAGGCTGAACACCCTTGCCAAGCCAGCAGAGAGCCTCGCCTTCGTTAATCTTAAATGCGGCAGGGTTCTGATTCGGGTCGTATGTGCCTACATTGGCGATAAACCTTCCGTCTCTTCTGGCACGCTCATCAGCAATTACTACCTGATAAAAAGGCTTTTTCTTTGCGCCGGCACGGGCAAGTCTCATTTTTACAGCCATCTGTATCCTCCTGGTTTTGCTGCGACATCATGGCCGCATTATGTTATTTTATTTCTCAACATCTGAGTCAGAAATCTAAAACGGGAATTTCCCCATCCCCTTAAGCCCCTTCATACCTTTCATCATTCCCATCGGCCCCATCTTCTGGAGCTGCTGCATCATTCTCTGGGCATCCATGAAGCGTTTCAACAGCTGATTGACCTCCTGAACAGAAGTTCCGCTGCCGCTTGCTATCCTTAAACGCCTGCTGCCGTTGATTATCGTATGATTGGCCCGCTCTTTCATGGTCATGGAGTTTATGATAGCCTCGATCCGCTTCATCTCTTTTTCCGGCGGCGCCATCCCCTCCATCTGTTTCATCACCTTACCCATGCCGGGAATCATCCCCATTATGGAATCCAGGGAACCGAGCTTTTTAACCTGCTGAAGCTGGTTGCGAAAATCCTCGAGGTCGAACTTGTTCTTCTTCAGCTTATCGGTAAGCCGTTTTGCCTCTCCCTCATCAAATACAGAATGGGCCTTCTCTACAAGAGAGAGGACATCACCCATACCAAGGATCCTTGAAACGAGGCGATCAGCGTGGAACACTTCGAGGGCATCGAGTTTTTCACCGACACCGACAAACTTGACCGGCTTGCCGGTTACCGCTCTGATCGAAAGAGCTGCGCCACCCTTTGCATCGCCGTCAAGTTTGGTAAGAACGACACCGGAGATTTCAAGCCGGTCATTGAAAC
>JANNRW010000071.1:0-5419 GCA_031401815.1 Geobacteraceae bacterium | reverse complement strand
CGCAAGCCGCAGGACGGGAAGATCGACTTCAAGAAATTTGGCCCCATAGATGTAGAGCTCAGGGTTGCAACCCTTCCGACAGCAGGTCAGCTCGAAGATGTTGTAATGCGGATTCTGGCATCCGGAGAACCTATCCCGTTTGACAAACTGGGCCTTACAGAGAGAAACATGGCTGCATTCAAGGACTCCATCATAAAACCGTACGGCCTCATACTGGTTGTCGGCCCTACCGGCTCAGGAAAGACCACGACACTTCATTCAGCAGTATCAACAATCAATACTCCGGAAACAAAAATCTGGACTGCTGAAGACCCGGTCGAGATAACCCAGAAAGGGCTGCGCCAGGTACAGGTCAACAACAAGATAGGTTTCACCTTTGCAACCGCGCTCAGAGCCTTTCTCCGTGCTGACCCCGATGTAATCATGGTCGGTGAGATGCGGGATGAAGAGACAACCTCCATGGGTATAGAAGCATCCCTAACCGGCCATCTGGTCTTCTCTACCCTTCATACCAATTCAGCCCCTGAAACTGTTACCCGTTTACTCGATATGGGTATGGATCCGTTCAGCTTTTCCGATGCCATCCTCTGCATACTTGCGCAGCGTCTTGCGAGGCGGATATGCAGCGCCTGCGCAGAGGATTATACCCCTACAGATGAGGAGATTAATGAAATCATTGTGGAGTATGGTGAGGAGGCCTTTGTTCGAACCGGAATTGATCGCTCAACCATTACCCTCTCACGTCCGACAGGCTGCCCCAAATGTGGCGATTCCGGCTACAAGGGGAGGCTCGGCCTGCACGAAATCCTGACCGGCACGGATGCGATGCGTAGTCTTATCAAGAAGAAGGGTGAAGTTGAATATATCCGGCGACAGGCAATGGCAGACGGTATGACTACTCTGAAGCAGGATGGCATACTGAAGTGCTTCCAGGGGTTGACAGATATCAAGGAGGTAAGAAGGGTCTGCATCAAGTAAAGTCTCCACACTCTTATGAATTACACAAGCAAAAGAAAAGGGGTTACAGTGCAATCTGTAACCCCTTGTTTTTATGGGCGTCACCCAGCGTTTCGAACGTCCGCCCCCTTCCTTAACCGCCATGGTTATGAAAAAGAGAAACCGCAACCTCTTGAAGCATGTAACAGAAATTAAACCGACATCAGCTTCGGAAAGCTTGTCAGTCTACAGGGACGGCGAAAGCTGTATGAAGAACAGTTGCAAAGACAAGAGTTATATAGTAAAAATTACCATATACATTGAGGAATGAAAATGGGATCAGAGCTTATTGTCAGAGAGAAGCGAATTATCGGCGGAACAATAACTGAAGTTGTTGCATGGCGAGTATCTCCTTCTATTTCTGGCTGTTCACATCCTTTCAAGTACCGCCTCTATTTCGGGCTTACAGACGGAACATGCATTGTCAGATATGACAATGAGCGAGGCAAGGGAGATCATCGCCATATCGGAGACAGGGAAAATCCTTACCGGTTTGTGACTCTGCCCCAACTCTTCAGAGACTTTAACGCAGACAAGTCAGCATGGCTTGATAAGGGGGCTTTATGAAAAGAGATTTCAATGTGGGGATAATAAGTGAGACCGACTTCAATAACGAAGTAATGGAAATTCTGGAGAATGCAGAAAAAGGGATTATTCCGGAATCCCCGGTTGAGCGTGTCTATTTTGGTGACATGAAAACCTTCCTGGAGTACATCACTCCAAAGAGGTTCATACTACTGGACACGCTTCACAAGACCAGCGCCATGACAATTTACGCCCTTGCGAAGAGGCTGAACAGACATTACAAAAATGTTCATGACGATATCAAGGCGCTTGAGATGATCGGCCTTGTCGAGAAGGATTCAGGGGGTTGCTACTCTGTTCCTTGGGACGAAATAACGGCTTCATTTAAACTGGCGGCATAGTTCACTATCCTTTAAATCGCCTTTTCCGCGTCTATTCAAGGTGTTACACTGTTCCGGCCTGTCCGGTTTTTCTTGAAACAGGTAGAGCATTTTAACAGGGATGAAGGGGATCAAGGCGGATAAAATCATAATCTTTTTTCGGGTTAAACATGAAATACCTTCAAGCAAAAAACTGCGTTTAGCCACAGATAAAAGCGGCTAACTGCCGATCTCAACCTAAGTTCTTCCTGTTCTCCGGTTCATCAGTGGGTAGATGTTTTCATTGCTTCACGATTTTGATCTATCCCGTCCATCCTGTTCATCCCTGTAAATAAAAAGTATTTGAATTGTTATTCGTCTTTTGCATGGTTTCCCCTGTGTCTCCGTGCCTCCGTGAGAAAACAGCCTGGTTTATGCCTTTATCCGTGTAAATCCGTGGCAAAATGTTTTTCAAGATAATATCGGCAGTTATCGGCCTTTATCTGTGGCTAACTATAGTTTTGGGTTAAAGGTTTTGCCTGCCTCCCGTCGCGTCGTTGCACCGTCGCGTGAGTAATGGATCTGCTCATCCCTTCAAATATATTGACACTAATTAGCCATAGTTATAATGTGATCCGGAACTTATTGTAATGAGGTGCGATATGACAAGGCGGGCTGAATTCATGATGAAAAAAGCCGCATTACCGGGAGACCGGCAGTGCGGCTTTTTGTGTTTGAGGGGGGTGTGATGAAATCTTGCCTGTGTCAGGAAATTGCCATAACAAAAGCCTGGCTCCAATTGGTTCCGTTATGGGTGCATAGCCGGAACGGGGCTGGAAAAGTTGATAATAGAAGAAACTTCAAGAAGAGCGAAGGCCAGTAAATCTTTATAGATGTATAAACATGAGAAAGCTGGGAATAAGGCCGTTATTTATAGATATATAAACTTACACAACTTAAATACCGAGTAATTTAGTTTATACATGTATAAGTTTATTTTATGTTTATTTATACATGTATAAGTTTCCTGAAAGGATAATAGGTTGTTGTCTGAAATGAGGAGAAAGGCAAAAATGATAAAAATGAAGTCCGTCATCGTAGCCTCTACCCTACTTCTCTTTGCAGGGAACGCCTTTCTACCAACTCCGGCCGAATCCTCAGATAAGCTAATAATCCCTGAAAATGCTGAGATAAAAATCATTGAAAAAGGCGTAAACGAAAAAGACCAGTCAAAAGAGATTTGCGCAAACTTCATTCTCTCAGAGGAGGAGGTTAGACAGTTTTTCAAAAAGGCCGAGACAATTCCATATAGTAAAATCCATGATTCCTATAATTGGCTACCATGCTTCGTCCGTGGCACCTATACCAAAGAGGGCAAGGCATCCGAGTGGAACATTAATGCCGGAGGTTTTGCTACCGTGAAATCATCGGAGACGACAACTTATTTTGGCTGTGAGGGTTGCGAAGACTGCGAGAATCTTTTCCAAGACAAATGATAACAGACAACCATCGGGTGCTGCGGTGAAGCCCGCAGACCCTCTACCCCGTTGGGTGTGCCGACCAATACCTTAATCCAGTGACCTGCGTGAGCAGACAGGAGGATACAACAATGTTTAATGGTGCGGTGGTCAAACTACGAGATGCGCGCACAGCTATTGTGCGTCTGCACGACTTGGTTTCGCCATCTGTTGTCTCAAATGTCCAGATTATGTCGGGTGCTTCTGGGCCTAAGTCCAATTCTGTTGGCACCCGCGATCCAGTGGCATTCGCCGAGTCTTTTAGCACCTGTGTCGCCCAGGTAAGATCAATCGGGGATGCGATCTTGAAGAATAAGGCGGCTATGGAGCTGAATGGTTTCAAAAGTTGGCGGGAATTGAAAAAAAAAGAGTGCATGAATGACGACCTGCTTCTGTTTCTAAACGATAGAAGAAACAATGACCTCCATGAAGGAGCAAGTTCCCTGGCCTTCGTCATGCACCCATTTTCCTTCAGCAGTGAGTCGGTTGGTGCTGCGCCTTCACCAGCGGCCACTCTACTTATCGATGGAACTGGTCCTCATTGGTTGGTCGATCAAGGGACTCCACGTGAACGACGCTTGCCCTGTGAGCAAATTCAAGGTGTAAAGTTTACTGTGGCGGTTGTCACTCCCCCGCCCAAGCACCTCGGCAGCGTCTTGCAGAACCCCGACCCCGTGACGCTTATTAATCTCGCCGAGGCTTATTATGCCAATCTCCTCTATGAAGCTAGAAACAAATTTGAGTCAAAATGATATCAAAATCAACGGGATGAAATAGGTGTCGAGGGATGAAATAGGTGTCGCGTCTAAACATCAACAAAATAATGAATGTCCCAACCAGCCGGTTGGATGCCTCCAGCCCGAAAAGACCGGGCTTGCGGGTCAACCGGGCACCCCGATATGGCAGGAGAAAATGAGAAGAAACCAAAAGGCATGGCTACTAACATGGGAATGGATCGGCGATCATGCTGCCGTAGAGGATTGCATTGCAGGGATTCTACGCCCCCGCATTTCTCGGCAGGCAATAACCGAAATTGTCGAAACGATATATGCCGTCCATGAGTACTACGTAACGGAGCTTGCATCTTACTCAAGGCGACCAAAAGAAAACCCATATAAATCACACTGGGACCAGAACCACTGTTTTTGCGGACATAATCCATCTTTACACGCGAATTACGTTCATCAGCTAACAGTTGATGAAGACCCAATCTCCGGTCTCGAAAAAATCAGTTGGGTTCTGCCGCCTCTGTACCGCATGAACAGTTCAACTTGGGAAAGAGAGTTGGTACGAGGTGAGTACCCGAAATCTGTGACGCGTACAATTATCGGTCCTCTGAGTGATCGGGAAATCGGACGTTACAAACCTTGAGGGTCTAACAATCTGGTACTTCAGTTTTCGCTTCGCCACACAGCAGGCTCTCACCACCTTGATGCAACAAGGAAAAACTCTATGAGAATGATCGGAATGATTTTAGCCCCTTTTCTATTTTTATCACCAGTAGTTGTTCTAGCTGAATGCGCAGATGCTGTAAGTAATGGTGACGATACCTACAGCTACGCAAGAAAATCATACAACGGAACCTCATTTGACGATGCACAGGACTACGCGAGAAAAGCTAAAAACGCAGCAGATGATGCAAAGTCTGCTGCCGAAGACTGCAACTGTGATGAAGCTACAAACAATTTTGATGATGCTTACACGTATGCACAACGCGCTTACAACGCTGACAACCTTTCCGAACTCAGGGATTATGCGAAAAAAGCAATGCGTGCCGCAGAAGATGGCAAAGATGAGGCTGAAAATTGCAGATAATGCATAACCAGGCAGCTAGACCTGATCGATTAAGCCGTCAGGTCAGCGCCCACGACGTTGGCGAGACGAAATAAGAAACCCCAGGAGAGTGAAAGTGAAAAAGAGGATTCTATATTTGGCGATAATTATCTCTTGCTTGCTTACTGGTTGTGGAGGCAATGACAATGAAAATGTCTCAACAATTCAAATGGGAGGAGCAATTCAGGG
>JANNRW010000070.1:0-2542 GCA_031401815.1 Geobacteraceae bacterium | reverse complement strand
AGTCCGACTTCCCAGTCACGTGCATGTCAAGATTACGGCCACAGGCCTTCCTTGACCGGGCCGATTGCGGATAGCAATCGGTCACTTCTGGGATATCCCGGTTTCCGTGCAAAGAGTTTGCATGCATGCTCTGGGTCTTTGACTCCGCGGGTCAGTGCGTCACTCGCGCTTTCGCGACGAACCATGTTGCCTTCCCACGCGCTGCACTAGGTCGGCACCCGGATCAGGTGATTTCGGAGCTCAATAGCCATGCCTGCATGCCCCCTGTGAACGCTTCGCCGCCCACCTCACGATGGGCCGACGCATCACTCGGGGCCACGGTTGCTCGCTACGCTTTACCATGTAGTGGACTTGCACCACCTACCCTTTGCCGGCTTTTACCGGCGCTTTCGCAACGTCCCCCTTGGTGTCCTTTAAATAAGGTGTCCCCCGAATTCTCCCAAATGAATTGCAAAGATGATAAATTGTAGCTACAATAGGCCACATCATCATGGAGGTGGTACTCATGTCAGAAACCATTATTAGAGCTCGCGTTGACGAAATAGAAAAACTTGAGTGTGAGTCAATTTTTAAAAGTCTGGGCCTCACTATGAGCGAGGCAATTCGGCTCTTTATCCGCCAGGTTAATACTGTAACGGGCCTCCCTTTTGAATTGAAGCTTAACGCCACTGCTGCTGCTGAGCATGATCGTTGGTTTAGAGAGCAAGTTGAATCGGTACTGGCAAAAGTGAATCAGCCGGACAGAGTATCGGCTTCACATGAGGAAGTTGGAACGCGGCTAAAATCCAGGCAGGCAGCTCTTCTTAAAAAGGCGGCCTAACGTGCCAGGCGTGGATGTAGTTTGGGAGCCGGAGGCCGAAGCAGATTTAGATTCGATTCTTGAATATATTGCAAAAGATAACCTCGAAGCCGCAATAAATGTAACGAATGAAATATATCAACAAGTTTCAATGATGCTGCCACCTGTTTCCCGTCGGGGGAAACAGGGAAGAGTGGCCGGCACAATGGAGCTTGTCATTCTACGGACTTCGTACATTGCAGTGTATGTTAAGAAGGGATCACTCCTGCGGATAATTAAGGTTCTGCATGGGTCTGAGGTGTTACGGTTTGGGGCACTGAAAGTCAGAGAATATATGGAAAAACCTCCGGAGAATGGAACAGTTTCGTAGGTCGCTGCTCCCGTCAATTGAGTAACGTGTCCCCGGAATCTACCGCCAATCAAGGGGTACCCGCACGATTTTATTGTCCGGCTCTTTTGTGCCGGTAACCTTTTCGTTCACCACGATCTTGAGCGTATATGTTTTACCCGGATCAAAGGCGTGTCCGGAAATGTTTAACGCACCTTTGCAGATAATCGGCGAAGTTCCACTGCAACTCTATATTTCAGTCGGCCCGGCGATATTTACGCCACCCTCCCTGAGGGTTGCGACGGTATTCTCTAACACAAATCCACCCTCGGCGTAAGTGTATATGTGAATTCAAATTTATCGTTCAGCGGCAAACTGGTGGGACTGTCGCTGGTTATGCGATTATTCAGTCTGATGCTGGTTGGATCAATGGTTATGGTCACCGGATCAAGATCCAGGGTCCGCAGCCCTTTGGTCATGTTTGCCAGATATACCCAGCCCCCTTTCTCGGCGATTGCCGGGGTGTCGCCCCTTCGTATTCTATCCGTAGTGGCCTCGCCATAGATCACCTCCGCTTGTTTACGGATAGTATACATCATTTTTTCTATTTTCAAGGGCTGACCCCGTAGGTTTGCGCAAAACGGGGCAAAGCACTCATTGCGCCTTGCCCCGTTTCAATTATTTATATTCCTGAGTCATTACCTGCCATGAAATCAGCCTGTCAGGAGTCTGTCGGACTTAGGAAGTCAAAGCGAAAATTCGGCTGAATGAGGTCAGATTTTGTCGATTTTGCAGGTTAATAGTTGTTCTATTGACCAAGAAAGCGGCGAGATATGGACCGTTCAGACGGATTTGCAGCTGATTAATTCTAAGCCCGACAGGCTCCTTATTCCTTTTTCATCACAATCCCCAGATCGCTGATCTTCTTGCGGAGAGTATTACGGTTGATCCCGAGGATACTGGCTGCGCGCACCTGATTCCAGCGGGTCTTCTCAAGAAGAAAGGCAATGAGCGGCCGTTCGACCTGTTCTATCACCATGTTGTAGAGATCACCGCTATCAAGCTTTTCCACATTTACAAATGATGATCTCAGCTTTCTGTCCACAAGGAATTCAAGAGACACATCTTCAGTTGAGCCGGGTGCATTTCCACCTGTTGAAGTGAGCACAGGAAAATCATCAATTGTCAGGAGCGGATCAGAAGAGAGAATGACCGCTCTTTTCATACAGTTTTCCAACTCCCTCACATTCCCCGGCCAGGAGTATGCTTCAAGACTGTCCAGAGCCGGTTTATCTATCTTTTTCAGGGGAACGTCGAGCTCAGCGCAGGTCTTTTGAAGGAAATGATCAACGAGCAGGAGAATATCCTCTCTTCTCTCGCGCAGCGGCATGAGATTTATCGGTACTACATTCAGT
>JANNRW010000069.1:0-2244 GCA_031401815.1 Geobacteraceae bacterium | reverse complement strand
GCGAGTTCGACTTCTTCGGGTATAATCCCTGTCCCATCGTCACTGACCCGAATGCGTTGTCGTCCACCGCCCGTAACCTCAACCCGAATATGCCGTGCGCCTGCATCAAGGGCGTTTTCCATCAGTTCTTTGACGACGGATGCGGGACGTTCAACAACTTCGCCCGCTGCAATTTGGGCGACGACCAGTTCAGGGAGTATGTGAATTGGCATGAGGCAATATCCTAAACACTCACATCAATTTGGGATGGTGAGTGTATGATAAATTACACATCCCTCATTCGGCGGATGAAAGGAGATTCGTGCCTTCAAGGGGAATACTAATATAAAAGGTACTGCCGTGACCTTCTTCACTCTTTACCCATGCATCACCACCGTGCCGCTTGGCAACACTGCGAACGATGAACAAGCCTAAACCCGTCCCTTTTATTTTCTTGAATTCTTGACGGTGAATCCGCGCATGTCGATTGAAAAGCTGCGCCTGATTTTGCGGGCTAATACCCAGACCGCTATCCTCAATGGCTACAATGATTTTGCTTTCGACGCAGGTTACGGATACGTGAACTGACCCTCCATCGGGCGTGTATTTAATGGCATTGTCTACAAGATTGTTAATAGCCCGTTGAAGCATGGTTTCGTCGGCATTAATGATGGGCAGATTGTCGGCGACTGAGAGAGTAACAGATAAGGTTTTTTCTACGGGAACTAAGTGATTCTCGATTATTTTGTGAACAATCAGGCTGACATCAGTTGGGACCCGCATGAGTTGATATGAACCCGAGTCTGGATCATAGCGCCCAGCATCTTGCACATTCTCGACCAAGGCTGTCATCTGTGTTACGCCGGAGAGAATTTTGGTAACGAAATATTCTTGTTTTTCATTCAGTTCACCGACTGAACCCATCATACTGGCAAAACCCTGAATAGCTGTTAGCGGTGAGCGAAGATCGTGTAACAAATATCGCATCGACTCACTCTGATTGTGATTGAGTCGATTGTAATGGCTCACATCATTTAGCAGCAAAGTCCACCCGAGTGATGTGGCCTCTATGACAGGGGCATAGACACTGTTACCAATTGCCCATTCACGCAATGTGTTGTTTGTCACAAACAACTGATTAAGTTCTTCACCATTGGGAAGGTCTGCCAGTGTTTTAGCATCTATTACGTCTGAACTCAAATTGAAAAGCAGTTTTGCTTGCTGATTCAAGGCTAGTATATGATGGGCATGATCGAGCAAGATGATGGGCGACTTTATACCGTCAAGCACAGTCATCACATCTTTGGTATCAATCGAATCGACTTGAGAGCGTGTTGTCACTCGTGTAATCTCAGTCACCAGAAGATGGTGCTAATTGGATTTAGGTTCGTTTCTATCACGTCCATTATATGAGTGTTATGTACGAAGGGCAAGATTAATAGATGTGAGTGTAGAGCAATTGGGCGCTAGACCAATTTATCGTTTTCAAGTTCAGTCAACATTGTTCGAATGCGATCTGCAACCATGTCAATGGCTACACGATTATAACCGCCTTCGGGAATAATGACATCGGCATAGCGACGACTGGGTTCAACGAATTGAAGGTGCATGGGTCGCACCGTTGTGAGGTACTGATTAATAACGGATTCAAGTGTGCGGCCTCTTTCGACCGTATCTCTTTGAAGTCGCCGAATAAAACGAAGATCGGCATCAATATCGACGAAAATTTTGATATCAAATAAATCCCGTAAAGCAGGTTCCGCGAAGAGTAAGATGCCCTCGATCAAGAGAATAGGCTGCGGCTGTACCAGTTGCATTTCATCAGTGCGTTGGTAAAACGCGAAATCGTACACGGGAATGTTAACCGATTGCCATTTCTGCAACTGCGTAATATGTTCAATCATGAGGGGTGTATCTAATGCGTCGGGATGATCAAAATTTCGGACATTCGGTTGGATAAACGGGATATCGAGAATGTTTTTGTAGTAGGAATCGTGCGGGATGTAAGCGATATGGCGACTGCCAACCCGTTCTAGAATTGCGTTTGATATGGTTGTTTTGCCGGCACCTGTGCCGCCGACAACAGCTATTGTCACCGGGTGCTGCGTGTGCTTCATGGTTTGCTCCCTACGCAGAAAGCTAAAACAAATGAAATGCCCGCATCAATTAAAAGCGATGCGGGCACACTAGAAGCCACCTGTGGGACTTGAACCCGCAACCTACCGCTTACGAAGCGGTTGCTCTACCATTGAGCTAAGGTGGCAA